>NZ_JBKQXN010000179.1:0-92131 GCF_046762905.1 Yoonia sp. R2-816 | reverse complement strand
CACGGTTGAGCTGCCCGCAGGCACCGAAATGGTGATGCCCGGCGACAACCTGAAGTTCAACGTGGAACTGATCGCGCCAATCGCCATGGAAGACGGCCTGCGCTTCGCCATCCGCGAAGGCGGCCGCACCGTCGGCGCCGGGGTTGTTTCGAAGATCGTCGAGTAAGGTGTGGCTTGCGGCCTTCGGGCCGCAAACGCACCGCAGCTCTCTTCGGACAACGAACGCCGTCCCGGATCTGATCCGGGACCTCTAGGAACATCAAAGGCCGCCCCAAAACGGGGCGGCCTTTTTTTCTTGGTTCATCGGTTTATGGAGTTTATGAATATTCAAATTGTAGTGCTTATTTGTTGGAGATTTTTCTATGACCCCAGATATTTTGGAGTTTTTGCGCTATGGCGCATTGGCAATTTCGGCATTTTGTTTATTTTTGTCGTTTTTTCTTGTCTACCGAGGAGACCGCAGCAACCTACAGGTCTTTGGCTTTATGAGTTTTTCCGTTATTGTACTTGCGGCCTCGATATTCGCTGACCCAAATTCAGGGATTGGAAGAGTTGTGGGGCAGGTAGGAGGTGACCCGAAGCTTCCCGAAGTGCAGGTTGAAGCATCGACTGTTAATCCAGTACAGAGGGGAATTTGGGACTCCGGTTGGTTCGAAGTCGAAGATGGAAAAAACTACAAATTGGACCACGACATGACGTCTGAGCCATTGGTTGCGACGATATGGTATCGACGAGATGGCTCCGATGACATTCATATGATGGATGGCATCTACGAGAATACTGGTGGTTATGGCGCATGGATCATGGACCTGAACAGCAGTTCACTTGTTGTATCGACCGGAATCAACTCCTCGACATCAGGTTACGGTCAATACAACCACTGGACAGCAATTGATCGCGGCGCCGAAAGCGGGTCAGTCGCTCGGTCTATCCGCGTCGTCATAAGCTACTAATCTTTTACCGTAGCGTCGGTTGATCACTATTTGAATGCTTCTGCTTGGGCACGTAGTTCAAACTCTCAAAACCCCTTTACACCACCCCCGACTCCCCCTATACGCCCGCTATCCAGCAAGGGTGCGGTCCGCCGTGCCCTTTATACGTTGGACAAAAGACGCGATGAGGGTGCCGGATGAGCCGGTATCGTCCAATCCGATCTTCACCCCAGTATAAGGGGATGAAATATGGCCGTTCAAAGCCAAAACATCCGTATCCGCCTCAAGGCGTTTGATTACCGGGTGCTTGATGCAAGCACACAGGAAATCGTCAGCACAGCCAAGCGCACAGGCGCTTCTGTTCGTGGTCCGATTCCACTTCCAAACAAGATCGAAAAATTCACCGTTCTGCGTGGTCCCCACGTTGACAAGAAATCCCGCGATCAGTTCGAGATCCGGACGCATAAGCGCCTTCTCGACATTGTGGACCCGACACCGCAGACCGTGGACGCGCTGATGAAGCTCGACCTGGCCGCCGGTGTTGACGTTCAGATTTCCGTATAAGGAGTAGACATCATGCTCCGTACCGGACTTATCGCAAAGAAAGTCGGGATGACCCGGCTGTTCATGGAAGACGGCAAGCAGATCCCTGTGACCGTTCTTTCGCTCGAAAACCTGCAGGTTGTCGCACAGCGCACCGCTGACAAGGACGGCTATGTCGCCGTTCAGTTGGGTGCCGGCAACGCCAAGGCAAAGCGCACATCCAAGGCGATGCGCGGTCACTTTGCCGCCGCCAAGGTGGAACCCAAGCGCAAGGTCGCTGAGTTCCGCGTGGCCCCTGAGAACCTGATCAATGTGGGCGAAGAAATCCTCGCCAACCATTACTTCGAAGGTCAGTATGTGGACGTGTCCGGCACATCCATCGGTAAAGGTTTTGCCGGTGCGATGAAGCGGCACAACTTTGGTGGTCTGCGCGCGACACACGGTGTGTCGATCTCTCACCGTTCGCATGGCTCTACCGGCCAGTGTCAGGACCCCGGCAAGGTGTTCAAGGGCAAGAAGATGGCCGGTCATATGGGTGCGGCGAAAGTCACCACCCAGAACCTGCAAGTGGTCAAGACCGATGCCGACCGCGGCGTGATCATGGTCAAGGGCGCTGTTCCCGGATCAAAAGGTGGCTGGGTCACAATCAAGGATGCGGTCAAGAAACCGACCCCTGAAAACGTGATTTACCCTGCCGGTCTGAAATCCATGAAGGAAGAAGCCGAAAAGCTGGCAGCCGAAGCCGCAGCCGCAGCCGCCGCTGAAGAGGAGGCCGCCGCCAAGGCCGCCGCCGAGGCAGAACAGGCCGCACTGGAAGCCGCTGAAGCCGAGGCCGCAGCCGAAACAGATGCCCCAGAAGAAGGAGGCGACAAAAATGAAGGCTGATGCAATCAAACTGGACGGCAAGAAAGCCGGGTCCGTTGATCTGAACGACGACATCTTTGGTCTGGAGCCCCGCAAGGACATCCTGCACCGCGTCGTCCGCTGGCAGCGTAACAAGGCCATGGCTGGCACACATGATACGCTCGGCCGGTCCGAAGTGTCCTATTCCACCAAGAAGATCTATCGCCAGAAGGGCACCGGTGGCGCACGCCACGGCTCGCGCGGCGCGCCGATCTTCCGCTCGGGCGGTGTCTACAAGGGGCCAACCCCCCGCAGCCACGCCCACGACCTGCCCAAGAAGTTCCGTAAGCTGGGTCTGAAGCATGCGCTGTCCGCGAAAGTGGCCGCAGGCGAGCTGGTGATCGTCGACACGATCGAGGTGAAGGACGCCAAGACCGGCGCGCTGGCCAAGATGGTCGGCAACCTGGGCTGGAAACGCGCACTGGTCATCGACGGGGCCGAAGTGAACGAAAACTTCAAAAAGGCCGCGGCCAATATCTCAACCATTGACGTGCTGCCCAGCCAGGGTGCCAACGTCTATGACATCCTGCGGTCCGACACGCTCGTGCTGACCAAGGCAGGCGTCGAAGCACTGGAGGCTCGTTTGTCATGAGCGCGAAAGCAGAACATTACGACGTGATCCGCAAGCCGATCATCACCGAAAAGGCAACCATGGCGTCCGAACAGAACGCCGTTGTCTTCGAAGTGGCGATCGACGCCAACAAACCGATGATCAAAGAGGCCGTCGAAAGCCTGTTCGGGGTCAAGGTGAAGGCGGTCAACACATCGATCACCAAAGGCAAGGTCAAGCGGTTCCGCGGCTCACTCGGCACCCGCAAAGACGTCAAGAAAGCCTACGTGACGCTCGAAGAGGGCAACACGATCGACGTCTCCACCGGTCTGTAATCCGGTCTACATAAGAATGACAAAGCCCTCGGCAATCGCCGGGGGCTTTTTCGTTGTAGGGTGGGTACAACCCACCATCCCGACATTGGCGTAAGCCGGGCGCGCGCCTGCCCGTGGGATGGCGCAACTGCCCTTGACGTCTGGCACTTTATGGCAGCCACACATACGCCAAGGATGCGATGCGCGTGACGCCACCAAAGCGCCAGCCCGCCGGAACGGGCAGGCGCTCGCCCGGCGCCTTCGGCTTGTTCCGGGCTGGATTGGGTTATCTGAAAGCTGTATGGGTTTTCCACCTGCGCAAATTATTTATCATGTGGAACACGTCGATTGTCTGGAAGCCTTGGAACTGAAATTCTAAAGAGCCGCCGGGATGAGATTGAAAGTGTACGTGGCACCTCTGTGACTTCTTCTAAGTTCACTAAATGGAAACGTGACACCGAAATTGCTATAGAGCGGGTCTTTTCATCGGATTCCAGACATAGCAACGACTTCAAGGGAATTAGTTACACGCCTAGCAGCTATATGATGGACAATCCCGAACCCGCATTTGCTAGCGCTCTCCATATGGGACTTGATCAAGCTCAGGCAATTCTGTCTTCGATGATAGATGAAATCGACACGTACGGTCTGCCGGATGATTTGAAAGTGGCTGCGCCGGATATGTTAAGCTTGATCGAAAAAATCTGTCAAAAACTTCACGTTGCGGCACGCCAACTTAGGAATCGTCATAGTGGTCGGCCAACACTTGAGATCAATGATGAGTATGATGTTCAGGATTTGCTGCACGCGTTTCTGCGCCTACATTTTGATGATGTGCGGCCGGAAGAGTGGGTCCCCAGTTACGCTGGAAGTTCATCCCGTACCGACTTCTTGCTAAAGATCGAACGCATAGTGATCGAAGTCAAAAAAACGCGAGCAGGTCTAGATGATCGGAAGCTTGGGGAAGAGCTTTTGATTGATCGGGAGAAGTATCAGAAACACCCCGATTGTGATACGCTAGTGTGCTTCATTTATGACCCCACGGCGAAGGTTGGAAACCCGGGTGGTCTCGCACGTGATCTTGAAGACCATCAAGGTTCTTTAAGAGTACGCGTGATTATCGCGCCATAGTGGTTTGGATCATACATCGTACTTGACCTGAGCCGCACACCCTCCTATCAGGCCCTATCTACTCAGCCTCGGATTCGTCCGGGGCTGCGCTTTTATTACGTCGGGCACCTACGGGGGCCTTAACCACATAGGCCTCAGCTGAGGCCGCCAAGCAAACGGAAGAAGCTAACATGGCACTCAAGTCGTACAAACCGACGACGCCGGGCCAGCGTGGGCTGGTGCTGATCGACCGTTCGGAGCTTTGGAAAGGACGTCCTGTCAAGGCCCTCACAGAGGGTCTGACCAAGTCAGGCGGCCGGAACAACACCGGACGGATCACCATGCGTCGCATTGGTGGGGGCGCGAAACGCCTTTACCGTATCGTCGATTTCAAGCGCAACAAACTGGACATGTCCGCTGTTGTCGCCCGCATCGAATATGACCCGAACCGGACCGCTTTCATCGCACTGATCCAGTACGAAGACGGCACACAGAATTACATCCTTGCCCCGCAGCGTCTGGCTGTCGGTGACAAGGTGATCGCGTCGGCCAAGGCCGATATCAAGCCCGGCAACGCAATGCCGTTCAGCGGCATGCCGATTGGTACTATCGTTCACAACATCGAACTGAAAGCAGGCAAAGGCGGCCAGATCGCCCGCGCGGCAGGCACCTATGCCCAGTTCGTCGGTCGTGACGGTGGCTATGCCCAGATCCGCCTGTCGTCGGGCGAACTGCGCCTGGTTCGCCAGGAATGCATGGCGACCGTTGGCGCGGTATCCAACCCCGACAATTCCAACCAGAACTTCGGCAAGGCTGGCCGCAACCGCCACAAGGGCATCCGCCCAAGTGTCCGTGGTGTGGCCATGAACCCGATCGACCACCCCCATGGTGGTGGTGAAGGCCGGACATCTGGTGGTCGTACGCCTGTAACCCCATGGGGCAAAGACACCAAGGGCAAGCGTACCCGTAACAAAAACAAAGCGTCGCAGCGGCTTATCGTCCGTTCGCGTCACGCCAAGAAGAAGGGTCGTTAATTATGGCTCGTTCCGTCTGGAAAGGCCCGTTCGTCGATGCCTACGTGCTGAAGAAAGCCGAAGCATCCCGCGAAAGCGGCCGCAACGAAGTGATCAAGATCTGGTCGCGTCGTTCTACCATCCTGCCTCAGTTCGTTGGCCTGACCTTTGGGGTCTACAACGGCAAGAAGCATATCCCCGTCAACGTCAGCGAAGACATGATTGGTCAGAAGTTCGGTGAATATTCACCGACCCGCACCTATTACGGTCACGCCGCCGACAAAAAAGCGAAGCGGAAATAAGTCATGGGCAAGGAAAAGAACCCCCGCCGCGTGGCCGACAACGAAGCTATGGCAAAACTGCGCATGCTTCGCACGTCCCCGCAGAAACTGAACCTTGTGGCTGGCCTGATCCGCGGCAAGAAAGTCGAACAGGCACTGACCGACCTGACTTTCTCCAAAAAGCGGATCGCTGGTGACGTGAAGATATGTCTTCAGTCCGCCATCGCAAACGCAGAAAACAACCACAACCTGGACGTCGACGAACTTGTTGTCGCCGAGGCTTATGTGGGTAAAAACCTGATCATGAAGCGCGGACGCCCCCGGGCCCGCGGCCGGTTCGGCAAGATCATCAAGCCGTTTTCGGAAATCACCATCAAGGTGCGTCAGGTTGAGGAGCAATCATAATGGGTAATAAAGTAAACCCGATCGGCATGCGCCTCCAGGTCAACCGCACCTGGGACAGCCGCTGGTACGCCGATACCAAAGACTACGGCGACCTTCTTCTTGAAGACCTCAAGATCAAGGACTTCATCAAGAAAGAATGCGCTCAGGCCGGCGTCAGCCGCGTGATCATCGAACGCCCGCACAAGAAGTGCCGGGTCACTATCCATGCCGCTCGCCCCGGTGTTATCATCGGTAAAAAGGGTGCGGATATCGAAGGTTTGCGCAAGAAGCTGGCAAATCTGACATCGTCCGAGTTGCACCTGAACATTGTCGAGGTCCGCAAGCCCGAGCTGGATGCAGCCTTGGTCGCCGAATCCATCGGCCAGCAGCTGGAACGCCGCGTGTCCTTCCGTCGCGCGATGAAGCGCGCCGTGCAGAACGCCATGCGCATGGGTGCCTTGGGTATCCGGGTGAACCTCGCCGGTCGTCTGGGTGGCGCTGAAATCGCACGTACCGAATGGTACCGTGAAGGCCGCGTGCCGCTGCACACCCTGCGTGCCGATATCGACTACGCACTGTACGAGGCGATGACGCCTTACGGGATCATCGGCATCAAGGTCTTCATCTACAAAGGTGAGATCATGGAGCATGATCCGTCAGCGCACGATCGCAAACATGCCGAGCTGCAAGAGGGTGCCATCCCTCGCGGCCCCGGCCGCCGCTAAGGAGTAGATGATATGCTGCAACCAAAGCGCACCAAACACCGCAAGCTGCACAAGGGCCGCATTCGGGGCGAAGCCAAGGGCGGGTCTGACCTGAACTTTGGCACCTACGGCCTGAAGGCCATCGAGCCGGAGCGTATCACAGCGCGCCAGATCGAAGCCGCCCGTCGTGCCATGACGCGCCACATGAAGCGTCAGGGCCGCGTCTGGATCCGTATCTTCCCCGATACGCCCGTGACGTCCAAACCCGTCGAAGTTCGTATGGGTAAGGGTAAAGGCTCCATCGATTTTTGGGCATGCAAGGTCAAACCCGGCCGCGTGATGTTCGAAATCGACGGCGTTAACGAAACAATCGCCCGCGAAGCCCTGCGTCTGGCTGCGATGAAGCTGCCGATCAAAACACGGACAGTGGTTCGGGAAGACTGGTAAACCGACGATCCCTTCGGGACCCGTTTGAGAAAATAAACCCCCGCCGATTTCTCGGCGGGGGTTTATTGTTACCAGATTCCCCACGTCACCAACCGTGCGCAATTCGAACATAGGTTCTGCGCAATCTTCCCGTAGTTGTGCGGATCATCAAACACATCATAGAACCTTTCAGATGTTCAAAACTCATCTGACTGCACTGCTTCTTTCACTGGTCCTCGGCTCTGCAGCGACCGCCCAATCGGGGACACCAGGCGTCTTCTATATCGGCGGCGGGCTAAACAACGACGGCGCCACCACCGAAACAGACGAAACCCCCTTCGTCATCGGCGTTCTTGGTTCTTCGAGGTCCAGCTCACTCCTCTTCGGCTTTGATATCGCTGCCGAAGGCGAAATGCCCGATTCCACCTATGGCGGCGACTCGCTCCGGCAGGCATTGTCGATCAACGCCCTGATCGGCGCGAACGTCTACAAAACCTCGGGCTTCAGAACCGACGCATCGCTGATTCTCGGGCTGCGGGAATCCTTCGCCGATTGCTCCGACTCTTTCATCGGCTTCCAGTGCTATGCCGCTCAGTAACCAGAGGTCGATTATGATTTCAACTATGGGGCGCTGATCAATTTCTCCTTTGAAAGCGTGACACTCGGGATACGCGCGACAGGGGTCAGCACACAGGCAGTCCTCGGGTTCAATTTCTGAAACCGGTCGCCAGCGATGATGGGCAGCCTTGCCCATCATCCGCCCATAGGCGGCAAATGCCCCTTCAATCCTTTCTCCTCGTAGCACTCGCCATTGCCGGATAGGGTGGGGATCAAGTGAACTTCGGATCACGCCACTCTCACGAAAACGAAAGGGATTATCTCATGTCCATTCTCAAACGCGGCCTCATGGGCGCGCCGGTCAAACGTCTGCAAAGCAAACTGGGCGTCACCGCCGATGGTGATTTCGGCCCGGGCACCGAAAAGGCGCTCAAGGACTGGCAGGCCGCCAATGGTCTGGCCGCTGACGGCATCGCCGGTCCCGATACATTTGCGGCGATGGGCCTGCACGAACTGATCCTGCTGCGGCAGGGATCGCGCGGCGCGCAGGTCAAGAAACTGCAAGCGGCGCTGGGTGCGACGGCTGACGGCATCTATGGCGCCGGCACCGCCCAGAAGGTCAAGGATTTCCAGGCGGCCAACGGCCTAACCGTCGACGGTATCGCGGGTCCCAACACGCTGGCGAAAATGGACAGCTTTGCAGAAATCACACCCGCTGTCGTCGAAAAAGCCGCCGTGCAACCGGACGAAGAACATTTCGAGGCAGAGCCATTGCCAGACCTGAATGGCACCGACGTCGCCGAAGCCGAAGAAACGGCAGAACCGCCTACCTCGGTCTGGGGCAGGGTCAAAGGTTGGTTTGGCTAAATCCAACAGCGCCCCTGCCGCCCAAGGCAGGGCAATCCCCGTCCCGCCGCCTATAGCCCCAAAGCCCGGCTCATCTCGTCCGGCGGTCACGGACCGCGCGATAGGAAACAGACCACACCGGCCACGGGTCTGCAGGGATCACGCGCGACCCCCCTATTTATTCTCGGTGGGTTTTTCAGGCTACAGGGCAGGTCGCTGCCTAACCCCAGCTATAGTTGAAACTGACGGATATCCGTTCGTCATCTTCGGCCATATTCATAGGCACTTCGTGTCGCAGCCAGCTTTCCCACAGCAGGACGTCACCGACCTGAGGTGTCACGTAGATGAACGGGCGCAACTCATCCCGCGCCTCTTTTGTCCGTGTCGGGGCGGCCATCATCATGGGCAGGCGCGGGTCTTCGAGTTTCAGCGCGCTTGCCCCGTCGGGCATCGCCACATAGGTCGTGCCGCTGATCACTGAATGGGGGTGTATGTGGCCGGTATGGATGCCGCCGGGGGGGAGGATGTTGATCCAGATATCTTCCAGCTTCGGGGACTTATCGCCCAGATCGAACTGCAAATCCTTTGCGAATTCAGCCACATGAGCGTCCAACGCGCGGGCGAGATCGGCAAAGATCGGGAACCGCCATGGCAGGTCGGTCAGGGACGCGTAGGAGGTGTAGCCGGGATAGCCATTCGCCTCGCACCAATCCTGCCCGGCCTCGTCGTCATCGGCGATGACAAGGCAGGAGTTCTGCAGCTCGGTCGGGTCAACAGCATTGCCACGCTCGGACAGTTTGGCGTGGTAAAGACGGGTTGCGAAAAGGGATCTGATATCAGCCATGGCCCGTCTTAACCCAGGCCATAGCGATGCGCGAGCGGGTCTTTACCCCGCTGCCTGTTTGGTCAGGTAGGCATAAATCTGATCCTTGAGCATCACGCGTTCCTTGCGCAGGTCAATCAGATGATCGTCGGAGGTGGGTTCGACATTTGTTTCGGCCCGGTGCACCGCCCGATTGGTCACGTGATACGCGTCGAACATCTTGGCGAAATGAGCGTCGGACTGCCGCAGATCGTGTATGCGATCGACATGTTCGGGGAACTCTTCGGCCAGTTCGTGCGGGGTGTGGGACATTTGTCTCTCCTGTTTTGCGTTGGGCCCAGATTATCCGGCGCGCGGGCGGCGTCGTTGATGCAAATCAAGAAATGTGCTCTGCCCAAATGGCGGCAAATTAACCAGTGTTCTGCCAAATTCCCGCCACATCCGCTGTCTACGCACAGGCATCAAACGGGCTTAGCCCGTCATAAAATGCAAAAAGGCGAAACGATATGCGTTTACTCAAATCCCTTCTTCTGACATCCGGCCTGTGCGTCGCGGCGGCGTCCGCTTCGGCGCAAAACATCGCGTGCGGGCAGGATTATGTTGTTGAATCAGGCGATTATCTGTCCAGCATCGCCAGGCGGGTCTATGGCGATACGGCCAATTATACCCTGATCTATAGCGCCAATGTAGATATCATCGGTGGCGATCCCGGTGCGATCAATGTGGGCGACCGTCTGTTTATTCCCTGCCTTGACGGGGCCGTGCAGGCATCGACCGCGGATGCCTCTGCCATCCGTCAGCGCACGATCGAGGCGCTGCCCGGACCATCGGGTGACCGCCCCATTCGCGTGTTGACCGCGACCGGCTGGGCGCCGTTCATGGATGAAGATCAGGCGCAGGGCGGATTGTTGACTGAAATCATAAACTTAGCCCTTGAGAATGCCGACAGTAAGCCGGAATACCAGATTGATTTCATCAATGATGATGGCGCGCATCTGCAGCCGCTGATCACCGATCACGCCTATGATATCAGCATTGGCTGGAGCCAGCCGAACTGTGAATTGTTCGACAAGCTGGAAGATGAATCCAAGTTCCGTTGCAACAATCTGGCGTTCAGTGATCCGCTTTATGAGGAAGTGCTGGGCTACTACAGCCCGTCCGCCGATCCTGCATTTGCAGAGCATTCCGCGCTGCATGGCAAGCGCATCTGCCGGGCCGAGGCCTATACCCTGGCGCCGATGGAAGAGGTTGATCTGGTCGCGCCGGTGATCGAGGTTGTACGCGCCCCGACCGCGGCCGACTGTGTGAATTTCATCCTTGAAAACAAGGCCGATGCCGCGCTGATCGCTGTCGATGTGGCCGAAGGCCGGATCGCTGAACTGGGCGCACAGGACCGCGTCCAGATGCATGAGGCGCTGACATTTGTGGACGTGCTGCATGCGGTGATCGCCAAGACCCATCCGCAGGCGGATGAGATTTTGGCCGTGGTCAATAACGGGCTGGGCAACATCAAGGAAACCGGATTGTGGTTCCAGACCGTGCGCCGCCACATGACCGCGTTTCGTGAGTTGAGCCAAGGTTAAACGGCTTTCTTCGACGCCGCTGAAACACCCGTCCGATTACCTCGAGCGGGTGTTTTGCGTGTGGGGGGTACGCAACGTTCGGTGGGGGGCAGACGGGCGCGCGACACCCTTATCGAGCCGCTTTTGCGAATCATCAGTTAATACTGGGGTTTTGGCGAAAATGAGCGGTCGGCATCGCGTCGGCAAAACGTCGGACTTGCGTCGGACCCTTTTGGGCGATTTTGCCGGTTTAACGCGGCGCACGGTGCAAGTGTGAATGCGGCGTTAAGACATACAGCTGATTGATCCGCTCGGGGAACTGCCTGAAGGCCGCACAGCTTTTCATGCGGCCTTCGGCAATATGGGACGATGCCGGATGTCGGAACACCCGGCATGACGTTATCACCGCAGGGTGAAAATCTGATAGGCCAGTTCCTGACCATCCTTATTGATCACGGCCAGCACTTCGCTTGGTGCGCCAAGGCCGACATCCATGCGCACGTTTTCATTCACGCCGGGCAATAGCGATTCTGTCGCCAGCAATTCGCCCTTGGTGCCGCAATGGAAGGAATAAAGCTCCAGCGTGCCACCATCATCGGCCCGAACGGTGCCCAGATCGATCTGGTCGCCCGCTTCAATGGTGTGGTCGAGTTGGAAATAAGAAGTGTCTGCGAAAGCGAAACCGGCCGAGCCAATAGCCACGAGACATGCCAGCGTAGTTTTAATTCTAAACATCGTTTTCTCCTATTTAGACGTGTCTGGCCCAGGCTATTGATATGACGCTTATCTGCATCATGGTTGCCGCCAATACGGGACAGTGAATAAGGCATGGCGGTGCCTGGGCCTTTCAAGCGTAATGCGGCGCGGGCCGGGCAGATTGATGTTTGTCAATTAGAAGGAAAGGGTGGGGTGGCGTTTCCCCGCGAGCTGTTTCCTTTGCCCCGGACGGGCGGGGGGTTGGTAGGGCAACGTTTGGTGTGAGGTCCCGGATCAAGTCCGGGACTGCGTTGCGTAATAGTGCTGAGGGCAGTGCCCGACCTGGAGGGCGTTTGGATGAGTTGTGTTGCGGGTGAGGGTGCCGACAGGAGTGGCGTTGCGTTGTTTGTGACGTCGCAAAAGCGCCCTCCGGGGGGAGGTCGGGCGCTGCCCGGCCTATCGTCCGGGCAAGACGGCTGGACCGGTCGCCTTTGCCAAACGGGCATTCACGATTTCAACCACAAACGGGTTCTCCTCATCAATCCTGACTTCGGCCAGGCGGCGACGGCCAAACCGGCTATCCGCAGCTGCGAGTCCTCTTAGGAGTGGATTGGGCTTCGATGCAAACTCGTCTATCGACCAACTGAGGGACTGGTGAAGATCATCATATGCCCTGAATTCCGTCGTGATGCCGTGCGCATCAAAGTCTTCAGGCTGGCGGTAGTATTGTCCGGCGCTGTCTCTGTACGCTGCATATTCGGACGCTGAAAAGATCTTCTTGTTGTCCAGCAAGACAAAGAACTCGCCATTCTCGCTGCGCGTCGGCTTGGAATACTTTGTGAGTTCAACAGAAAGGCAGCCCTGTAATGCAGGCGCGAAGCGGACTTCTAACTGTTGTTTTAGCTTGGACCAGCGCAATTGCATCGCCTCCTGTAATCTGTTCTTCACGGATACCGCGTCGCGGTCGATTTTCAACAGTAATAACTCTTGCCAACCTCACCATCCCCCCCTATACGGCCCACTTCTACACCCACTCCACCGGGAATCGGGTCACGCTTGCGTAGCGGCCTGCCGGTGATGTTGAAAGGACAAGGCAATGAATGCCAAAGAACTGCGGGAGAAAACTCCCGATCAGCTCCGTGAAGAGTTGACCAATCTGAAGAAAGAAGCCTTTAACCTGCGCTTCCAGCAGGCCACCGGCCAGCTTGAAAACACTGCTGCGATGCGTGCCGCCCGCCGGAACGCCGCGAAAGTCAAAACCATTCTGAACGAAAAGGCCGCAGCGGCCGCATCGGAGGCTTAAGAGTATGCCTAAGCGTATCCTGCAAGGGGTTGTGACAAGCAACCAGAACGCCCAGACCGTCACTGTTCAGGTCGAGCGCCGTTTCAAGCACCCGCTGCTGCAAAAGACCGTCCGTAAGTCCAAGAAATACCGGGCCCACGACGAAAACAACGCTTTCAACGTTGGTGACACCGTCCGTATCCAGGAATGTGCGCCGAAATCGAAAACCAAACGCTGGGAGGTTATTGCTTCTTAAGCAGTAACAGCCTGGTTCAACGAAACCCTGGGGGTCCGGTCGGAAATCGGACAAATCCCCAAAGGTCGGGAGAAACCAAATGATCCAGATGCAGACCAATCTGGATGTAGCTGACAACAGCGGCGCCCGCCGTGTTCAGTGCATCAAGGTTCTGGGTGGTTCCCACCGTCGTTACGCGAGTGTCGGTGACATTATCGTCGTATCGGTGAAGGAAGCCATTCCACGTGGTCGCGTGAAGAAAGGTGACGTCCGCAAGGCCGTCGTCGTACGCACCGCCAAAGAAGTTCGCCGCGAAGATGGCACCGCCATCCGCTTTGACAGCAACGCTGCTGTCATCCTCAACAACAACAATGAGCCGATCGGTACCCGTATCTTTGGCCCGGTTGTTCGCGAGCTGCGCGCCAAGAACTTCATGAAAATCATCTCGCTTGCTCCGGAGGTGCTGTGATGGCTGCCAAACTCCGCAAAGGTGACAAGGTCATCGTGCTTGCCGGCAAGGACAAGGGCAAGACAGGCGAGATTTCGTCGGTTGACCCGAAATCCGGCAAGGCCATCGTGGACGGGATCAACATCTCGATCCGTCATGTGAAACAGTCTGCGCAATCTCAGGGTGGCCGCACGCCGAAGGCGATGCCGATCCAGCTGAGCAACCTCGCGATTGTTGATGCAAATGGCAAGGCGTCCCGCGTCGGCTTCCGTATGGATGGCGACAAGAAGGTCCGTTTCGCCAAGACAACAGGGGATGCGATCTGATGCTTGACGCTGCAAACTATACCCCCCGCCTGAAGGCTCTTTATGCGTCGACCGTTCGTGCGTCGATGAAGGAAGAGTTCGGCTATAAGAATGACATGCAGATCCCACGTTTGGACAAGATCGTTCTGAACATTGGCTGCGGTGCCGAAGCTGTCCGTGACAGCAAGAAAGCCAAGTCAGCCCAGGAAGACCTGACCACCATCGCCGGTCAGAAAGCCATGACAACCAAGGCCAAGAAATCGATCGCCGGTTTCCGCGTCCGCGAGGACATGCCTCTGGGTGCCAAGGTCACATTGCGCGGCGACCGGATGTATGAATTCCTGGACCGTCTGATCACAGTGGCCATGCCCCGTATCCGCGACTTCCGCGGCGTGTCGGGCAAGTCTTTTGATGGCCGCGGCAACTATGCCACCGGCCTGAAAGAGCACATCGTGTTCCCCGAAATCAACTTTGATAAGGTTGATGAGATGTGGGGAATGGACATCGTCATCTGCACCACAGCGAACACTGACGCTGAAGCAAAAGCATTGTTGAAAGCCTTCAACATGCCGTTCAACAGCTAAGCGCCAGGGAGAGATTAGATATGGCTAAGAAATCCATGATCGAGCGCGAGAAGAAGCGCGAAAAGCTGGTGGCCCAGTACGCTGAAAAGCGCGCCGCGCTGAAGGCGATCATCAACGACCGCGACAAGCCCGTCGAAGAGCGGTTCAAGGCATCCCTTGAATTGGCAAAATTGCCCCGCAATTCTTCGGCTACCCGTCTGCACAACCGTTGCCAGCTCACCGGGCGTCCACACGCCTATTACCGTAAACTGAAGATCAGCCGGATCGCGCTGCGGGACCTTGGGTCCAATGGCGAAATCCCCGGCATGGTCAAGTCAAGCTGGTAAGGAGCATATGATATGAACGATCCTATCGGTGATATGCTGACCCGTATCCGCAACGGCCAGATGCGCGGCAAGAGCACGGTGGAAACACCTGCCTCCAAGCTGCGCGCTTGGGTGCTGGATGTGCTGTCCGACGAAGGCTACATCCGCGGCTACGAAAAGAAGGACGGCAAAGACGGCCATCCTGCTTTCGAAATCAGCCTGAAGTATTACGAGGGCGCCCCCGTCATTCGCGAAGTCAAGCGGGTCTCAAAACCTGGTCGTCGCGTGTATCTGGGTGCCAATGACCTGCCTTCCGTCCGTCAGGGCCTGGGTGTGTCGATTGTCTCCACCTCCAAGGGTGTGATGTCGGATGCAAATGCACGGGCGGCCAATATTGGCGGCGAAGTGCTCTGCACTGTATTCTAAGGGGAAATCATGTCTCGTATTGGTAAAAAACCGATTGAGCTGCCCTCTGGCGTCACCGCCAGCGTGTCAGGTCAGACCGTTGAAGTGAAAGGCCCCAAGGGGACCCGCAGCTTCAAGGCCACCGACGATGTGACCATCAGCGTTGATGGCAATGTCGTCACTGTCGAACCTCGCGGCAAGTCCAAGCGCGCGCGCCAGCAGTGGGGCATGAGCCGCACAATGGTCGCCAACCTGGCCACCGGCGTGTCCGAAGGTTTCAAGAAAGAGCTGGAACTGTCGGGCGTGGGTTACCGGGCGCAGATGCAGGGCAACACGCTGAAACTGTCGCTGGGCTACAGCCACGATGTCGATTTCGAAGTGCCTGCAGGCGTCACAGTGACCGCCCCCAAGCAGACCGAAATCACCGTGGAAGGTATCGACGAGCAGCTTGTGGGTCAGGTCGCGGCGAATATCCGTGAATGGCGCAAGCCCGAGCCCTACAAGGGCAAGGGTATCAAGTACAAAGGCGAATATATCTTCCGCAAAGAAGGTAAGAAGAAGTAAGGACCGCAAAAATGGCAAACAGCAAGAGACAACTGTTTCTGAAGCGCCGTATGCGCGTTCGGAACAAGCTGCGCGGTGTGACCGCCAATCAGGGCCGTGCCCGTCTGTCGGTACATCGCAGCAACAAGAACATCAGCGTCCAGTTGATCGACGATGTAAACGGGGTCACGCTGGCCTCCGCCTCATCGCTCGAAAAGGATCTGGGCGTGGTCGGCAAGAACAACGTCGAGGCCGCGACCAAGGTGGGTGCAGCAATCGCAGAACGCGCCAAGAAAGCCGGTGTCGAGGTTGCGTATTTCGACCGTGGTGGGTTCCTCTTTCACGGCAAGATCAAGGCTTTGGCCGATGCAGCCCGTGAAGGTGGATTGAAAATCTAAACGGTGCGGTGGGTTTCACCCACCCTACCAACACCCTGTAGGGTGGGTGAAACCCACCCTCGATGATCTGGGGCTTCGGCCACTTGGATCGGACAACCGGGCGGGAGCCCAGAACACAAAGGACGCCATCAATGGCAGAACGTGACAACCGCGGCCGTGGCCGCAACCGTGAAGAACAGACCCCTGAGTTTGCCGACCGTCTGGTCGCCATCAACCGGGTGTCCAAGACCGTTAAGGGTGGTAAGCGCTTTGGCTTTGCTGCCCTCGTCGTTGTTGGCGATCAGAAAGGCCGTGTCGGCTTTGGCAAGGGTAAGGCCAAGGAAGTCCCCGAGGCGATCCGCAAGGCCACTGAACAGGCCAAGCGCCAGATGATCCGCGTCGCCCTCCGCGACGGCCGGACCCTGCACCACGATATCGAAGGCCGTCATGGCGCCGGTAAAGTGGTTATGCGTCAGGCGCCGGTTGGTACCGGGATCATCGCCGGTGGTCCAATGCGTGCCGTGTTCGAAATGCTGGGTGTACAGGACGTTGTGTCCAAATCAATCGGTTCCCAGAACCCCTACAACATGATCCGTGCCACCATGAACGGCCTGAGCAAAGAGCAATCCCCACGCAACGTCGCCCAGCGTCGTGGCAAGAAGGTTGCCGACATTCTGCCGAAGCGGGACGTTGTCGACCAGCAAAGCGATGTGGCCCACAACACCACCGCCGCTGAAGCCACCGCAGACGCGTAAGGAGACACTGACATGGCAAAAACTATCGTCGTCAAGCAGATCGGCTCCCCGATCCGTCGCCCCGAAAAGCAGCGTGCCACGCTGATTGGTCTGGGCCTGAACAAGATGAACCGTACCCGCGAGCTGGAAGACACACCTTCCGTGCGCGGTATGGTCAACTCCATCTCTCACCTCGTCGAGATCATCGAAGAGCGCGGGTAACGGTAAGGTGCGCTTAGGCGCGCATGACCGAATGAAAGGACGCCTCGCAGGAAACTGCGGGGCGTTCTTAGTCGACTGCGAATACTTTCATTCTGCTTGCAATTCGTTCTAGCTGCACTCTTTCAAGCTCTTCGACAATTCGTTGCGCTTCCGCTTTGTGTTCATCAGTGGCGCTATCGTCACTCTTTACTCTCGACAGGTAAGAGTTGGCCTCATCGAGGTACTCCTTCATTTGATCCTTCACGGCCTCATTTCGCTTCCGGTTTGCAATTGGATCAATGTAGACCTGTCTAATGAAGAGCCACGAACTGCTGAGTGCTACAGCAATCATAGGTGCGAGTATAAGTAGATTTGACCTTAGACTGCCATCGTCCATATTCTCCGCCAGCGCTGCGATGAGCGTGCCGAGTGCGCCACCCGTCGCTCCAGCACCAAGTACGTTTGCGGTAGTACTACTCTCGCTACTCATCCGACTTCTTAACCATTTCAATCAACCGCAACATTTCTTCTGGAGAGATGTTTTTCTTACTGATCTCCGCTGACGAGAGCGAACCATCCGAATTTTGAATGGAGATAGTGACCTTTGAGGCCGATCTGATCTTCAACCTAGTTCGAAGCCCGCGGACCAGAGGATTTAACAGCCAAAGCACGGAGAGAATGGCGCCGACAATCAGTAATGCAGCACCACCGAAATCAGATAGAATGGCCGAAACCATCTCCCGAACTTGAGAAAAACCCTCTTCCATCAGCACCGTCCCCAATTCCGTCCGGCGTCACGCAAATAAGTGTAATAATTATCCAGTTTGCTGATTTTCGTCTGAATTTGCAAGTCTATCTGTGGTAGAGTTCTGAAGCTGAAGCGCACGAAGCATCTTTGTCGGGCTGCAAAAGCGCAGCGGCTAAAGGTTCAAGGATTGACCAAGCGTGAGTTGGCATCGATTCATGGCGGTTGCTGACCCCATCCTTGACGCCTCGCCGCACCCCGTCTATACGCCGCAGGTCGGCTGGCCTCTGCCCCGACTCAGTCTGAAACGCCGTGTTTGCCCGCTCCCGTCGCTGGGGGGTAGTTCCGGCCAAAGGAGAAGCGACATGAAACTGAATGAACTGTCTGACAACCCAGGCGCCACACAGCGCAAGAAGCGTGTTGGCCGTGGTCCGGGTTCCGGCATGGGTAAGACCGGTGGCCGTGGTATCAAAGGTCAGAAATCCCGCTCGGGTGTGGCGATCAAGGGCTATGAAGGCGGCCAGATGCCGCTCTACCAGCGCCTGCCAAAGCGCGGCTTCAACAACATCAACCGCAAGACATTTGCCGTCGTCAACCTGGGCCTGATCCAGAAGTTCATCGACGAAGGCAAACTGGATGCCAAGTCCGACATCACCGAAGACGCGCTGATCGCGTCCGGTCTGGTGCGCCGCAAAAAGGACGGCATCCGCGTGCTGGCCAAGGGTGAGTTCAAGGCCAAGGCCAAGATCACGGTGACCGGTGCCTCCAAGGGTGCTGTTGAGGCCGTCGAAAAGGCTGGCGGTTCACTGACCGTCACAACCCCGGCAGCGGCTGAGTAAAACCTTGTGGGTGACCGCCCGGTCGCCTACATAACCACTCAAGTTTTCCCAAACGCCGCCAATCGGGGGACCCGCTGGCGGCGTTTTTTATAAAAAGAGACCCATATGGCTTCTGCAGCAGAGCAAATGGCCGCCAACATCAGTTGGAGCGCCTTCGGCAAAGCAACTGAACTGCGGCAACGCATCTTGTTCACCATCGGGCTGCTGATGGTTTACCGCCTTGGTACCTATATCCCGATCCCTGGCATCGATGGTCTGGCCCTGCGCCAGTTCATGGAAGAGGCAGCGACCGGAATTGGTGGCATCCTGTCGATGTTCACCGGTGGTGCCTTGTCCCGTATGGGGATCTTTGCGCTTGGCATTATGCCGTATATCTCTGCGTCGATCGTGGTGCAGCTGCTGGGCTCCATGTGGGAGCCGCTGAAAAACCTCAAGAAAGAGGGTGAGCAGGGGCGGCGCAAGCTGAACCAGTATACCCGTTACTTTACCGTGGCGCTGGCCACAGCGCAGGCTTACGGTCTCGCTGTCAGTCTAGAGGCGGGCGGTCTGGCGTCTGATCCGGGCATGTTCTTTCGTGCGGCCTGTGTGATCACCATCGTCGGTGGCTGTATGTTCCTGATGTGGCTGGGTGAACAGATCACCGCGCGTGGCATCGGTAACGGTATTTCGCTGATTATCTTTGTGGGCATCATTGCCGAAATTCCTGCGGCCATGGCGCAGTTCCTGTCCCAAGGCCGGTCCGGTGCGATCAGCCCTGTGGTGATTGTCGGCATCATTCTGATGGTGCTGGTGGTGCTGACCTTCGTGGTCTTCATGGAACGGTCTTTGCGCAAGATACACATCCAGTATCCGCGTCAGCAGCGTGGCCAGAAGATTTATGACGGATCGTCCAGCCACCTGCCGATCAAGGTGAACCCGGCGGGTGTGATCCCGGCGATCTTTGCATCGGCCCTGTTGCTTTTGCCGACCACGATCAGCACATTCAGCGGCGGATCGGCCAGCCCGATTATGTCGACCATTCTGGCCTATTTCGGACCCGGCCAACCGCTTTACCTGATCTTCTTTGGCGGCATGATCATCTTCTTCACGTATTTCTATACCCGCGAAGTGGCGTTCAAGACCGAGGATGTGGCCGAGAACCTGAAAAACCAGAACGGGTTTGTGCCAGGTATTCGCCCGGGCAAGAAGACACAGGAATATCTTGATTACGTGGTGACTCGTATTCTTGTTCTGGGTTCCGGCTATCTGGCGCTGGTGGCATTGCTGCCCGAAATTATCCGCGCGCAATTGGCCATTCCGTTTTACTTTGGCGGCACATCGGTGCTGATTATCGTGTCTGTCGGGATGGATACCATCCAGCAGATCCAGTCCCATCTGGTGGCCCACCAGTACGAAGGTCTGATTGAGAAGTCGCAACTGCGTGGTAAGCGCGGTGCAGGGAAACGCAAAGGACCATCGCGTAAATGAATATCATACTGCTGGGGCCGCCGGGGGCGGGTAAGGGGACACAGGCGCGCAGGCTGGTGGACGAACGCAACATGGTGCAGCTGAGCACCGGTGACATGTTGCGGGCCGCCCGGACCAGCGGGACCGAAATGGGCAAGATGGTTGCCGATGTCATGGACCGGGGCGAACTGGTGACAGATGATATCGTGATCGGTCTGATCCGCGAGCAGTTGGAAAACGATCAGGGCGGCGGCGGTTACATCTTTGATGGGTTCCCGCGCACTTTGGCGCAGGCAGATGCGCTGGGCCGGTTGCTGGTCGATATGGGTGAAAACCTTGATGCGGTCATCGAAATGCAGGTCGATGACGATGCGCTGGTCGATCGGATCACGGCCAGGGCGACCTGCAAGGATTGTGGCGAAGTCTACAATGACAAGACCAAGCCGATCCCCGATGACGGTAAATGTGTAAACTGCGGGTCGACCCGGATTGAGCGCCGTGCAGATGATAATGAAGAGAGCCTGCGCACCCGTCTGATGGCCTATTACAAGCAGACCAGCCCGTTGGTGGGCTATTATTATGCCAAGGGCGATCTGAAATCGGTGGATGGACTGGCCAGCATGGATGAGGTTGCGGCGAGTATTGCGGCTGCGTTGCGCTGAGGCGGCAAAATTTTCGAGAAAAATTTGTCTGATAGATGGATTTTCTCGAAAATCCATCGCCGCTGCAGGCACCTATTGACCATCAGGGCGATGCCCCCTAAACAGCGCCATCTCGCAAGAGAATCAATTTGCGGTCAAGGGTCGCGCCCACCACCGCAGACTACCTGGATATGACGCAGCCCGGCGCCCAAACGCTCCGGGCTTACGTTGTGAAAAAAGGGTCTGGAATGACGGACCCGCAACGAAAAGGAAATGCACACGTGGCACGTATTGCCGGCGTAAACATACCCACTGGAAAGCGGGTTCCAATCGCCCTCACTTACATCACCGGTATTGGCAACGCCAAGGCCGAAGAAATCTGCGAAGCGGTCAAGATCGACCGGTCCCGTCGCGTGAACGAATTGTCCGACGCCGAAGTGCTGGCCATTCGCGAATATATCGACGGCAACCTGACCGTCGAAGGTGACCTGCGTCGCGAGACACAGATGAACATCAAGCGTCTGATGGACCTTGGCTGTTACCGTGGCCTGCGCCACCGCCGCAACCTGCCGGTTCGCGGTCAGCGAACCCACACCAACGCACGCACCCGCAAAGGCCCCGCAAAGGCCATTGCCGGCAAGAAGAAATAAGGAGGCGGACCTGTGGCACGCGATACAAAACGCACCAAAAAGAAGGTCTCCAAGAACATCGCCGCTGGCGTTGCTCATGTGAATTCTTCGTTCAACAACACCAAAATCCTGATCTCTGACGTGCAGGGCAACGCGATCGCATGGTCGTCCGCTGGCACGATGGGTTTCAAGGGATCGCGGAAATCCACACCTTATGCGGCCCAGATGGCTGCAGAAGATGCGGGCAAGAAAGCACAGGACCACGGCGTAAAAACGCTGGAAGTCGAAGTGCAGGGCCCCGGTTCCGGCCGTGAAAGCGCATTGCGTGCGCTGGCTGCTGTTGGTTTCAACATCACATCGATCCGTGACGTGACCCCAATGGCCCATAACGGCTGCCGCCCGCCAAAGCGTCGCCGCGTCTAATTACCCAAACGCTTTGGGGTCGTGCCAATGCGCATGGCCCCAATCCGTCATTTTGAAACCTCGGGCGTTTGCCTTTTTGGACATGAAGGCAGACTGGTATGGAGGGACATATGATCCACAAGAACTGGGCTGAGTTGATCAAGCCAACTCAATTGGAAGTCAAACCGGGCAATGATCCGATGCGTCAGGCGACTGTTGTCGCTGAACCGCTGGAGCGTGGCTTTGGTCTGACGCTGGGCAATGCCCTGCGCCGTATCCTGATGTCGTCGCTGCAAGGTGCCGCGATCACCGCTGTGCAGATCGACAATGTGCTGCACGAGTTTTCATCTGTTTCGGGTGTGCGTGAAGACGTCACCGACATCGTGCTGAACCTCAAGGGTGTCGCGATCCGCATGGAAGTCGAAGGCCCCAAGCGTTTGAGCGTTCAGGCCAAGGGCCCTGGCGTCGTGACGGCGGCTGATATCTCCGAGACCGCCGGTATCGAGATCCTCAACAAGGATCACGTGATCTGTCACCTCGACGATGGCGCCGATCTTTACATGGAACTGACCGTCAACACCGGTAAGGGCTATGTCGCCGCTGACAAGAACAAGCCGGAAGATGCGCCCATCGGCATGATGTCGATCGATGCCATCTATTCGCCGGTCAAAAAGGTGTCTTATGACGTGCAGCCGACCCGTGAAGGTCAGGTGCTGGATTATGACAAGCTGACCATGAAAGTTGAAACCGACGGGTCGCTGACCCCTGACGATGCTGTGGCTTATGCCGCCCGCATCCTGCAGGATCAGTTGTCGATCTTCGTCAACTTCGATGAGCCGGAAAGCGCCTCTGCCGGTGCCGATGACGACGGTCTGGAGTTCAACCCGCTTCTGCTGAAGAAGGTGGACGAGCTGGAACTGTCGGTCCGTTCGGCCAACTGCCTGAAGAACGACAATATCGTGTATATTGGCGATCTGATTCAGAAGACCGAAGCAGAAATGCTGCGCACCCCGAACTTTGGCCGCAAATCCCTGAACGAAATCAAGGAAGTGCTGTCGGGTATGGGTCTGCACCTTGGCATGGATGTCGAGGACTGGCCGCCGGACAATATCGAGGATCTGGCCAAGAAATTCGAAGACCAGTTTTAAGAATGTAAGGTGGGGTTCAACCCCACCCTACCCAAATGCCCGCGCTGGCGGGGAACAACTGGGCAATCCCGCCCCAATAATACGGCTGGCACGCATCAGACCGTTGGACAAAGTATAAAACCGTAGGAGACATCAAAATGCGTCACGCAAGAGGTTACCGCCGCCTGAACCGCACCCATGAACACCGCAAGGCGCTGTTCGCGAACATGGCTGGCTCGCTCATCGAACATGAGCAGATCAAGACAACATTGCCCAAGGCCAAGGAATTGCGCCGGGTTGTGGAAAAGCTGGTCACACTTGGCAAACGCGGCGATCTGCACGCGCGCCGTCAGGCCAACGCCCAGCTGAAACAGGACATGCATGTCGCCAAACTCTTCGACGTCATCGGCCCACGCTATGCCGAGCGTCAGGGTGGCTACATCCGCATCATGAAGGCCGGTTTCCGCTATGGCGACATGGCACCGATGGCGATCATCGAGTTCGTGGATCGCGATGTGGATGCCAAAGGTGCGGCCGACAAGGCCCGCGAAGCCGAGATGGAAGCTGCTGACGAATAAGTCGCCGCTGCCACACGGATGACCGACAAGCCCCGCCAATCGTGCGGGGCTTTTCTTTTGTCTCATTGCCTTGCCTTTCGCGCCCCGGCTGGCGCAGTCTGCCCTTTGAAACCAAAAGGTTGGCAACCGCAGAAAGGCATGTGATGCCCAAACCACTGGACGGCATTCGTGTCCTTGACTTGACCAATGTGCTGGCTGGCCCGTTCTGCTGCCATCATCTGGCCCATCTGGGTGCCGAGGTGATCAAGGTCGAAGCGGTCGGGCGTGGCGATCTGGCCCGCCAGTTGGGGGCCGACCCTGACCTGAGCGCCGCCAATATGGGGGTGTCTTTTCTGGCGCAGAATGCGGGCAAGAAATCGGTCACGGTGAACCTGAAAAAGGATGCGGGCAAGGCACTGTTTCTGAAGCTGGTCGAAACCGCCGATGTGCTGGTCGAGAATTTTCGGCCCGGCGTAATGGCGCGGCTGGGGTTGGATTATGCTGCCTTGCAGGCCGTGCAGCCAAGATTGATCTATTGCGCCATTTCCGGGTTTGGACAGGACGGCCCGTGGATGCATCGCCCGGCCTATGACCAGATCATTCAGGGCGCATCGGGTGTCATGTCCATCACCGGTGATCAGGACAGCGCGCCATTACGCGTGGGTTATCCCGTCGCTGATACCGTCGGCGGGATGACGGCAGCCTTTGCCATTGCCGCCGCGCTGAATGCGACCCCGCGGGGCAGTTTCATTGATGTCTCAATGCTGGAATCCGTGCTGGTGTCGATGGGCTGGGTAGTTTCGAACTTTCTGATTGCCGGGGCCGAACCGACCCCGAATGGCAATGAAAACGTCACATCCGCACCCTCGGGGACTTTCCGGACCGGTGACGGGCTGATCAACATTGCCGCGAACAAGGACGAACAATGGCATTTGCTGACGCAAGCGCTGGGGGTGGATGAGTTGCAGACACGCCCGGAATACGCGACGCGCGAGGCGCGAAAGGCCCATCGTGCCGCCCTGAAACTTGAACTGGAACAGGCATTGGCGACCCGGTCTGCCCACGACTGGGCAAAGGAACTGAACCAGATCGGCGTTCCGGCCGGTGCCGTGCTGACAGTGCCAGAGATATTGGACATGCCGCAGGTGAAGGACCGGGGTTTTTTGCAAAGCTACGCGGAGGTTCCGGGCGTCGGGCGCGACATCGCATTGGCGACCACTGGCATCAAACTGGATGGCGATGCGCCGACCGTCCCAACCCCACCGCCGGGCTTGGGCCAACATAATGCAGAGATATGGGGTGCGCTGGGGTTGTCTGCCGACGACATCGCCCGGTTAAAAAAGGATGGGGTTCTATGACGGGTAAACGCAGCGATGTGTCCGATTGGTGGACGACAAGCATTATCGACATGGCGCCCGGTCAAATTCGGTTAAGGGGCCAGCCGATTGTAGCGCGACAGTAAGTTTTGCAGTGTTTGACAGTAAGAGTTGCAGCAAGCGATTTTGCCGAATTTGACGCAAAACCGTTTAATACTGGGTGAGGATCCGATCCGTTAAAGGGTCTTTAAAGGGACGTTTAAAAACCTAAGCGGTCCGATCTATTCACTTTCCGATGCGGATGATCTTGTCAGTAACGATTGGTTTCCGACCGCCTCGGTCCAGCCAGGTCGGCTTGACCAGCCCTTCATCAGCTATCTCTACCATCACATCACCGAGTTCAGATCGTTTTAAGAAGAGTTGTTGCTGCGCTTTAGCGGCAACCTCCCCAAAGGCCGAACTTGGTGGCAATTCAGAAAGCACCTCCTGCAGAACGGAACGGGCCATCGAGAGGTGCCCCTTTCTAGTCTTTAGGTAGGGCCCTTCGATCTCCAACTCCCCCATCATGTCATCAAACAGATCTGGCCCAGCCTTTCTTACTTTCTTGGAAAAACGAATTCGGTCGTGCTCTGATAAAGCGCCAAACTCAGCACTACGCATGACTTCCATCCCTTCAAAGTGATTGGTGGCATAAGCCAAATTGAAGTGGATCTCGTTCTTGTCCGGGTTGTGAATGGGTGAGTACCCAGCGAACTTGTAGCCAAGGTCGCCCCTGAGCATTTTGAGATATTCGTCTTCGACAGTCTCAATAGACAGTCCCGTGTCCAGTAGAAACTGAGCCCTCTTTGGACCGACCAATTGAATGAGTGCCCGCTCTCTATCTTTGTGTTCGCCAGAGACAAAGCGTTCGATGAATGACCGCATGACGTTGACAATGACTTCGCTAGAACGACCTTTGAACTGCTGCAACGACGATGGTGGGAAACCCGTGTAGCCCGTTGGATCGACGAACAAGAGCTGAAACTTGTGATCCGCCACACGGCTGATCTCAGCCGCATTGTTGGCGAATTCTCCTTTGAAAGTCTCCACCTTGATCAACGGGTAAAGACCTCTTGTACGTTGAACGAAATCCTTCAAGAGACCGAATGACTTTGCATTTCGCTCATTGAAGATGCAGC
The DNA here is from genome assembly GCF_046762905.1 of Yoonia sp. R2-816. Taxonomy (NCBI): domain Bacteria; kingdom Pseudomonadati; phylum Pseudomonadota; class Alphaproteobacteria; order Rhodobacterales; family Paracoccaceae; genus Yoonia; species Yoonia sp. R2-816. Next base: position 66,187 of record NZ_JBKQXN010000179.1, on the reverse strand, counting down.
GAATGCGGCTGTTGTTAGGCTGATGCTTTCGGGCGCGGGCAACCGCGGACAACGTGCTCAAAGCGACACCGATTGAGGTATCTGTGAGGTTGGCCGTGTCGTGGTTTTCCCAGGGGCCTGAGAAGCCATCTATAAAGTCAATACTTTCCCACTGCGAGAGTATCTTGTTTGCGAAGGGCACCAAGTACCGCTTCAGTATCTCGTGCTTAGCTAGGCTCTGCTCCCTGCCATTGTAGCGCTCGTCCAAAATACGATCTCCATCCAGTAAGTGAGGAGATGTTAGGCAGAGCGCACAACCTTCGGCAAGCCATCATGCAACTCTCCATTGAGTCTTCTACCAGCTGTCTTCTTTCCAACCCGAAACATCGGAGTACCGTCGTCGACCAGTGATTCTGCGGGTTTGGACTTGGTCAGCAGATTGATCCCATCGCCCGGCGCCCAATCGCCCCACTGCTTAAAATGAAATGCAGTTTCTGTTCGCATGCACTGTGCATGAAGATCCGTAAACCATTTGGGAGAAGCTGGACGTGCCTTAGGTCCGCTCTCGCCACCGGTGATGACCCAATCGATGGTCGTTTCTAGCCATGGTTCAATCTCAAGTGGCCCCAATAGTGGCTCTGCCGAAATGAACCGCACTTTAGCAGGTATAGCCTCAATGAAAGGCAGCAACTCCTCGGCACGCTTTTGCAGCTCGACCGTGGTGCCTAACCACACGTTATCAGGCCATTCCAATGTCCACCTTGCCAGCCGACTAACATTTTGCGGCCGCTTTGTGAGTAGAAGCCAGTCCAGATTTGGGGTCGCTTCTATCAGATCAAACAGACGTTCGCGATGCGGCACCAACTCGGCGCGTTCTTCAAATACATCGGCCATGGACGCACAAAACACCCGAGGGCGTTCATTTGATTTGACTGCATCTCGGTTCCACTTCAGAGGCTGTCTCCAGTGATTGTCGCTCAACAAACGGCGTTCGGGCTTAGGTCCCCAGACATTCTGGCCGACACGCTTTGCCCAAGCTTCTGCGTAGCAGTGTTTGCACGCCTCCGAGACCTTTGTGCAGCCCCACCACGGGTTGAATGTGTGCGTGGTCCATTCGATTTTTGAGTTAGCACCCATGTCACGTTCTCCTCGCTTGCAGAGCTTGTCGCACAGGAAAGAACAAACACAAAACGATAATTACTCGGCACCCATTTGCTCCAGATTTGAAGCTGTTTGCGCCCTGCCATTCAGAGTCAAACCTGACCCATCACGGATCACTGGACTAGCCCCGTATTGCGTCGGAAAGACATATGGGGCCAGGACCATTTCACTGTCGCCCGCACTAAGTGTTCAAGGACTGGACCGGGTGGATCGTCACGCGTGGTCTCAAGACCTGCAAAACGTGGCTTGCGTCGCCAAATCTCGATCCCTGGGAGAACCCGACTTTCACTACTGTCGGCACAGTTAGTGTCACGAGCTCTGTGCAATAGATCAGTCCCCCGGTCACGCTAGAGAGCATCGTCTGCTCGAATGCACCACTCCCCCTGTCAAAAAATGGGACGAGATTGAGGTTGTCGGATTGGCGAAAACATATAGGCACGACTTCCTGCTTCGCCCCACCGGGACCTGTGTAGGTGAATTGGGCATTAACTTCGATAAGATACGCACCCGGCTTCAAAGAAAGGTTTTCGATCACGAAGACCGTGCTGTTTAGATCTGCGCCGGTGTAAGTCGGGTTATTGAATTGGTGCCTTGTGATCGGGTCGGTTGAGACGTTCTGCCCATCCAGACGTAACCCATTTGCATCCAGCACCAGCTTCTCTTGCCCATTCACGAGCAGCTTTTGGGCAGCGGGGCCAAAGACAGCCGAGGTCACGGTGTCCGTATTGGCAGCCGACCCGACAGACCCATCATTGTTCGCCGGATCGTGCTTCAGGGCAATGGTCCCGCCGCGCGCGCTGATCAGTGCCTGGCCGCCATCGCCGGGCTGCGCATTGCTGTTATCAATAAGCGCGATGCCGGGCTGAAAGGACGCCACAGTCAGCCCATAATCGAGTTCACCATCATCGATTCGACCGGGTGCATTCACGTATAATGTGTTCTTCGAAGGCCCTGCGAGATTGGTGCCGACCTTGAACACAGGGGGATCAATCAGGGCAGCCGCAACAACCTCCGAATAGTTCGCGCGTGTCCAGTTGCCCGCAAATATGGTGTTCGCGGGGGTCATCACCAGCGCGATCAACCAATCTCCAACAGCAAAGGTCTGCCCGTCCACCGTGCCAGCTATGCTGACCACGTAGAATGTGCCCTCGGCCGCGTCAGCCGGGAAAGCCCCGCTGGAGGCATCCCAGGCACCGGCGGGCGACAGCCCGACAGCCCGGGCCTCGACATCTGCCTGCAATGCCGCAAGGTCTTTCTCATCGGCCTTGGTGTTCAGGAGCGCCGTGCCCAGCGTCGTCAGGGGCAATGGTCGCACCCACGCCCAAGCCCCTGCGCCGGTGACGCCGGATTTCTGATAGACACCGTTCAGCGCGTCATCCGTCTCACCCCAGACCGTGGCCAGAACACCGGCCGTCCACTCGAGATCCGCATTCAGGTCGGCCAGCATTTGATAGGTCGGCCCGGTCGTGGCATTGATCAGTGCAACAAGCGTGGCAAACGGAATCGCACCCGTGGTTCCATCGCGGTTCGCCACAACACTGTCGGCAGCGTTGAGTGCGGGCAAATCCGTTGTTCTGACGCCATTAAAAGCCATTGAAACACCTCCTTTGCTGGTCACCCCAACATCGCGTGCGCACGGCTTTCGATAAACACGCAAGCGCTTGCGTATGCCTGCCGGATCATGGCGCGACCGTAACCTGAACCGGACCTGCCAACGCACCGCGACGGCCTACATCATTCACAGCGGAGACCCAGTAGTCATAGCTGCCTGGGGCGACGACATCGGTGTAGGAAATCGTATTGTTCGGGGTCGATGGCAATTCGTTTGAGATGTCATGCACCTCCCGATCCACCGCGACGCCAGGCGGCGTCCGATAGACCACAAAGCCGACGATGGCCGTATTGGCTGTTGAGAAGATTTCGATCAGCGCGCTGCCGCCCTGATCCGTGACGGTCATGTCGCCAGTAGCAATCGACGGTGCCGGTATGATCAGATTGGCCTGCAGATTGAAATCAAAGACATCGGTGTAGTCGCTTGCATCCGCTCCAGCAAAGGCGCGGGCGCGTATCTCTATTCTGTTGATCAGCGCATAGTCATCAAACGCAACACCTCCGTCAGAGACCGGAAAGCTCAGAGTCGTCCAGACCGATGTCCCATCAAGCCTGTGATCGAGCTCGAAACGATCTGTCACAGCCGTGGTCGCCCCTGAGGCACGCAGGAGTATCTGAACGGTGTTTGACGCCGCTCCGGCAATCGTGCCAACCGCAATCCTGACAAAGATTGGTGGCTGCGGCACCGAAGTCACCGGCGGGCTCACCTCACCAACCGACCCGTCCCAAGCCGGGGGGACCTCGGCGTCCGTCAGCTCATCGATGATCGGGGCGGCTGCCACCATCAAAAGACGCGAGGTCAGGTCCTGGCCTGGCTCGATATTTCGTAACCGCAAGGCAATGCTCTCAGTCTGCAATGGTCCGACATGCACCAGATCTCCAACACTCGGGAGCGGACCGCTGCCGTTGATCCGCAGGAGGCGTGTTTCGCCATTGCTCGGGGCCAGCGGACGCACCAGTGAGCTGCCAATCACATCGTCAGGATCGGCATAGACGCGGAACCTGACACCCCATCCCTCACCGATGCTGACGCCCTCATCGATCTCGACGGCAGAACCAGTCACAGCCTTCACGCGTGCAGCCCTTTGAGACCGCTCAAGGACATCAAAGCTGCCCATCACCTGATCACCGCGTGTGACAACGCGTGACGCGCCATCCTGTATCGCCGAGAACTGGTCGGGCCGATGGATCAGCTCGTACATCCTTCGCTTGGCTTCGCGCCAAACCTCGTCAGGATCCGTCTTGCCGGGCAGATCGATTGCTTCAGTTAAATTGACGGGACCCACATGCCCTGGCCAAGGCACAATGCGTTCGGCTTCCTGATAACCGTTGGTTTCGTCGAGAAAGCGCACGCGCATGCCGTCAGGTGGTTCGAAATAGGTACGGCTCCACGCAAAATCTGTGCTGTTGCGGGGGTTGATATGGTCAACCACCAGCTCCTGCGGTCGGTCAATCACCACGCCCCAGCGCAGACCGTCATGGCGTGGCGTCGCGCGCCCTGCCGCACAAATCAGCGCAAGCATCTCCGCAAGACTCTCACTGCGATCATGGACACGGTCATACTTCAGGTTCTTGGACAGGCACCACGCATGCCAGTCAGCAATCAGATCCATGTCGATTTCAGCCTCAGCCACAGGGTAAGGGTTCGATGATCCCATGAGCGCCGTCAGGAATGCGGAGGCTGGCGTTCGGCTATAGCCTGCCACCCATAGATCGCCAGCCCGGGTCAGCCCCTCGCGTTCAGCAATGCAGTTGACGGTGTCGAGCGCACCGTTGAGCTGCCCACTCGCCTTCACCCGTATGGCAATCAGCCCCAGAGGCTTGTTCATGTTGATCGGGTACTCCGGCAGGATCGATTGCAGTGCGACAAGGTAGGAGCGGCTGGATCTCTGCGTGCTTTGATTGTCGGGTGTCAGGCGGGTGACTTCGATCTGGTAACGTCCACGCTGCGGGACGGTCCAGGTAAACTGGCGCACAAAGCTCTCGCGCTTGGCAGCCGTTACGGTCAATGTTCTCACATCGATCCAATCGCCAACGCCATCCTTGCGTGCGCGGATCCGTATCGACACAGATGTCGATCTAACATTACCGTCGTCATTGACCCGAAACAGACCACCGGGAAACCCTAACAGAACCGATATCTCCGTCGCATTAAGACCGCTCCATCGCACAAGCGGCGTCAGGATCGTCGCCGTGTCGCTACCGCCAGAGGCACCACCCAGCGCGTCGCGTATTGCCTCGATAGCACTGGCTGGCTTGTCTGCATTTGCGGAGGGTCTGGTCAGCTCGATACCGAATGTCTCTTCGAACACCTGCCTGTCATAGATCGTGACGGGTGCATCGTCAGACCGCCCCTCGCGGATCTCGACATCGATGTCGTCATAGTCGTCAATGGGTGTATCACCAATACGCAGATCGCTGATCCGGACCGGCCCATAGCCAACACAAAACAGCGCGCGAACATACTGATCATCGCCCACGATCTCCGTATAGGAGGGTGCGGCAAAGGGCGGGGTGTAGCGGTGCCTGCCCAGGATCAACGGCACCGGTTGGCCGGGTCGCAGATTATTACGCAACGCGCTGATCTCGTACACATTCCGCACCGTATCGTCATCGGGTGTCGGCGGGGGTATCAGGGCATTGACGAGCAACGTGCCGATGACAGTCAGCCCCGCTGCAACCAAACCAACCCCAAGTGCTCCCAATTCAGCAAGACCAATCGCCCCGGCTATCGCGGGCGCAAAGATCAAGGCGGCAGCAGAGACCGCCACCAGCAAGACCGTGCGTACAGTTTGGTCATCCCCCGGCACAGCGCGGATCACGACCTGGACTCCGGGATTGGGCCGCACCCGCTCCCAAAGCCGCCGGGGAATGACCGCAGCGCCCATGTCGGACACGAGCGTGACTCGTAATTGACCCGGCCCCACACCGGCACCCGGCAGCGCAATCCGCACTATCTCAGCCACCGTCAGCCCCGCCGGGACCTCCAACGTGATCCGCATGCGTTCGGGATCCATCAAAGGCGCGGCAAGAACAGGAACCATTAAATGCGTCATGAACCCACCTTTAATGATGCTGTTAAAGGCAGCAGTCGGGCATGATGCCGATAGGCTCCCAGATACCGTTTGCCCCAACGCGCCGACCTGTAATCCTCGATCTTGGCCTGCTCGCCCCGCGCCATGTGCAGCATCAACTTGCCATTCAGGCGAATACCCACATGGCTGCCAAAGCGACCTTGCCGAAACAGCAGCACGTCGAACATGTGCGGCGTTGCCGTCAGCTGCCACGGCCCACGATCAATCTCGCGATCAATCAAGGCTGCCACCTCTGCATGTTCCTGCGCACTGGCGTATGCAGACTGGTAATCCAGCAGATGAATATTAAGCTGATCAGCATAGACCAGACGTACCAACCCCCAGCAGTCACAGCCGGTCTGTTCGCGGCCCTGATCCTTGAACGGCAGCCCCACATATGCGTTCGCCCAGATCATCGGAACAGCCCCGGAAACCGGTCCTTCGTGAACCGATCCATCGGCACGGTCTCATCCTCAATCGGTGCCCGTGACACACTGATCGTGACGTCACCAACAGAGCCGTCCGACGACATCATCACCATGCCGCGATACTCGATCTCGATCACATCCGGCGAACTTGCGAGCACGATTGCGAGACTGACCGTCGGGCGATCTATGAAGCTGCGCAGCAACGCGGTGATCTCGTCGCTCACATTGTCCAGGGCAAAACTCGCGGCGGCGGGTGCATCCTCGAGATCGCCGGGAATGTCCGCTGACATCAGCACAAAGTGAAACGGCTCTGTGACTGGATCTGCACCCAGCCAGGTCGACCGCGTGCCGTAGATCAGTGGATCCGTGGAAAGCCGCTCCGTCGGGTCTGTCGAGAGACGGATGGGCGCGTCCAGATCGGGATGATCGATCTGGACAAGAACGACTTCCACCTCTTTTGTCGTGGCCGCGTCCAAGGCAGCACGGGCATTCAGCGACACCCGTCTCATGGCAACACCGCAACGCTGAAGGCGATATCGAACCGGACACCGGAAATGTGCTCAACAGGTGGCTCATCGCCAAACAGGCACAACCACTGTGCGCTCATCAGGACCGGCGTATCGCCTGCCTGCAGAATGGGACGCCCATCGGACGCAAGAAGCGGCCAGCCATCCGTCACCGGATCCGGCATCAGGAACGGCAGCGTGCCATCCGCCGTGATCACCTCATAGAACTGATCAAATACCGCCTTCAGGCTGCGCGGCACATCGACCAGGCTCAGGCTGACCAGGCGTGGTGCGTTTGAGAACCGCTTGCGATATCCAGGCACCGGACCACCCGACCGCCGCGCACGCGCATCGAGGCGCTGCGCCTGGTACCCTTCCCGGCTGGGCTTCGGAAGCTCACTTGGCCAGACCGCCACACTCATCGTCTGCTCCCCCGCTGCCGGACACCATATGTTTGCTGGAGCGTCCGCCGGGCTCCGCCGCCTTTGGTGGTCAACGCGGCTCCCACCTCGTCTGCCAGGACCAGCGCAAACTTGCGCCCACCCGACCCATCTGGCTGCTCCTCAATCTCGCCCCTGATCGGTGTGGAGCCACGGTTCTCGATGGAAATACTCACGCCACCAAACATGTGCTGCGGCGCGGGGTTGCCACCAATGGCACCACCACGCGCAAAGCCCGGCACCACAGCATCACCATTCATGGCGTCCAGAAGCGGGCCGTAGCGCCGTGTCGCACGGGCATTCATCATTGTTTCTCCTGAAGAGCCCCACATCAAAACATCGTCAGACGTCCCACCACCAGGGCCATAGATCCGCCCACCCTCGGCGCGGGCCGGTACGCCCGCCCCTCCAGCCAACGCCTGGACAAAGGCATCGACGGCACCATTCCCGCCAGCGGTCCCGAAGACGCTTGCCAGTGGGCCGGTCCCGAGCAGTGCCGCCTGCTGGATCATTTGCAGCAGCAAGCCCATGACGTTTTCGAACACGCTTTCAAGATCACCGCCGGACTGGATCAGATCATCGAGGATCCCGTTGGTGATGTCCTTCCACTCCGCAAGGTTCTCGCGCGCCAGTTCCATCGCCACCGCTTCGCGCTCGCGTGTCGCGATCAGTTCCTCGATCTTTTCGCGCTCCGCATCGCTTGCCGCCCCAAGCGTCTCCCGATGGCGGATCATTTCCTGTTGCACGGGATCCAGTTCACGCTGGATGGCCAACTCCTGCTCCAGCGTGGCAATCAGATCGGTAACCGCCTTGCGTTCCCTCTCGGCCGCCGATGCGCCACCGCGCGGCGACCGGGTGCGCTGCGTGCCGGGCCCGGTCCGCGTGGTCGAGACCACACCGCTCAGCACCCCACCAATCAGCCCCTGGTTCTGCAGGTCGGCAATGGCCGCATCGGGACCGCTGACCCGATCTTCCAGGCCTGAGAGCTGGGCGGCCGTCAAATAGGAGACGTTCAACTCGGCCGCCAGCTCCTTCGCCGCCTGCAGCGCGGGCAGGATACCGTCCTCCATGCTGAGCTGCTTGAACTGCAACCCGGCCTTCACGACCTCGAGGAGCTGCTGATAGAGGTCGCGGGTTGCATCATCCGCGTCCTTCAGCCCATCGGTGGCATCATGGATTTCGATGGCAAGATCGTTGGCCGCCCGCGCCTTGTCTTGAAAGGATCCCGCCGTGCCCATCCGCGCCAGCGCATCCGCCATCCGGTCAGCAGCGGCCGGTCCCACATCTAGCTGCTGCTGAAGCTGGATCAGATCGTTGCGGAACGCACCGAGTTTGACGAGGGCCTCCTCGGCCGAGGTCCCCAACTGCTCCGCCAGGTTGGCAATGACCGGGTTTGCGCCGGGATCGCTGCGGCCGGGGTTGTAGAGGAAGTCCAGCGCGTCGTCATAGCCCTCTTCGAGATCCGTCAGCGCCGTCAGCATCGCGGTGACTTCGGTGCTGGTCACTTGCGAGATATCGCCCAGTGCGGCCGCCACACCGCCGGTCGCTTCGACCAGTGCGCCTTGTGCGACGGCCGCCGCGATCCCGCGTTCGATCACGAGGATCTCGCGGGCCTGCCGGGCGTAACGTCCATACTCTTCCCGCAGATCGGCCGCGCTGATGCGGCTTGCATTGCCGGTGCTTTGCAGATTGGACATCGCGTCATCAAGGCTGTCGATGACCTCTTCGAGATCCACAACATCGTTCCTGGCCGCCAGCGCGCTTTGGGCGTATTGGAACAAGGCTGCGCCACCACCGATGACACCCAGTGTCAGTAGGGAGAGCGGGTTGAGCATGCCGAGGAACGCCCCACCCAAAGCGCGCGCCGCGCCGGCCGCCCCCATCGGTCCGATGACCTGCGTGATCTGCGTGCCTTGCTGCAGGGCCAGCAAGAGTGGGCTTTGCCCAGCGGCCAGCATGACGCCAAGGTCATTGAACTGCGCCGTCAGATTGCCCAATTGGCCAGCGGCCGCGCGGTTTGCCCCGCCCAGTCCACGCGATGAGGCCGCTGCCCGCGCATTCGCCTGCGCCAGGGCGCGGGCGGCGGCGGCTGCCTGCTCTTCGGATTGGCGCAACCGGCGGGTGTCACGCGCGGCAGCTTCAGCGTCCTGACCCATGCGGCGGGTGTCGTTGCCAGCACGGCGATTGGCCGCGCCCATTTCGCGGGCGGATCGGCCGGCGCGATCAAGGCCCTGATCGACATTGTTTAGGGCACGCTCAGCGCTGGCGCTTTCGCCCTCGATGCGCAGGCCAACCCGGAAGTCGCTCATCCCTTGTCCTCCAGCGATCCTCGGATCGCACCGCTCTCTATTCTTTGAACGTCCGCCCAGGTCTCCGGTGAAACCTCTCGTCCTGCCAGACGCAGCCCAGCCTCGACAGCCGCGTAGTCCAGACCCGTCGGCGTTACACCCAGCATGGTTGCCACCGTGCGCCATTGCGTTTGCACTGCGAGGAAGGTCGAGACCGCTTCGACATTGCATGTCCAGATGACATCGCCGTCTGCCAGTTTAGGGGCTGACATGCCCCAGAGCTTTGCATCTGCCTCGGCCTCATCTTGTCGGTGTGGTCCGCCGAGCGTACCTGTCGCCCAGGCGCGCCCGACGGCTTCTAGTTTCCCACACGTGCCCTGTGCATTGCCCGCATGTAAGCCGTCGTGAGGCCCGTGCGGATATAGGCCATGTCAAGCAATTGATCGCGAATAGCGTCGGTGCATTCGATTTGCTTGGGCGTCTCTTCATCGGTGACCAGGTTCTCAAACGTCACGACAATCCGTTGCAGATAAGCCGTCGTGCCTTCTTTCGTGGTCAGGTCGTAGTCTTCCCCATCACTGAGCGAAATGGCCCGAAACCGCGTGCGGAGCATGTCCTCACGGTGGCCATCGTCCTCTGGCACCTGGATCGGCACCTCATGGGTGAATTCGGGTTCTTCTGTGACCTTAAACATGGATAGTTTTCTCCAACGGTTGACCGGCGACCACCTGGGCGGCCGCCTCAATGAATTCCGGCAAGCGCTACGTCAGCACCAGCGTCCACTGGTCATCGCCAGCAGTGGGCAATGGCACCAGACGCAGCGGCCATTCGACGATGTTCTGCGCACTCTCCAGACCCTGCGGGCGTTGGATCTGCGCCGTTGGAACGTTGAGAGTCGAGATCAGACCCGCGTCCCGTCCGTGGCTCAGCACAATTGGTACCGTGGTCTGTTCGCGTGCCAGCGTGAACGGATCAAAGTTAGTGAGCGGAACGGCTTCAACCGTGGTCTGCAGCACATCTACCCGGTCGGTGATCAGGATGTTCTCGGCATTGATCAGGAAGCGCGGCTCGACCTGATTGCCCAGGTTAAGCATGCAGCTCCGCATGACAAAGTCAGCGCCGTTCATCGTGAAGGTTGGCGTATTGAAGTCAGAGGCAACCAAGGGCTTCTGGAAGGCCGCCAGATCTGGCTGCACGCGCGGCGTTTCCGTCGCCTGGCTGTAGAGCCCGGTGAACTCGAATTGCAGATAGGGAATGCCCTGTGCGGTATAGCTCATATTGGCAGTGCCCCGGCTTCCTGACAGGCGGAACAAGGTGGTGTCGATCCAGATGTAGAACGTACCGCTCTCATGATCGTCGCTGACCGGATTGTAGGTCACCGACGCGTTCGGGACGATCGTTTCCGCGCAGCCACAAGCACGCAGGATTGGACCCCAGCCAGGCGCGATGCCCGCCGCGCCAGACCCAACGAGCTCGACATTGAATGTCAGACGCCGGTGCAGCTCGGTTGGGATCGTCGGCTGGGCACCCAGATAGGGCGTTTCCAACTCCCGGCTGACATCGTTGCCTTCCATGGGGCTGAGCTGCACGTCTGTGGCAAGGAACGCATGATTGGCACCGGTTGGCACCGGATCGATGCCATAAGCGGCCTCGATCTGAAACAGCAGGATCTTGTTGCGCCATTTGAGTGCCATGTCAGCTCTCCTCTTTCTTCACATCGGGGGCAGGCTTGCTGGGCTTCCCGGGTTTCGCTTTCGCCGCCACGGCTGGACCTTCGGTCTGCGTCAGCTTGCCATTCACATCACGGACGAAGCTGCCACCACGGCGGGGCATTTCTGGGGGCTTGGGTGTCTTAGGCATTGGCGATCCTCAGTTGGTCCTGGATGGCAAAGTCGATCTGGTAGATGAAAGCGCCGTGCGTCATCGACACTACGCGGCCGCTAACCAGGCGAAACACGCCAACCTCATCATTCGGAGCCCAACCCGCGATGGCATCGATGATGGCGCGCAGGTTGGGATCCAGATCGGCCAGTGCTTTCTTTCCGTTGCGGTCATTGGTGCGGATCGAAATCAGCACCGAGATTGACTTGTCGAACGACTGGCGAAAGATCCCGGTCGCGGCGTCAGGAGCACCACCACGCAGGGTCAACGGAATGACATGCGCAATGGTCCCGTAAGGTGAGAGCTTGCGCGTGTTGATCAGGTTGGCCAGATCCAGAGCACCTTCCACCCGCCCCTGCAGAAACGGCACTTCGGCCTTTAACTGAGCAATCACCGCCTCGATCATCAGATGAAGCCCTTCATGTTCTGCTCGGTCAGGGGCCGTTCACGGTCGGTCAGGCGCGCGCCGCTGCCACCGGACCCGGCAGCGGGTTTGCCCGCGATGGTCAGCGTGATGCGCCCATCCGCGATCTCGCGTAGCATGCGCATAGCTTCCTTGTACTCGTCCTCGATCTTCTGATCGGGCTGGAACACATGCAGCTTGTAGATGGCGATGGCCTGGCCGATATCAGCCAGCATGGGAGACACCCCAGTCACCGGCAGCGCATAGCGCTTTTCCAGGTAGCCATCGATGATCGCATCGGTGTCAGCCAGGACGCGGTCAATCACATCATGGTTGATGACGCCGGTTGGCACCTCGGCACGATCTGTCAGGTTGATCAGCGCCGGGTCACCATAGCGGTCTGAGAGCTGATCCAGTGTCGCATAAGGCATCGTTAAAGCCACCTTTAATGGGCAATTAAATCGCCTGTTCAAACATCTCGGGATCGCCACCGCCCTGCATGGCGTCGGTCAACGGCTCTCCGTCTTCGAAGAGCTGCAGGGTCAGGGTTGGATCAGCGATCAGCGCAACGCGCGCAGCGTTGTCCAGGTCATCGATTGGAACATCGACCGGCTGCTTGCCGAAATGTCGACCGGCACGCCAACGACCCTTTTTGGGGCCGACGATCCGCACCACAACACCCGACGCAAGCTCCGAGGGCACACCGGATTGTGTGCCCTCGGTTGCGTGAGTGGCGGGCGGCGTATCCTGTGGCGCAGCGCCGGTGGCTTCTGTGGCCCCGGTCGCTGCGCCTGGCTGCACTGCCCCATCCTGAGCTGCAGCGTCTGCCGCACCTGGTGCAACCGCATCTGCGGAACTCTCACCCGGTGGCGGTGTGGGCGCGCCGATCTGCCCACTGTCCTTCTCGCCATTGCTGGCGACGGCTCCAGTATCCTGTGCGGCCTCAGCCTCTTTGATGAGCTCTTCGAGCGCATCGTTGCTGATATTGCCTTTGAACGTGATTTCGAGCTCAGCGGCCCGCTTCTTCAGATCGTTGCGCTTGGACATTTCTGTCTCCTTTGGATCGGCTGAATAAAGCAGTCCGGTCGCGCCGGACCGCTCAATCAATCGACCGTGGATCAGGCGAGCCAGGGCACGACGAACAGCTCGGCTGTGCCCTTCCACTCGTTGGTTTCGCCACCGGCACCCAGCTCGTTGTTCAAGAGCTTCAGACCGGCGCTTTCCATGCTTGGCGGCACGACCAGGAGATCCGGCATCAGGCCAAGCGGTCGCCCGTAATCGCCCTTGCGCTCCATGATATTCGTCCGCGCCGCCGAATAGTTGGCCGCGTTGAGAGGCTGCCGAGATGCGTAGGCCATCTGCCAGAAGCCAAAGCCCACATTCCAGCGACCATCCGAGCCGTAGAGGAACTCCTTGTTCTTGAAGACGTGCTCGTCGTTTGGATTGTCCAGCGCAACGAACTCTGCCTTCTCGCGCTCCTGGAAGATCATTGGCTTCAATGCGCGCCGCGTCGACATCAAGTACCATGGCGTGCCCGCTCCACCGCCTGTGTTGGACACAGAAACGATCTTGCCATTCTCGTCCAGAACCGGGTGATCGGCGTCGAAGAATGGCTGGCCGTCATAGCACTCTTCGGTGAACCCATTACCCAGCAAGCCGAAGGTCAATTGATCAGGGAGGGCCGCAACACTCTCCCCCATCTCGACCATCATGGGATCGTAGGTACCCAGATTGTCGTCTTTGATGTCGTCGCGATCCACGCCAATCGTCAGCTCGTAGCTCTCGTTCTTGATCGAATAGTCGTGCTCTGCGATGCCATGGACGGTGCGCTCACCGACCCACTTGGACATGTTGGGCAGCTTGCCCAGCCAGCCATAGCGGTTTTCCTTGGTGGTCGACGGGACCGTGGTTGCCACACGGAGGTATTGCGGATCCGCCTGGTCAAGGCCGCGTGCATAAGCAGCGCTGAACCCAACACGGATCGCTTCGAGAGAAGCAGCATTGATAAGCATTGTCAGTTTTCCTTGCAGTGCGGAGGTTAAGTTGCGTTGGTCAGCGCTTCGTCCAGGCGGACCCAGACGCCCTGCGCATCGACATCGGCGACCACACCGGCGGGCGAGCGTGCGCCCGCACCATTGGTCGCGGCGACTGTCTGATCATCCACGACGAAGCAGAGGTCGCCGATATCGCGCAGATCGACCGCATCGTCGCCCGCCGAGTTTGCATAGTGAAACACGCCGGGGCGGTACTTGACTGTGAGGTCGCCGAACGCCCCGCCAGTGTTATCAATGGCCTCCTCAGCGCGCCCGACGCCAACAAGTCCTGCAGCCGTGACCCCCGGCTGAACATATCCAGCTCCAGTGCGTACCAGCAGCGCGCCCTGGAAAATAACCGCACCGGCAGGGACTGGACCGCTGGAGATGTCGCCCATGCGTTGGGGCGTGTTACGACCTTCTGTCAGCGGAGCCATTATGCGCCCTCCTTCTGATCAAGCTCGAGCTGCTTGATGTAGTCTGCTTCGGAAATGCCGAGTTGCCGTGCGACAGACACCTGCTCAGCGTTCAGGGAGATCGTGCCGCCGGATGTATTCGGCGGCAGGATTGTCGTGGGCGTTGCACCAAGAACCGGTAGGGCCTCGATGAGCGCCTTGCACTCGGCAGGATCCTTCATGTGCATCGCGATGTAGCGATCACGCACCGGCTTCAGACCAGCCCGACCGCGCTTGATCTCGGCATCGACAAAGGTCTCAGCCGCCGACCGGGCACCGCCTTCTTGTAGCGAGTTGACGGTCGTGGTGAGTGTGGCGATCTCGCTTTGGAGCGCCACGATCTCGGCGGGGGCCGCTGCATCCGATTGCGCGGCTTGGGTCGCGGCTTCAAGGATGGCGGCACCATCAGCGCTGTCGGCCAGGCCGAGTGCGACGCCGATCTGGGACAATTGCGACTGCATCGCAGTCAGATCCTTGTCAGCTCCCATGGTTTCGGTTTCGCCCATCTTGGCGGTCAGAGCAGATTTGATCTCCTCCTCAGTCGCCGTCTCAGGCAGGCCGAGCATATCGGCCAGGAACTTCATCCAGTCCATTGTGGTGTCCTGTTGCTGGTGGAGCGTGGTCATCCCACGCAGGTTGGGTTTATTCACAAGGCTGGCGCGCAGAATGCTGTGCACCGCCTTTTGCTTGTCGTGAAGGATGACGGGCGAGATCCCGCGATAGGCCCGGCTGGCAACCAGATCGCGGCCACTGTCAGTCCACTCGACCCTGCCCCAGATACCGTCGGACCGGGCTTCCATGGCCGTGATCCAACCATGCGCAGGTGCTGGCTCGCCACGTGGGGCGGCTAGGTCAGTTGCGTGGTTTTCGTCAATAGGCAGGCGGTCATCCTGCGCGAAAGACGCAGCGATGATCTCGTCGGCTGAATTTACATTGTAAGGTCCCCGTGCGTCGCCAGTTTCAATGGTCGAACCGCCAGGCAGCAAATGGATCCATTCGGGCACATCACTGTCGCCGGTGATGGGCGGCAATGCCTGAGAGGCACACAATCCGACTTCATGGGCGGCTTGGGCGGCGCAAAGGGCGATGAGGAATGGTGAGTGGCTCATGATAGGGCAAACCTATCTGCGCCAGATACCTACAAATACACGCAAGGGTTTGTGTGGTTTGAAGGGGAAATGCCTAAGCGAACATGCGTTGCGTGAATTGGCAGGTCAATCCCGCACTAAACAGCTCGGATAGTGCTGTTTGAAGCCAACAGTGAGCCTAACTCGACTAGTATTGCGGATACGGTCAGGGTCAGCGATGCGCAGAAAGCCGACGTTGCAAAGTTGCAAAGTCTGGGCGGGCCTTTATGGGGACACGGCCCAATCTGGACCTTGATTGCGACTACGAGTGCTGCGGTGCAGCTTCCCAAAACTGACATCAGAGGCGTTGTGAGGATTGCCGAGTGCACATGCCTCGACATGCCCAGAATACTCTTCAGCAAAGTGTCGCTGTGAAGGAATGCGCACGCGATCGAGAAACAAGTGTTTTCGTTTTGGCAAAATGCTCTTATCCCTTTGACACCAAATAGTCACATCGCGCTCTGATTTGAGTATCTCCCCTGAGTTCTCGACAATGCGAAACAGGAAAAAGAACAAAAATGTCAGACTTAGCAAAGCGCTTAAACGAATTTGTCAGGTATGCAGAGCCACTTGGTGACGAAAAAGGCGAAGCCCAGGTGTTTTGCGACCGTTTATTCCAAGCCTTTGGGCATGACGGCTACAAAGAAGCTGGTGCAACATTGGAATACCGGGTTCCGAAGAGGGGCGGCAAAGGCAAGAAATTTGCTGACTTGATGTGGAAGCCGATTGTCCTTATCGAGATGAAGTCCAAGGGAGAAAAGCTGCACCTGCATTATCAACAAGCCTTTGACTACTGGCTGCAAGCTGTTCCCAATCGCCCGCGCTACGTGGTGTTGTGCAACTTTGAAGAGTTCTGGGTCTACGACTTCGACAAGCAGCTCGGAGAACCCGTCGATACATTGAGGCTCGATGAGTTGCCACTGCGGTATCCTGTTCTAAACTTTCTCTTCCCGAACAACCCAGCACCGACCTTCGGAAACGACCGCGAGAAGGTTTCGCGTGAGGCTGCGGACAAGATGGCAGACCTGTTCCGAGGCCTGATTGCTCGGCCCAGAAACCCTGTTCCGCGTGAGCAAGCTCAAAGGTTTGTGCTTCAGCTTTTGGTCGCCATGTTCGCAGAAGACATCGACTTGATGCCTGCCTCGACCATCCAGGAAGTCTACAACGATTGCGTCGAGAACGGGCAGTCGCCCTATGATCTGTTCGGCGGTCTTTTTCGTCAGATGAATGATCCCAAGGCGGCCGACGCAGGGCGCTTCAGAGGTGTTCGCTACTTCAACGGGGGCCTCTTTTCGAAAGTTGAGCCGATAGAGCTTGATCGGTTTCAGCTCGATCTAATTGGAAAAGAGAACGAAGGGGCCGCGACAAAGAACTGGGCCAAAGTCAGCCCTGCTATCTTCGGCACGTTATTCCAAGACAGCATGGACGAGGCGCAGCGTCACGCGTTCGGCGCACACTATACGCATGAAGCCGATATTCAGCGCATCGTAGGGCCAACGATTGTGCGGCCTTGGCGCACCCGAATTGATGCCGCCAAGACGATGAAGGAGCTGGTCCAGCTTCGACGCGAGCTGGCCACATACCGGGTGCTTGATCCATCGTGCGGTAGCGGAAATTTCCTTTACATTGCATACCGTGAGATGTGCCGCCTCGATCTTCATATCCTACAACGGATGAAGGAGCTGGTCTCGCCCGCCAATTTTGAGAAAGAGGCTCGAAGCCTCACGGTCATCAGCCCCAAACAGTTCTACGGCATCGAGCTTGAAGGCTTTGGTGTCGAGCTGGCCAAAGTGACGCTGATGTTGGCTAGGAAGCTGGCCCTTGATGAAGCGCAGGAAACCCTCTTAGCTCTTCAAGGCGAAATGGCGCTGTCAGGCGACGCTCTTCCTCTCGACAACCTGGATGAGAACATCGTTGAAGGTGATGCCCTCCTCATGGATTGGCCCGAGGTGGACGCGATCATCGGGAATCCGCCATATCAGAGCAAAAACAAGCGCCAGGCCGAAATGGACCTCGACTATCTACATGACCTGCGGGAGCAATATCCGGAAGTGGACGGAAGAGCAGACTACTGCGTCTACTGGTTCCGTCTTGCACATGACAGGCTGAAGCCGGGGCAGCGCGCGGGCCTAGTTGGCACGAATACCATCCGCCAGAACTACAGCCGCGAAGCAAGCCTCGATTACATTCTGGCGAACGGCGGCACGATTACTGAAGCCATGTCCAGTATGCCTTGGCCAGGCGAAGCCAACCTTCATGTGTCCATCGTCAATTGGATAAAGGGGAAGGAAATGGGCTCCAAGCGTCTGTTCAGCCAGATCGGCACTAAATCAAAGTTCGACGAGCAAATAGTTGCGCTCGACAGGATCGGTCCGGCGCTGTCTTTCAACCTGGATGTCACGACCGCAAAACCGATCAAGGTCAACGCAGAGCGCGGCTGCTATCAAGGCCAGACCCACGGCCACAAGGGCTTTCTGATGAAGGCCAATCTGGCCAAGCTCGCGCTGTCACAAGACAAAACAGGCAAGCTGAAATCCGTGCTGCATCCGTTCATGATCGCCAACGATCTGATCGCACGACGCCACCCGGCTCCAGGACGGTATGTAATCGACTTCCAGGGTCACAATGTTCTGGAGGCTGAAGCGTTCAAGGAACCCTTCGAACAGGTAAAACGTCTCGTTCTTCCAAAGCGGCAGGAGGCGGCGAAGAATGAAGAAGAGCGTAATGCAAAAGCTCTCGCAAAGAATCCCAATGCCCAGGTTAACCGCCATCATGCCAACTTCCTGCGGTCTTGGTGGAAGCTGTCCTATGCCCGCGAGGAAATGGTGCAGGAGCTGTCTTCGTTGCCACGGTATATCGTGTGTGGTCAGGTAACAAAAAGACCAATTTTTGAGTTTCTTGATCGCGAAATTCGCCCCAATGCCGCCCTTCAGGTCTTTGCCTACGATGACGATTATTCGTTCGGCATACTCCAGTCCGACATTCATTGGGAGTGGTTCGTAAACCGCTGTTCAACCCTTACAGAACGCTACCGCTACACATCAAACACAGTCTGGGACAGCTTCGCCTGGCCGCAAAAGCCGACGTTGCCAGCCATGAAGGCGGTCGCGAAAGCGGCCGTCGATCTCCGAACCACAAGAACGGACCTCATGGCCAAACATGGTCGGTCCCTGCGCGAGCTTTACCGGGGATTGGAACTGCCGGGAGACAACCCGTTAAGAACGGCCCACACAAAGCTGAACACTGCCGTTCGATCCGCCTATGGTATGTCGCCGAAAGCCGATCCACTTCAGTTCCTTCTGGCGCTGAACGCCATGGTGTGTGAAGCGGAAGCTAAAGGAGGTATGGTGCAGCCTCCCGGTCTTCCTGCATCAACTAAGAACCGTGAACAGTTCGTTTCAAGCGATCGTATCATTGTCTAAGAATTAGACATCCGCGTAATCAGTCGGCTCAGGGCTGCGGGACGTTGGTCCTAGTTTGCAACCTGAATAGACGTCTGCTTTGGGACAGGGACTGCTCGTCACGCGTATGCAGCAAAGGTCGGCTTCCCGCGCTGGCCTGCGGGAAGTGAGAGAAATTATGCTCCACGGCCATGTCCGCTTTGGGCTGTACCCAACCCGTTCAAATTCCAGCAAGACTATCCAGCCAATCGATGACCACGCCGATCATTTCGCTCTCATCCTCGCCTGACAAACCGATAAACGGCCGCGCCGGGATATCGCCCCAGGGTGCATTCGGACCGAGGCTCCCCGCTTCAGCACCGAACTGCATCACGGCGGCTTGGATTGCGTTTGAGCCGATCTCGACCCAGTCCTCGCCATAGTTGAAAGCAATCTGCTGGCGCATTGTGCCTGATTGATTGAGAGGCATGCCAAAAGACTTGCCCTGTCTGGTGTAGATATCAATTGTGGTCTGCGAACGCGGCGCGAACGATTGGCCGTCGGGCTGCTCCCCGCGCTGCATGCGATCATGATGGGACACCAGCATATAGTTGCCGAGATCATTCATAAGGCCGGACATATCAGAGAGTCCGGCTGAGATTTGCGCCAGGACGCGGTCCAGCTCTTCGGTTTCCAGTTCAACGGTAATCATGATCTACCTCCGCTTTGGCGCAACGCCTGTTCAAAAACGGCGCGCAGATCATCCGGCAAGGATGCGAGAAATGCGCGTCCGACCGGCTCCGGCCACTGCTCGAACTTGCGCACCAGGCTATTGACGAGGTCAGCGATGCTTGCGCCTGGTGCATAATCCCACCCCTTGCCGATCCCGGCAGGCGTGCCGGTGCGCGGCACGACACTGTCCCACCCCTCCTCGAGTACTAGTTCCGGCTTGCCGCCCAGGCGGCGGGCACCTTCACGCGAGCGGGCTCCGAATACACGGCAAGAACAGCCCCAATCATTGGGGGGAAAGTGCGTTGCCCAGAATGGGTGGTTAGATGGCAAGATCAAACCGTCCCATGCCAGATGTTGTGGGCGCGGCTCTAGGGACCCGCCATGGCGATAGACCCAGAATGGGTAATTGCCATCGATGAGCTGGGCATAACGTCCAGCCATGTAAGAGGTGCGCAGGTTGGTCTGGTAGATGACGCGCATGCGCCACTCCTCGCCGCGCTTGGTGCCCTCGCCTGTCCACCCATGCCATCCGTGCTTGTCCACAATGCCACGGAAGTCCTTCTTGAAGGTGTCGAACGTGGTGCCTTGACCGACGGCTTTCTCGACCGCTTCAGCCAGATCCGACAGCAGGTCCGCTTTGGTGGCTCCAGCCACAACGAACGCACGGTCATGTTCAGCACGCAGAAGATCGTCCCAGGCCGACGTTGCGACCAGATCCAACATACGGATCCGCAACGCTGTCAACTGGGCATTAAATGGCTTGCGAAAGGTGGCGCTAAGAGGATCGGCCATCGTCTGTGTCAGCTCCTGTCAGATATCCGCCCGCATGCGCCGCTGTCATGGCATCGGCGATAACTTCCTCCAGTTCCGACGCGTCGATCTCACCAAATCCGGCTAGGAGCATTTCGCGGAACTCTTCGAAGCTGCCTGAAGCCTCCAGCATCTCTTCGATCCGCTCCAACATGCTCAAAACGTGCGGATCACCGTCGTCAGCTAACCGATCCACCAAAACGGACAAATCCGCCGAGCCGCTGAGCGCCGTTTTAAGCGCCTGTTCGGCCTGCAGCGCGGAAATGTCCGCAGAACCGCGTCTCGCGCCTGCTACCCGTTTAAGAATCGCGCTGGACCGTTTAAAAACCTCATCCGGATCAGTAGGGTTGCCATCATTGGCCGTGGCGGGCGGATTTTGGGCCATTTTGCCGAATATCGCGTCCTCTGCGCTCGGTTCTTCCCACCCAAATCGGTCATAGACTTGCGATGACTTCACGCGCAGCCCGCCGTCGGTCAGTTTGATGAGGATTTCGGCCTCACGCTGGAGGTCTTCCTGCTCAGGTCTTTCGACTTTGATGCGCGGATAATGCTGCAGCCGCCCGAACTCGAGTTGCATCCAAGGCCGCACCAGATCGCGATTGATTACTGCACTCAGATCCTTTGCATCTGCCGTTTCGATATCTTGCTGGACCTCGCGGTGCTCTTTGCCTGATCCCAAACCGCCGGTTTCGGCATCCGTCGTCGCGGTCTGCCCAATCACCGCCTTGGAGATCTGTTTGTCCAGATACTCCGCCCGGTCGAGATAGAGAGCGGATGATGCACCGACGTTACTGGTCTCGATGAAGTCGATGGTCATGCTTTCGGGAATAATGGCTGCGCAATCGCCTGCGATGTTGGCGACGGCATTGAACAGCGTGTCCTTGTCATCCTCAGACGCACCCGCGCCCCATTTGCCGACACGTAGCGGCTGGCCATAGGTCTGGGTGAAGATAGCCCAGTCGCGCTGCGTGAACGCCTTGAACATCCACCCCCATGCGGCGACACGCGCCAAACCGGACCGTAGCGGCAGACCGGATTTGGCCTTGATGTTGGCGTAGATGAATTTGAAGCCAGGCAGTTCCTGCTCCTGACCGTTAGGATCCAGCATCATCGGACGCTTGAGACTGACACGATCAAAGCGGAACCAGCGCGGATCCCGATACTCAAGGTAGCCTGGCTTCCATTGCCCCTCGGACGTGTCCCACATGATCTCTGTCATGCTGTAGCCCTTGCCGATGGTGTCCAGAACATCGAACAGCTCGCTCTGCAACTCGTCACGCTTGAGCCAATCACGCACCATCTCGGCGCGAGCGACGTCATCAGACTGATCGCTGGCGGCCTCCACAGTGATGTCGATCTGGCTGACCGACCGGCGGCGCGTCCCCAACACGCCGAGATAATGCGGATCCCGCTCTTCGATGGTTTCGGCGAGCTCAAGATATTGGACAGGATCACCCCGGTCGGCGGCGCGCAGAATATTGGCCAGCCGGACCGGGTTCAACCCATCGCCTGGATAGGTGGTCAGCGGTGAGCGCACACCGCCAAGCGTGGCTGCGGCCTGTTCCTTGCGCAGCTCAAGACGCTTGATCGGGCGACCGTATTGGTCGGTCAGTGCCGGTTTGCGGTCCATTTCCAAGGCTCCTTCATGACAAAATCAGCCGGTAGCTGACATGCAGCCATAGGCGGTTTTGGTCGTGGCAAAACCCGGCCTGCCCCCACCCAAATTGCAGCACCGCAACGAACCACATCAAATACCTCCACGCACGCCAGCACCCAGCGGACTATCCCACCAGCTCCGGCCTTTGATGTCGCTGTCATGACGAGGCCTTTGCTGCAGCTTGCGCGTGCCATCGGGTTGTGAGGCCTGCGGAGCTGCACCGCGATAGCCGTATTCCACCCAGCGCATGCGTGATGCGAAATGCGCCAATGCAAGACCGATGGCGAAGTCACCATGGCGGGTCTTACCTTTGTCACCTTCGCGCGTGTCGGGCACGCGCGGAATACCTCGGATAACCTTGACCACGCGCATGTCAGATATGTGATCGTCGTCGGGGATCAGCGCGATGGTGTCCTCTTCAAACGCCGCCTTCAGCGGCGGCATATTGATCCGGTACCAGTCCTGGCTGAGTTTGATCGACCAGACGAGGCCAGATCCCTCTTCATCTTCGCGGATGCCGAACTTGCGTCCAAGGTTCTCCGCAATCATGTCGCCAATCCCGGTGGCATCGATGGCGGCACCAACCAAACGCGCCTGGACATGCTGCAGCACCAGATCGACCGCCGCCTGTTGTTCGGCATAGGGCACCTTGCGCATCTCAAGGCAGAGCGCTTCATGACGATTGAGCTTTTGGTCGATGGCTAGCAGCGGCACGACCGAGAGGTCCGCCACGCGCCCAACGTCAAAGCCCAGTGCATAGCGCAGAGACATGTCCAGGCTGCCAAGAGCCTCCTCAATCTCCTCCATGAACGGTGCGACAAGCGAGTGCTGTTCAAGATGGCTGCGATGCAAGAAGTCGTCTGGCAAATCGAGACGAATGATCGGGCGATCCACCGTCATGCGCGCTTCGATCAAGGGTGACGGCAACCATGTCCCGGATGAAGCACTGGGAACACAGAACAGCTCCTGGTCCGCACTGTCCTTGTAGAAGTCGATGATGCTCTGGCGCCATGCGGCTTCCGCTTCAGGCGTCCAATCGTCACCTTTGACCAGGCAAATGCGTTCAAAGAGCCCCTCTTCCAACGCCTGATCGAGATCGATCCGCATGTGATCGCCCGGTGCGCGTCCTGCCAGTACGTCCTGAATGGCGAGGTTAAAGTCATTATCGACGCCATAATGGGTGGAACAGACGACCACCTGACCACCCCACATCAGGAACGCCATCGCTGCCTCGATCAACGTATCCAAGCTGTCGACAAAAGCCGCCTCATCGATGATGACGACACCCTGCTTGCCACGCAGCCCTCTTGGTGCAGAGCTGAGCGCCATGATCTCCAAACCAGAAGCAAAGGGAATGCGGAAGGCCTGGATCGCCTTGTCGCCCTTATCATCGCCCTGCTCAAAGAGCAGCTCCTCCTCGGCCAATGCCGCAATCGAGAAGGCCCGTGCCCACATCGCACAGGCGTCGATGAACTCTCGGGTCATGTCGCGGCTATAGGAGATGTACATCACATCCATACCGCCTGCCTGACGCTGCTTACCGGCCCGGAGAACGGCATAGGCCGCCAGCCCCCAGGTCAGCCCGATCCGACGCGACTTTTCGATGAAGAGGACTTGGGTAGAGACGCTATCGAGCAGCGAGACCGCACGCTGCTGATACGGCAGCAACACAGCAGGCAGGCCTACTTGATCTATGACATCGGGCATCACCGCCGTGGCCAGACGGCGCTGCTCTTCCCATTGCTCTTTGGTCAAGAGCTCAGTCATCTGGAAGTGCCGCACGGATCAATTGACCACCCCAAGGATCTGGCGCTTGATCGCCTCGCTTGTCTCGGCCGTCATGCCTTTCATCTTGGCGACGGTCTCAACAGCTTCTTCAAGGAACTCCATGGTTTTGGCGCGGCGATAGGTGGATGCACTTTGCGCCTGCTGGGCCTGCCGGATCGCAGAGGCCAATTGCATGACGTCCTTGGGCAGCAGCTTGTCATCGTGATCGGCCAGCATGTGCAGGACCATGGATTTGATTGTCTCAACGGTCATGACCGTCAGATCATCGGCATCCTTCGGATCGAAGCGCTCAGAGAGGGCTGCGACAACGGCACGCGTTTCATCCAACCTGCGCGTCAGTTTGGCCATGCGGATGGAATAGCGATTGAAGGACGAGAAGCTGGGAATGCGGAACTCCAGCTCGCCACGATGCTCTTTCATCAGGGCTTCACATTTCTCCACGAACTCGGCATAGATATCCGTCTGCGTGCGCTCCCGATCCGACAGTTCCTGCGACGCCCAGGCAATGATGCCCTCGGCCTCGGTCGGCATCGTGTCGAACGATGAAAGGCGGCCGCGTCCCATATCAGCCTCCTGGGCGGGAAGGTCGTTTCACGCCCTCAATCTGGATCTCGCGCATCAGATGCCGGTGGCCCTTTTCCGTCAGGATTGCCACCTTGACGCTGTTGGCCTCCATCAACGTGATGGCCCCCATGTCCTTCAGGTAATCCAACTCGCCATGCAGCCACGCGCGGTCCTTGCGGATCCCGAAGCTCGTGACGATGGGTAACAGGTTGCCGCTGTTGAGTGTTTCCGTGTCCTCGGCTGCGAGCGCCTTCAGCACGATCAGGCGCGCGTCCTCACGGATGATCTGATCCATATCCATCGGTTACTCCTTGCCTCCACGCATCAGCACTTCCTGCATGCGCTCCATGATTGAGGCGATGGGCCTCAGTCTCTCTTCGAACTTGGCATCAAGCCGCTCGATGTTGCCTTCGCTGCGTTGCATCGCCAGCGTGAGATTGTGGATGTCGTCACGGGTGGGCATCGTCCTCATGGCGCTGCCCATGTTTTCCAGGCTGTTCTGGACATCCCCCATCTGGCGTTCGAGGCTCTCGATCTTGCGGGCGTTGCGGCGCATATCGTCATCAAGCGCGTCGATCTTTTCTTCGCTGGCTTCTTGTGCCGCAACGACATCGCTGACCTCTTCGGCAGCAACGGCGCGGACAGAGCGGCGGGTCCAGAGAACCGCGCCGACCATGGCAGTGACGATGGACACAACAAGGGTGAAGACGAGCCGGGTCGTTTCGATAGCGTTAATCACGTCCACGTCTTCAGTCCCGCCGATCTGCGCCCGGGAGTGGCAGTTGCAGCGCCATGTTGGTGCCCACCTCCATCAGCTTTGCTTCAGCAAGGCTCCGCAGTGCGGATTGGGAGACATTCAGGCGACGGACGGCCTGACCAGCCCCTTCGCCCGCCACATGCGCCAGAAGAATCTGGATGAGCGCGTTCATGTCTGGCGGATCAATCCGGTTGCTGACACGAGACCATGCCAGATGCGCGCCGGTGTTGAGAGCGGAATGCAGGGTCGCACGCGCGCGGGCGTCCAGATCAATACCCCAGCGCTGGTGCAAGGTGGGGGCGAGCCAGCCAACAAAGCCGGTGACAGCGAGACTTGTTAGCGTCAGGAGGGCGTTGATGAGTTCGGGGGTGAGGAAAGCTTGCATTAGGACCTCTTCTTGGGGGTTAAAAGGAGACTTCAAAGGCTGGTTGAAAGCCCGCTGATGACGCACGGATTTCTGCCGTGTATTTCGCTACAATCCACCCTTCCTGGCCCGCATACTGGATCTTGAACCAGCAGCGGCCTTGGAAGGTCCCTGCACGGATGACAGGAACAACAACACCTTTCGGGATTTGGGTGATCACATTGGGGTTGAACGACGGCCAGCGTCGCATGTTGAGCTGGTCTCCAGGGACTTCAATCCGCACCAAATCGTCACCATCAGATGACCACTCGGACAGATCATCCGCCTCCTTCGTGATGAGATCGTCACGGCCGAGGATCCGCGCTTTGATGCTGTTCAGGGGAAAGAGTGGGTTCGTGTCGACCTTGCGGCCGGGCGAGATGTACCAATGGGTGACGATGTCTTTGAGGGACGGCACGTAATCAAAGAGCGCGTGGAGGAGCTCCATCAACGCCTCCATCTGTTCTTCGGTGTAATCCATCCACCAGCCTTCACCATGTTCGGGCGTCTTGATGAACTGGATACCGTAATCGTCGATGTCGAATTCCGTCTTGAACCAGGCACGGGCCGTTCTGGACGAGCTGCCTTTGGTCATGCGACCTGCATTGACCAACTCGATCCCGATGGAGAAATCATTTGCCCCATCCAGCCCATGGTAATGTGACCGGCCTGCATGGTTCGCACCCACATTGGTTGGCACCTGTTGCTCGATGGCACCGTTGCGCTCGATGATGAAATGCACGGAGGTCTTGGCGTTGTTGTCTTCCAGATAGCGCGCGGCATCCCCGTGGCCGAGCGAGCTGGCCGTGTCATGAATGACCACGACGATTGGTGTGATCTTACCCCGGCGGTGCCGTGCCAGGTTGAACGGGACGCCTTGTAGTTTGTGATGCAGGAATTTCATGACAGACCTTTGCAGAAAGCGCGCCTTACGTTGCGCGCGTACTGGTCATCATGCTGATTTTTGGGAAGTCTTAACCACGCAAGGGCTTGCGTGGTTTCAGAGCAGACGCAGTTGCCGGTCTTCTTTGGGTGGCTTGCGGGACGGCATTTTGCCTTTCCAAGCACCCTGCTTTTTGAGCATTGTACGGACCGTCACATCGCTCGTGTGCAGTCTGCGCGCGATCTCATCAATCGGCACGCCACGGCTTTTCCAGACAGCGGCAATCCAGGGCTTTGCTGTCGGGATCCGGCTCGGCAGATGTTCGCAAGCTTCAGCAAGTGCTATCGCCTTGTCGACCCCCACCAGTTTCGAAAGCCGCGAAT
Source organism: Yoonia sp. R2-816 (assembly GCF_046762905.1). Lineage (NCBI taxonomy): Bacteria > Pseudomonadati > Pseudomonadota > Alphaproteobacteria > Rhodobacterales > Paracoccaceae > Yoonia > Yoonia sp. R2-816. Next base: position 39,444 of record NZ_JBKQXN010000179.1, on the reverse strand, counting down.
GCGGACGCGGATTATGGGATATGGACAGCTGCGCACCACCAAACGTCAGCAGGAACTCGATGGCCAGATCCACTCCGAGGACTCGCACAAAGGGCTCAACTTGAGCAAGGGGACGCACGCCGTTCTTCATCAGGACAACGGCCACTTTGCCTTGGATTTGCGGTCGGCAGCGCGCGCGATGCGGCGGATGGTGACAAGCGTGTCGCCGACCAGGACATAGCGAAATCCGTCTTTGGTAACCGCTGTACAGGTGTCATGCTCATCCGCAATCGCCACCGTCTCGGCCACTTGCGCACGAACAGTATCCACATCAATGCCCATGACGCGCTCAATGTAGCGCAGGATGGCATGATCAGTGACATGGATGCGGGTCCGTTTCACTTGCGGTACCGCACAAAGTCGAAATCGATGTTCTCACGCTTGCCCCAAGCCATCAGCGCGCGAATGACCGCCGCGATCTTGTCGTGGTCGCGCAGCATATCGATGTCAGCCGGCACAACACCCCAACTGCTCCCAAAGCGCGACCGGATGAAGGCGTTCAGCCCGTCGCGCCCAGGCCGATCCAGCGCGCCAGCATCGCCCAGCTTGGTCCAGAGGACGTGGACCAGCTTGAGATCCTTGCGCGGGGCAGCCGGACGTCGCTTGGATGATTTGGTGACGCTGATCTGGAACCCGTCGGCCTTGAGCCGGTCCAGAACCGCCTTCAATTCCGCTTCGTTCATGTCCCGCATGCTGTCTTTGCCGCAGGTCACAAGCTGCAGATCACGCCGCGCCTGGGCGTCCAGCCCCAGCTCACGGCAAGCCACGTGGATGAGTTTTTGCAAGGCGCGGGTCATGTCGATAGCGTGACGCGCAGTGTCGCAATAGCGCGCGCCAAAAGCAGCATTAGGCCGAACGAAGCGAACATGCGGACGCCCGCTCTCACTGCCCTGCCCTGCCGATCTCGAATGTCAGTCCAAACGCGATGACAACATCAACAGTTTCCTGATCGCCTGGAAGAACCTGCACAAATGCGTTCCCGACCACAGTCTGCAGACCGACCAGTGGCACGATATCGCCATAGCTCACGACCTGTAGTTCCCCATATTCCGGATAACGGGCGAGACCTAAGAACGGGCTGCTCTTAAACCAACCTTTCTGCAGCACGGCATAAGACACCGTGCCCGCAACAGACTGGTTGTCATATGAGTTCTGATAGGCTCCTGCCGAGACCTCAAAGCCTTTGCAGTTCCAACTCACAAAGAGACCCGGGTTGCGCCCATTCATCTCGCCCTGCGCGCCGATGTGATCAGAGCCGATCAGCACCGACATGCGATCTGGTTGCAGGTCGCAGCCCTGTGCTGCGGCCGGTACTGCTGCAAGGGCAAAGGCGGCCAGTGTTTTGGCGACAACTCGCCCAAATTCGTCATCTTTTTTCATGCTCTATGCCTTTGCTAGATCGATAGTGATGGCTTCCCAGGGCGCGTCGTGGCCGGTCCGGCGATAGCAACGCACGTAGGTCTTTGAACCCACGACACGCATGGCGTCGCGGATCGCCTCCATCGCCCGCTGCCAGCGCGGATCATCAATGTCTTGGCGCAGCAGCATGAAGATTTCGGAGACGTTGATCTGGCCTTCCTTGTCGGTGTTGAAGGCCTTTGTGACGATGCCGCGCAGTTCTGGGCCCGCACTGGCGGACCACTCATTCAAGCATTCATCGACAAGCGTTTTGGCGACCTGCAATTCAGGTCCAAACGTGATCCGGTCGGCGACCTGAACCGTTACCTTGAACAGCCCATCAACGGTCATCAGCGTCTTGTTGCCTTTCCGGCCACCCACTGTTGTGCCGTATTCCTGCGCCAACACGCCTTCGAAGGCGCTAATGTCATCAAACGTGTGCTGCTTGAACCGCGCGACCTGACCAGAAAGGGGCATCGCATAGCTGATGATCTTGCGTACCGTCTCATCCTCCAGCAGGTGCTGCGGCTTGATGTTTTCGACAGGTTCGAGCCTGCCTTTGGCATCAAGCATGTACGTATTGCCGTCGATCACCTTGCGACCATCCGGCATTCTGAATTGTTCGGTCATGGCTTCATTCCTTCTGGTGTCAGGTTCGGGTTTTTTGGTAGCGTCCGTTCCGGCAAGGGCGGGATGCACCCGCTCGCCGCAACGAGAATGGTCAACGCGATGATTTCGTTCTGGGTGCAGAGGGTCGCGCCCCGCTCCCCCAGAAGATCAACCTTGGTGACCGCATTTGCGGCAAGACCGATGATCTGATCTTGTGTGAATCGGTCGACGTCGGTGCCTTTCTTCTGGGTCATACGTTGTCCTGCCGGTTGTTCGGGCAGCGACTGCAGGCCCGGAACATCAGCACGCGCTGGTGGTTCGCGCCCGAGAAGTGACGCGCTTTCGCACGCCAAGCCTGGCATTCATGCAGCGGCAGATTTCCAAGTGCAGGGCAGACCAACGTCGCACCCATTAACTGGCCCTCGACGCGTTCGCGGACGTTGTGGAAGTTGCCTGTGTACTTTTTGCGCACGACTTGGCTGATGACGGCTGGTGTGTAGCCGAGTTGAGCCGCAACCCTGCTCTGCGAACTGGCCTCGCAACTCTGGGCGAGACGCATGACCCAATCAGGCGCATCCACGCCCCATGCTTCACGAGCTGAAGCGATAGGACCGTTCATTGCGTTGGCTCCGGCACATGGGTGAAGGCGACGAGGTTGGGATCGTAGATCGCACGGACCCGAGCTTCACGTGGTGGCAGAGGGCCGGTGTCACGAATGAGCTGATAAGCTGCATCTCGACGCCCTGGGACGGCGGTACGCCGGACCTTCAGATAAGGTTCGTGGCCGCGCACCAGCATACGGCAGAACGTCCGCGCCTGCTCCAGCGTGATGTCAACCGCCTCGGTGCGTGCCTGCACGGCCACATCCTCCGGCGAAAACACCTTCAGCATCCGCATGGCAGTCCACATGTTCTTTTCGGGGGAAACGGACGGCTTTGATTGACCAGACTCGGCGAGGGCAAACTGCGCGCGACCCTTGGTAGTCGTCTTGAATTGCAGCCGGTTCTTTGGGCCTTTGCCGAGCCGTTCTACGAGCTCCCTTTGCTCCCATTCCTGAACGATGTTGGCGATTGTCTTGGTCTGCGCGCCGACGGCGGCAGCCAGATCAAAATAGGTAAAGACCTCCATTGAACCGGCACGATTGCGGCAAAGTGTCTGCAACGCGTCACTGTAGTTGCGCTTGACCATCACACTGCCCTCCGAGGCGCAGGTGCAGTACCTGTAAAGAACTGGCGTTGACCCCAATCGTTTGAACCTACGTCTGTCAGGCCGTTGACCAGAGCCATTTCACGAACCTGTTCGAGGTTGACGCGGATCCGGCGGATCGAGCCGTGCGACGCTTTCAGCATCGTATCGAGGATTTCCGGGGCGATCTGAATGCCCGGCACATACAGCCGCATCAGATGCTTCACATCGCTCATGTCGGCGGGCTCTGCAGCGACCCAATCAAGCATTCGACCGTGGACGCGTTCCCAGGTCTTGAGTTTCTGGGGCAGCAGCTCCTCGCCGATCAGGATGACGGGCGCGCCAGATCCTTCATGGATGTCACGCACAATCTCGATCATCTTGCGTTGCACCAGAAAATCGGCCTCATCGATGATCAGGGGCCGGTCATGCATCGCAAGGAATTGGCTGATGTCGTCCACCATGTCGCTGACGGTCGTGACCTTTGGCAGGCCCATTTCAGTCAGGATGGCCTGGCAGAGCTTCTTGCGGGTCCAGGTTGATTTGACCTGCACCGTAATGGCCTGGAACTTGTTGGTTGCGAAGATGGCGGAGAAGCTTTTGCCAAAGCCGCTGGGTCCATAAAAGGTCGCCATGCCGGGGAGGTTCAAAGCACGTCCCTGCACGCGCTCAATCAGTTCGACCAATGCGGCGACGTTCCGCAGCGGGGCGACAGTGTTGTAAAGCGGCATATTGTTTGTCATCGCTCTTTCACTCCTTTTTCCGCCGTTTGGGTTGCAGCCCGGCGGCGGTTTTTATTTGGCCAGGACGTCTTCCCCGAAGTCCGCAACCATGCTCGCCCAGGTGCGGTATTCAGCGGTGGTCTGGTACCCGGCGAGCCAGACCTGCTGTTGTTTGGTGACCGGTTTGTCCGCCGCGAGGTCGGCCTCAAGCTGTCGGGCCCGCACAAAGTTGTCGCGGCCATCAGGCGCGCGCTCAGTCTTGCTGGCGCGGCGGCTATCAAGATCGGCAATCAGGGCCGTTTGCGTCTGTGCAACCTTGGCGGACACTGGCGCTGACTTTTGCGGCTTTGCGGCCTCGAAAACAGGGCGCACGACCTTTGCCTCTACCGGCTCAATAGGTGTATCAGGCGTGATGTTGGACAGCGCCGAGGCGACGTCCTGAACAGTGAGCTGACGATAGGCCGCCAGTTCCGCTTTCTGGGCGTTGCGCCATTTTTTGTTGGCTTTGGCGGTGGCGCGAGCATCGTCCATATCGAAGAAACCGGCCTTCACCAGGCACGGCGCGAACCCCAGATAGGCGTCCGCCGTGCTGTAGACGTGGATGCCATCCCAAAGGGCTTGCCGGTCGAAGCGTGCGACGACCTTTTGACCTGCAATCTCGCTCATCCAGTCCGCCCAATAGCGATTGCCCATGAAGTTAATCTGGCCGGTGGTTGTGTTGGCCTTGATGCCTTCAGCCCCCATCAGCCAGAGACGGCGCTGCTCAGCCGTGGCTTTGCGGATCGGCGCGTTGGCGTAGCTTTCCTCGAACACATCCGCAAAGCTGCGCCCATAGGCCACTTCCGAGCGCCGGTCCGGGCGCGCGTTATGCGCCGCGATCTCTTCGTCCAGAATGGCCTTGAACACGGCCAGCGGGACGGCGGTTTCGCCATAGTTTTCAGGTTGGGCATCCGGCCTATTGCCCGTATAGGCACCTGCAAAGGCCGGGTGCTTGGCGATCCGGTCGCACATGTCGCGGAAAGCGCGCTCGATGGGCTTGGATTGGCCGCTATAGGGCAGCGCCCAGTGGATTTCGCAGCCAAGGCTGGTCAGCAAGCCAGATGGATCATCCTCTTTCACCTTGAACCTATAGCGGGTCTTGCTTCCGCCGGTGATCAGCTTGGCAGCAAACTCGCGGCCGTTATCAAGCAAAACATGTTCCGGGATGCCCCATTGCTCGATCAGATCGCCGATAGTGAGCTGCACGCAATGGCTATTGGGCGTGCGGTCGATCCGGTGCGACAGGATCATGCCGGAATAGATGTCCTGAAAGGCGCACATCTGCGGCCTCATCACCTCTTCCGGCTGACCGTCGGAACTCGCTGGAAAGCGCACGAAGACATCGAAGCGATGGAAGTCGCCATTCACGCCTTCCAGGGCGTGCATGGCCGTCTTGTCGCGGCTCTGGGCCGGGCGCATGCGCTTGAGCGCCTCATAGCCTTTGCGGGCATATACCAATGCTGTCGGGGAGACGGCGCGTTTGATCCAGCGCTGCGCAGTATGTACCGGAACAACGTCGAGGCCTTCCTTCGCGGCGATCCGGACGCAGCGGTCGTAGACCGACTTGAAAGACGGTTGTTCAGGGCGCAGGTAGTCGGCTTTGAGCAAATCGCCAAAGCGTGGATCAATCGCGGTGGCGCGCTTTGATCGTTGGCCGACGCGGTGACGTGGTGCCAGATATGGCAACCGATCATCGGCGCGCACGCCATTAATGAGATCTAGCCAGTTCCAGACACTCCTCGGCGATACGCCCGATTGCCCGGCAGCATCAATTACCGCCAGATGTCGCGTCGATCCGCCAGCTTCAAATGCTTCGGCGAGCTGTACGATGCGAAGGCGTTCGCGTGCCTTTGCCTTGGGTCCATCCGGCAACTGCTCAAACCAAGTCCAGGCTTCATCGCGATCTGGGCGTGGATCAGATGCCGATGCGTCTTTCGTCTGCGACAGCAGCAGGGCCTGAGCGCGCGATGGAAGCAGGGTCCAATGGTATTCCCAACCACCGCCACGGCCCGCGCGACGGCGAGCAAAAGTTGGGCTTTCGCTCCAACCCAAACGTGACGCCATATCGTTGACGCGGCGCTTGGTGGTGGGCATGTCAGGCAGCGCAGCGTCTGCGATTTCTGCAGCACTCCACCATTCCTGATTTGGGGCGATGCTCACTTGATCATGCCCTCCGCGATCAGGAAGTCGTAGAGCTCAGCGGCGTTGGCCGTAAAGAAAGCCTTGCGGTTATCCACACTGGCCTGCGTCCACGCGTCCTCCAGCTCGAACGCCATGTCTTTCACGTCAGTTACAAGGAACCGATCCCGGGCAACTTTGGGTGCGCGTGACCATGCCTCGCGCAGGTCCTTAAATGCCTCTTCAACTGGGTCTTTTACGGGTTTGCTAGCAGGGTCAGACAGACGCTTAAGGGCATCTGCAGCACTCTTAGCTTCGCCGTTGGTCAAACTGATGCAGATCTTCGAGCGCTGGGTGTCGTCCGGCACCTTGGCCAAGGTCTGAAGATCGGCTTGTGTGACTGGCTTAGGGGCAGCGCGGAGCCATCGGATTTGATCGGCTGTGAGGCCTTCACCGGCGGCTATGATCTTCTGAACCTGGCGAGTTGTGACCCCTAGAACGCTCCCCATCCAGGATGCAAACGAACTGGAGTTCGCTTGCATATCGTCAGTCCACCGCCCCTTTGCGCCCGCATGCCCCTGACGCGTCTCGGGATGTAGCTTTTGGTATGACCGCTTGCGAGCTGCGAGACTGATGGCGAGTTCCAGCGGAGGCATGTGTGCCGTGGAGATATTGGCATCGCTTTCCATTAGCTCAGCCTGATCCGCAGTGCATTGCCATACCTTTGTCGGAACCGAAGACCATCCAAGTTGTTTTACAGCGGCGAAACGGTGCGCGCCATCAATCAAGCGATAGCCGTTCTTTATCTTGCGGACATGGATTGGGTCCGTCAGGACCGCCAAATCCTCAATGGACATAGCAATGATGTTGACTGCGCTGGGTGACACCATCCGGATACGATTGCCGACTTCAATCTCGTCGAGTGGCAAGTCGATAACCTTGATTTCCCTCACCGGCGCCATCAGTCTCTTGGTGCCTCCAGCATGGTGTAGAAGAAGACCCATTTTGGAATGCCCTGCTCCTCAACCATCTTGCGTTCGCAGATGATCTCGGCACCGTGTTGGCGTAGCTCGGAAACGCAGGCGCTGATCGCCAGCACCTTGGACTTGCGCGCAATCTCTTTGGTGGAATGTGGGTGCCCGTCTGACAGCACTTTGATCAGAGCCTGCAGCCGCCATGATGTGAGAGAAGCTGCATGCATCAGACCATCCCTTCCGACTGACGACGGCAGCGATGACAGAGCCGATGGTGAATGCCTTCAGACAAAAACTCGACGCCGCAGCACATGCAGGCGCGCGGCTTACGCTGTGACAGTTTTCCTTTGTCCAGTTGAACCCCAATGAACGTCAGCGCGTCATCGCGGTTCCCTTTGGGTGCCCCGACCTGCACGCCTCGGCTATTCAGGACGAGATAGACATCGCCGCGTCTCTTGATGCGGTAGCACCCAGTGTTCGCAGCTGTCATAGCTGAAACCCCAGAAGCAAAAGAGCATAGACAACCCACACGACGAGGCACATGCCAAACAGGCGCGCCTCCCATGAAAGCGGTTCAGCGATAGCGGCGATTAGGCGGCGGATCATGAGGCCTGCCTCCGCAACGCTTCATCGCGTGCGATTGCAATTCGTGCCTCACGAGCGACGGTCTCGACACATCTCAACTGACGTTGCGACTGCGGCGATGTGGCAGAGTTCAACAGCTCCGTCGCGAAAGCGAGACGCTGCTGCTCTGTCATGCCTGCACAGGCATCACGAGCCATAGCAATAGGTTCGACACGCTTGCCAATCATCGGGTAGCCTCTTGGGATGAGGTGGGACGTGGGATGTCAGATGGCCACTCAAGGTCAGTGGGCCAGATGTCCGAGAAGCGCTGCAGCGCCCTAATGATCGTCGCGCTTCGGGCGTCGCCACCAGCCTTAAAGCGATCAATTAAGTCCCCCTTGGAGGCCACTCTCATCGAAACCGCCCAATGAGTGACACCCAGATGACATTCCATAAGGAATGAAAGTCGAACGAGGTCGCGTGGTCGCATTGGGGCGCGGACAACTAGTGGCTGACGTGAGAGCTCTGGGCAGATTGCTAAAGCAATGCGTCGTCGAAAACTGCTCATACCGCCGCTCCCGTATCGGAAGGACGATTTAGTGTGGATGGCCATTCCAAGTCGGCTGGCCAGCGCTGGTCGAACCAATCAACGATTTGATTGGCAGTTTTTAGAGTGCATCCGGCCCTTTTGTATTTGAGGTTATCAAAGAACTTTCCGTCGTTTCTGATGTAGGTCGAAACTGTGGATAGCTTCAGGCTTGTATGAGTACTGTAGGTTTCAGCCAGCAGAACTAGAGTTTCTATATTCATTACCACCTCGGTATGTTTACCAAGTGCCTACATGGTATTCCTACCACTAGTCAAGATACCCCTTTGTCGGTAACTTCACCGAATCATGAGTATGTCTAAAAAATCGTTTGAAGATCTGGTGTTAGAGCGTGTGGAAGCGCTGAAGAAAGGCGTGCAAGCAATAGAAATTGAAGCCGGATTGCCGCCAGATGCGATCAGAAATGTCATCCGAAGCTCGAAAAAAAGCGGCCCGACGCTGACGAGGGCTCGGGAGATCTGCGATGCATTGGGATTGGAATTCTATATCGGTCCGCCACGCGAAACGGGTGATATCCCGCATCGCGTCATACAGGGCAACGACTATGCAACAGTCCCGTTTTATCCGATAGAGACGTCGGATGAGCTCGGAGCTCAAGGCAACAGTGAAAAGAGTGACTACGCGTTCAGCAGAAGTTGGCTCACGAAGCAAGGTGTGGCGCCGCAAAACACCGCTATGTTGCGCGTCCGTGGTGATAGCATGGCACCAAAGATTGTTGATGGTGACGTACTGCTCATCGACACCGCAAGGCGTGAACCACCAATCCGCCCCCAAACCAAAGCGGGGAAAGTCAGATCAGGCATCTATGTAGTCGATGTTGACGGAGAGACGCGCGTCAAACGCGTAGAGCGCCCAGATTTCCAGAACCTGATCCTCTATTCGGAAGACACTACAAATTACCCGCCAGAGGCCTTCTTGGGCCGCGATCAGGAACGTCTCAACTTCATCGGAAAGGTGATATGGTGGGGACATACCGTCGATTTTTAGAAAGCAGCCAATACTCATCCGGTTGTGTCTGATAGTCTGTAGGTTCGCTCGACGAAGGTCTGCGACCTCGCTGGGAGCATGTGCAACCAATGCTTGATGGCATTCGTTACTAAGCGTCATGCTCCAGCAATACATCTTGCCAGACGCCACATGTTCTACTTATGTTCTTTCTCGTGCCTTATGTACCATTGACCTTGGGTTTGAAATTCAACACTCGTGTCCGCGACCTGACAGCGCGGGATGTCATGGTTGTCGTCTGCCGCTTCTGCGGCCAGGAATACCGGATCGCTCCTCATCAGCTCCACGCCAAGTATCGCGAAATGACACCGCTCTATACTTTGGAGCAGAGCTTCAAATGCAAGTGTTGCGGAACGAAAGGTACGATGCGATGGTACTTGGAGCGTGCAGTGAGTTCTGAGTTTCCAAGGTCGGTTTAGTACTGAGTTTCCAAGGTTAGTTTAGTGTGTAATTTGTATTCGATGACGTCCAGTCAGGCGGCGATCATCGATCTACTCAAGGTCTGGCAGGACAAGACCGGCAATATGCCCGCCTTGCCCGGTATCTATCCCAATAATCTGGCTCCGGTCGTAACAAACACGCCTGATGGTCGCGTCCTTTCTATGATGCGCTGGGGGATGCCTACACCGCCGCAGTATCTGCGGGGCAAGAACTATGACAAGGGCGTAACGAACGTCCGAAATACCAAGTCTCCGCACTGGCGACGTTGGTTGGTTCCGGAACATCGCTGTGTCGTACCATTTACAGCGTTCTCCGAGTTTCAGCGGGGACATGGCAATCGCTGGTTTGCCACTGAGAAAACGCAACCCCTCGCGGTCTTTGCTGGAATCTGGACGCCTTGGACATCTGTTCGCAAGGTCAAGGATGGCGAGACATCTGACGAGTTGTTCGCCTTTTTGACAACAGATCCAAACGCGGTTGTGGCACCTTTTCATCCAAAAGCGATGCCGGTCATCTTAACGACGCCCGAGGAAGTGGATGCTTGGCTCTCCGCTCCTGTGCCGGAAGCCATGGCCTTGCAGCGCCCGCTTGCTGACGATCAACTAGTCTTAATCGAGGGGCCAGAATAGATGACTGCATTGTCACAGCAATATGATGGAGTCGGCTGTCCACTCTGAGCCCATAATCGCCGCTTTGTTAAGCTCTTCTTTTGTTGGAAACGGCTCGGTCTTCGACCGGTCTAGTCACTTTCTTCACGTCGCGGCCATTCGATCGTCGCAAGCGCCAACAAAGCTGCTGCGATAGCCCATAGCCCCCTGAGTGACCTCCGACCAGCACCTTGCCACGCCACCAACGGTGGCTGCAAAACCCCTCCTTCCTCTGCCACATGGTCGGCGATGTCAGGATGAGCTTTGCGAGGCGTTGTCGTCATCTACACTGTGCAAGGAACGTCCGTTTCACAAACCATCCGCCACCGCGGCCAGTCCAAGGCTCGATGATGGGTTCAGAACGCAAGACGATCCTGTGTCCACGGTTTCCGCAAACTTCTTTCATGTAGAGTGGCACCGCCTCTTGTTCGAGTTCGCGGAGTGCTTGCGCAACCGTGTCAGGGTTCCCTGCATTCTGGTTCGCGAGCCTGTTCGATGTGACCGAGAATGTGGGAATACCGTTGATCGGTTCCACCTCTGTTGGTGTGAATGTGCACCCCGTCAAAGACCCGGCACAAACCGCTAAAACAAGTACATGTAGGTTCTTCAAAATCGCTCCCTTCTCTCTGTGATCAGACCAGCTCGGCTCTGTGCTCCCTAGCATCGATGGCAGACAGCGGAACAACACGCACGCGAAGCGCGTCTCATTTAGACAAGCCTCGCGTTTCAGAATTTAGAGTTTTGGATGGTTGCCTAGGGTTGAGTGTCCGCTAAGGGCTGTCAGTCGGCCTTGGTACTCTCTGTAGCTAGAGGCCAATCAACCCCTCAACATCAAAGACGGTCATGACATCCTCACCTTCTCCACAAAAACAACACTAAAACGTAGATCACTAAGCATACCAAAACAGCATTACCAACCACAAAAAAAATCTGAGACGCGCCAAGTAAATCCATGTACATCACCGCCCGTTATGCATTGGTAAAGTCAAGTTGGCAAAAACCGACACAAAAGGAAAACTATCGTTCGATAGCGTTTCTCCAATGAAGAACAAGCTGCTAACGGATGCCCAACAAACTCCAGACACGTGGAATCTCGCCTGAATATCCACGGAGAATGTCCTTTTGGGCTTCCTGCGTTCGAAACGATCCCAAAGCAAGGCTATTACCAAACGCATTACCATAGAACGGAGAACATGTGCCTACGTTGAAATCGTAGCAGGTTTGTTGCCCCGGTCTGACGACTGCGCTGAAATGGCGTCCCAGTTCGCGACACGGCGATCTAAGAGCCGCGAGGGGTAACCCACTGAATTCAAATATCTAATCGCTATCTGGGACGCAAAACTCGAACTGGGCGTCCAGCGTCCCAGTTCCGAAGGCATGTTTTTGATGTTGTGCGGCTTCAGTGATGCTTTCAAGGCGCGTTTAAACCCTATTTTAAAAGGGTGTAACCGTCATTTGGTCTTTCATCGTTCATCGAAGGCTAACATTTAACATAAACGCCCTTATCAGCGCCCAAACAACCATTCTGGCGCATCACTGCAGACATCGGTCAGTCTCGACAACCTCAGGCGCACAATGCTGGATCGCCCTTATTCTTATGGCGCACAGCCAGTTGATATCAGCAAATATCACCTAATCCTACATTTCGCCGGCACTGCAATAACTACTGTTTCCTTACACCGATCGAGGATCTGATCGGTCATGTGTCTTTTGCCCAGATGATCTGGCTGATGACCCGAGGTGCGTTACCCACGCAAAAACAGGCCGACCTTTTGGAATGCGCGCTGGTGGCTGCGGTCGATCATGGCCCGCAGGCCCCGTCGATTGTGGCGGCCCGTATGGCAGTGACCTGTGGCGTGCCGTTGAATGGGGCGATGGCATCAGCTGTGAACATGCTGGATGACGTGCATGGCGGGGCGGGCGAACAGGCGGTGGAGCTTTACGGCTGGATTGATGATGCGATGCAGGATGGTCTTGAGATCAGCGCAGCCACCGCACAGATGATTGACCTCTGGCAGGTCGAGCGTTCGAAATATCTGCCGGGTTTCGGGCACCGGTTTCACACGCCAGAGGACCCGCGCGCCCCGCGCCTGCTGGCGCTTGTGGCCCAAGCCGCCACTGACGGAACGGTCAGCGGACGTTTTGGCCAGATCGGACAGGCGTTGCAGGATGTGTTGAACGAGCGCGCGGGCAAGCCTGTGCCGATGAATATCGATGGGGCGACGGCGGTGATTTACGCCGAACTTGGGTTTTCGGGCCCGCTGGCCCGGGGTCTTTTTTGCCTGTCCCGCTCTGTCGGCATTCTGGCCCATGCGTGGGAGCAGATGCAGCAAGGCGGGCGAAACAAGGGGCCGACCCCGCCGGGCTATCGCTGGACCTATGACGGGCCAAACCCGATCAGCGAGGTCTGACCGATCCCGCAATAGCGTATCCGTCCCCTTGCAATCGACCCGCTGGTCGAACATATCCTGACGGGCGATGATCATGAACCTGTTCACCTTGCGCGAGACGGAGGTCACCTGATGGCCGATCTGTTCGACAGCGCACCCGTGCCGGACAACGCACGACGCCCGTTGGCGGACCGGTTGCGTCCGGCGAAACTGGCCGATGTGATCGGGCAGGATCAGGTGCTGGGCCCGGATGCGCCACTTGGCACCATGCTGGCGTCCGGGTCGCTGTCATCGCTGATTTTCTGGGGCCCGCCGGGCGTGGGCAAGACTACAATTGCCCGGTTGCTGGCGGATGAAACTGACCTGCATTTCGTCCAGATCAGCGCGATTTTTACTGGTGTCCCGGAACTGCGCAAGGTGTTCGAGGCCGCCAAGATGCGCCGCCAGAATGGCAAGGGCACATTGCTATTCGTTGATGAAATCCACCGCTTCAACAAGGCGCAGCAGGATGGATTTTTGCCGCATATGGAGGATGGGACGATCCTGCTGGTGGGCGCGACCACCGAGAACCCGAGCTTTGAGTTGAACGCCGCTGTCCTCAGCCGGGCGCAGGTTTTTATCCTCAAGCGGCTGGATTTGAAGGATCTCGAACTGCTCGCACAGCGGGCGGAGAAGGAGTTGGGCAAGCCCTTGCCGCTGGACGGCCCGGCGCGCGAGGCGCTGTTGGAGATGGCGGATGGCGACGGGCGCGCCTTGCTCAATCTGATTGAGCAGACGGCGGCCTGGAAAACTGATGCCAAGCTGACAGCCGATGATCTGACTAAGCGGCTGATGAAGCGCGCGGCGAAATACGACAAGTCGGGGGATGAGCATTACAATCTGATCAGCGCCTTACACAAATCGGTGCGCGGGTCGGACCCGGATGCGGCGCTTTATTGGTTTGCCAGGATGTTGGCCGGGGGCGAGGACCCACGATTTCTGGCCCGGCGCATCACGCGTATGGCGGTTGAGGATATCGGGCTGGCTGATCCGCAGGCGCAGGCGGTTTGCCTGCAATCTTGGGAGACCTATGAGCGGCTGGGATCGCCGGAGGGGGAACTCGCCTTGGCACAGGCGCTGGTTTACCTGGCACTTGCCCCGAAATCGAACGCGACTTATGTGGCGTATAAGGGGGCAGTGAAGGCGGCCAAGCAGAGCGGGTCAGAGCCGCCACCGGCCCATATCCTCAATGCGCCCACCAGCCTGATGAAGGAACAGGGTTTTGGCGCGGGCTATGCCTATGACCATGATGCAGAGGATGGGTTTTCCGGGCAGAACTATTTTCCGGAAGGCATGAAGCGGGGCGTCTACTATACGCCGGTTGACCGGGGCTTTGAGCGCGAGTTGAAAAAGCGCGTTGATTACTTTGCGGGCCTGCGCGCCAAGCGCGGCAAGAATTGACATTCGGCCCCGAACCGGCGAAGGCACCCGCATGATGGCTCCTGTAATCTCTGTCGCCCTTGGCGGTGCAATTGGATCGGTTCTGCGATATCTCGTGGGGCTGGTTGTGGCGTTTCCATTGGGCACGTTGGCCGTGAATGTGATTGGTTCATTTGCGATTGGCGTGATCTGGGTGCATCTGGCGGATCGGGGTTTGCAGCACTGGTTGCCGTTTCTGATGACCGGTGTACTGGGTGGCTTCACGACGTTCTCGGCCTTTACATTGGATGCGCTGCGTCTGGTTGAGGAAGGCCGGGTGACGGCGGCGGGCGGCTATGTCCTGGCATCTGTGGTTGCTTCGATTTTGGCCTGTGGTCTGGGTTTGTGGATTGCGCGGGGGATGGCGACATGAGTGGTGTGCAAACCCGTGTGATTGGCGCTGATGACGGTGACCAGCGGGTGGATCGGTATCTGCGTCGGCTGTTTCCGCATCTGACGCAAGGCCGCATTGAAAAAATGTGCCGCAAGGGCGAATTGCGTGTCGATGGGGGTCGGGTCAAGACGAATACGCGGCTTGAGGTCGGGCAGACCGTGCGTATTCCGCCCCTGCCAACGGAAGAGGAGGCAGATGCCGCCCGTGCGCTGGCTAAGCAGGGTGTGACCAAGGCGGATGCCAAGCTGATCCAGTCCTGTGTGATCTACCGCGATGACCATATTATCGCGATCAACAAACCTGCCGGGTTGGCTACGCAAGGTGGGTCCAAGACGACGCGCCATGTGGATGGCATGGCCGAGGCGCTGACCTTTGGTTACGATGAAAAGCCGCGTCTGGTGCATCGGCTGGACAAGGATACATCCGGCGTGTTGCTGCTGGCGCGGACGCGGACCATGGCAAAGCAGTTGACCGAGAACTTGAAGCATCGCGAGACACGCAAGATTTACTGGGCAGCGATTGCCGGTGTGCCGCATCCGCGGGCAGGGACAATAAAATACGGACTGGTCAAGGCCCCGGGGCATGGCCGTGGGGGCGAGAATGAAAAGATGCGCTGCGTGCATCCCCGTGATGTGGACTGCACCGAAGGCGCCAAGCGGGCGACGACGGACTATGCGGTGATGGATACGCTGGCCAGCCGTGCATCATGGTGTGCGTTGGTGCCGATTACGGGTCGGACCCATCAGCTGCGTGCGCATATGGCTGAGATTGGTCATCCGATCATTGGTGACGGCAAATATGGCGGGTCTGGCCAGGAAAACCTTGGCGATGGCTGGGGCGCCGGCATGGGGTCAGAGATTGGGCGCAAGATGCATCTGCATGCGCGCAGCCTGACGATCGAGCATCCTGCGACAGGGGCGACCCTGCATCTGACCGCCCCGCTGCCAGACCATATGCAGAAAACATGGGATTTCGTGGGTTGGGTCGTGGGCCACGCCCCGGTCGATCCGTTCAATATGCCTGATGAGTGATTTGCGATTGGTGATTTTCGATGTCGACGGCACGCTGATCGACAGTCAGGCCGAAATCGTGGCGGCCATGACCCTTGCCTTCGCGGGGGAGGGAATCGCGATGCCGGACAGGAATGCCGTACTCTCCATCGTGGGCTTGTCACTGGATGAGTCATTCATGCGCCTGTGCCCGGATACGGATGCAGCGGGCCGGGGCAGGCTGGTGGCCGGCTACAAGGACGCTTTTGCGGAGTTGCGCACACAGGACAAGGAGCTTGGCCCGCTTTTCCCCGGTGCCCGCGCGGCGTTGGAGGTGTTGCAGGCGCAAGACCACACGCTGCTAGCTGTGGCCACGGGCAAATCGCGGCGGGGTCTGGATAAGGTGCTGGAGCGCCACGGGCTGACGGGGGTGTTTCACAGCGAACAGGTGTCTGATCATCATCCGTCCAAGCCGAACCCGTCGATGATCCTGACGGCGTTGAATGAAACCGGCGTATCGCCGCAAGCGGCTGTCATGCTGGGCGATACGACATTCGACATGGATATGGGTCGCGCCGCTGGCGTGCGCACGATTGGCGTCAGTTGGGGTTATCATCCGGCGGATGACCTGCGCCCCGATATCCTGATCCACGATTTTCAGGCGTTGCCGGATGCGGTTGATCAACTGACGGGGTCATCATCATGAGCGATTGGAAGGCCAAGCGTTTTTGGAACGAGGCTACAACCGCCCCTGTCACGGGCGGTTATGTGGTGCGTCTGGATGAACGTCTGGTCAAGACCCCGGCCACGGCCGACTTGGTGCTTCCTACGCCGGCCATGGCCGAGGCGGTCGCCACCGAATGGGATGCTCAGGAAGGTCAGATTGATCCGCGCACCATGCCAGTGACGCGCGGGGCCAATGCAGCCATCGACAAGGTGCGTCCCCAGCGCGATGAGGTGATCGCGATGCTGGCGGAATATGGTGACAGTGATCTGCTATGTTACCGCGCGGCGGGACCTGCGCGGCTGATCGCGTTACAATTGGAAAGCTGGGACCCGCTACTGGATTGGGCGGCAGAGACATTGAATGCCCGGCTTTGGGTCGGTGAAGGGGTCATGCATGTAGAACAGGATGCTGATGTGCTGCAGCGATTGACCGATGAAGTGGCCGCGTTTGACAATTTCGCGCTCGCCGCGGCGCACGATCTGATCAGTCTTTCGGGATCCCTGATTCTGGCGCTTGCCGTCACACGTGACCGGTTGACACCGCAGGAGGCCTGGACGCTGTCACGTGTTGATGAAGACTGGCAGATCACCCAATGGGGCGAGGATGAAGAGGCCACAGCGCATGCGCTGATCAAGCAAAAGGCGTTTTCTGACGCGGCCAGATTTTACCGGCTTTCGCTTGACTCATCCAAAACGGGTGCGTGATTGCGCGCCACCCGAATTCTCGCCGAATTATTAGGCGTTTTGTCCCGGATTCCCGTTGCTCACCCTTGACCTCATCAGCAGTTTCCGCACACTCTACGGACGCTGAGACGGGTGACCGTTCTCATTCATCATGACTGTCTAAATGGGACGGGACAAAAATTGGCTGCCTCCGCATGGGGGCAGAAACTCAGGAAGAGGTAAAAATGAAAAGAACCGTATTTTTCGGCGCGCTGACTGTTGCTGGTCTGGCTGCCAGCATGGCTTCGGCGGCAACGCTTGATGATGTCAAGGCCCGCGGCTCGCTGAACTGCGGCGTCACAACTGGTCTGGTTGGCTTTGCCGCCCCTGACGCGAACGGCGTCTGGACTGGTTTCGACGTGGGTATGTGCCGTGCCGTTGCTGCTGCGATCTTTGGTGATCCAAGCGCGGTTGAGTTTGTGCCGACCACAGGTCAGACACGTTTCACAGCGCTTGCGTCTGGTGAAATTGATATGCTGGCGCGTAACACAACATGGACCTTCAGCCGTGACGTTGACCTGAAGTTTGAATTCAATGGCGTGAACTACTATGACGGTCAGGGCTTCATGGTTCCCAAGGAACTGGGCGTGAATTCTGCCAAGGATCTGGATGGCGCGACTGTCTGCATCCAGACCGGCACCACGACCGAGCTGAACCTGGCGGATTTCTTCCGCACCAACAATATCAGCTACGAGCCTGTGCCGATTGAAACCAACGCAGAAGCACAGCAGCAGTATCTGGCTGGCGCTTGCGACGTCTATACCACTGACGCATCCGGTCTGGCTGCCACACGTGCCACATTCGAAAACCCTGCAGATCACGTGCTTCTGCCGGAAATCATTTCCAAAGAGCCACTTGGCCCGCTTGTCCGCCACGGCGACAGCGAATGGGGTGATGTGGTCCGTTGGACGCTGAACGCGCTGATCACAGCCGAAGAACTGGGTGTGACATCGACCAATGTCAACGATCTGGCCGCTGCACCCACCGACAACCCCGAAGTGAACCGTCTGCTGGGCACCGAAGGTGAGCTGGGCGCGATGCTGGGTCTGGACGCCAACTGGGCACAGAACGCCATCGCTGCTGGTGGCAACTATGGTGAGCTGTTCGAAAAGAACATCGGTGAGAACACACCAATCGGTCTGGCGCGTGGTCTGAACGCACAGTGGACCGAAGGTGGTCTGATCTATTCGCCACCTTTCCGCTAAGTTCTGATAATGGTGAGGGGCCCGGCAATGCCGGGCCCTTTTCCCAATAGCTAGTGTGCTGATAAAAGCGCATCCCGCGTGCAGTGACATTCGGATCAACTGAAGCCTGCACGACAATATCGGGAGCCACCGGGAGATATATATGTCGACGTTGACCGACCCGCCGAAAGCTGCCTTTCGGCCAAGCCAACTCATCTATGATACACGCTATCGTTCGATCACTATTCAGGTGGTTGCCCTGATCCTGCTGTGCATCGCGTTTTATTGGCTGATCAACAACACTGTTCAGAACCTCGCCAATCTTGGCAAGGAATTCAATTTCAGCTTTCTGGGGTCGCGGGCCGGCTACGATATCAATCAACGGCCGATCGCTTACGACAACTCCATGACACATGCCCGTGCCGCGCTGGTCGGCATGACCAACACCATATTGGTGTCGGCGCTGGGCTGCATTATGGCGACCATCATTGGCGTGATCATCGGCGTTCTGCGGCTGTCCAATAACTGGGTCGTGTCGCGCCTGGCGGCTGTTTATGTCGAAGGCTTCCGGAATGTCCCGCTTTTGCTGTGGATTATCGCCATTTTCGCCTTGTTCACGGAAGGCATGGATCCCCCAAATACGTTCCGCCCCAACGCGGATGGCATCGCCCAGAACGAGATGTTTCTGGGTTCAGTCGCTGTCACAAATCAAGGGACGTTCATGCCGGGCCTCGCCTGGTCAAGCCTGGCCTGGATCCTGTCGCTGGTCCTGATTGCCTGCATGGCCGGCATCGTGTTCCTGCGCCGCCGCGCCCGGGCCATTCAGGCCGAAACGGGACGTATCGTGCCGGTCTTCCTGCCCGCGCTGGGCGTGCTGATCGTGCCGATGGTGCTGGGCTATTTCGCGCTGAGCGCCGTGTCGCAGCGCAATGATCAGGTCTTTGTGGCCTTGGGTGCACAAAGCGGTATGGACCTGGCCAGCTATGCCGAAGCAAGTGGCCGGATCAATTTCTGCAGCATCCCGAGCGAGGCTTCAACGATCAACGCCGAACGCTATATGCAAAGCACCGAAGTGAACTTTCGCCGCGGTGACTTTTTCGGCGACGATGACGCCCGCAAGGCGCTGGCTGCGGGCAATTGCAGCTTGATCATCGTCGATGCATCCGAAGCGGATGCCCTGATCGCCGAGATTGAGGCGACACCACTGTTCAATGAACCCATCGCCGTGCTGAGTGACCAACTGGTCGAAGGCCGCGTGGTTGAGGTGCATTACCCCGTTATGACGGAACGCGGCATCCCGCGTTTCGAGGGCGGTTTTCAGGTCCGTAACCCGCTGATTGCCCTATGGCTTGCATTGTCGCTCTATACCGGTGCCTTCATTGCTGAAATTGTACGTGCCGGTATTCTGGCTGTCAGCCGGGGGCAGTCCGAAGCTGCCTTTGCCCTGGGTCTGCGCCCGAACCGGACGATGCGGCTGGTGATCCTGCCGCAGGCGCTCAGGGTGATTGTGCCACCGCTGATTTCGCAATTCCTGAACCTGACGAAGAACTCATCGCTTGCCATTGCGGTCGGCTATATGGATGTGCGCGCCACGCTGGGGGGCATCACCATCAATCAGACCGGGCGAGAGCTGGAAGGTATCTTGCTAATGGGGATGTTCTATCTCGCCCTCAGTATCGCGATTTCGGCCGTGATGAACTTTTACAACAACCGCAACACTCTGAAGGAGCGCTAGGATGTCTGATACACACGCACAATCCAGCACCTTTGTTCGCACACAGATGTTGTCGGAAGCTGAACCGCCGCTTCGCGAAAAGGGTGCCGTGAAATGGTTGCGGGAAAACCTGTTTTCAAGCTGGTTGAACGCTATCCTGACTATTCTTTCGCTGTTGATCGTCTACTGGGCCTTGTCAGGGTTGATCCCGTGGCTGGCCAATAGCGTCTGGACAGCAGGGTCCTTGACCGAATGTCGGCAGGTGTTGTCGGTTGACGGTTTGGGGAGCCATGACGGGGCATGTTTTGCGGTGATCACTGACCGCTGGGTGCAGCTGATCTTTGGTTTCTATCCATCTGATCTGTACTGGCGTCCGGTGCTGGCCTTTGCTCTGTTCTTCGTGGCACTTGCACCGGTCCTGTTTTCGGCACAATTGCCGAGACAGATGATGTGGTTCTCGCTCGTCTATCCGTTTCTGGCTGTCTGGCTGATCTGGGGTGGTTCGATCTGGAGCCCATTGCTGGTCCTGTTGGGCTTTGTTGTGGGGTACCTGGCGCTGCGCGAATTGTCGAAGATTGGCGGTGCGATTGTCGGGGTGATCAGTGCTATTGTGGTGGCGGTCATATGGTGGGGCCTGATTACCCCATGGGCGACCAATACGCTGCACCGCGTCGTCGGCGAAGCACGGATCGAAAGCGAAACCGCCGCACTGAGTGCGATGGTCGATGAAATGACCCCCCGTCTTGAAGCGCTTGAGGCGGAGCGCGATGGGCTGATTGCCCGCGTCAATGAAGAAGTGGCGACAAAGGATGCCTTGCTGGAAGAGGCATTGGCGCAGCGCTTGAACAACCCCGGAACACCGGCGTTTGAGACAGCGCGCAGTGCATTGCTCGCCCAGATGGATGTTTTGATGGCAGCGCGCCGCGAGGCATCCGAACTGGCGGTGGAAACCTTCTTGCTGGACGAGGATCTGTCCGAGGCGCGCGGCCTGCTGACTAGAACCCGGCTGTTGGAAGCGCAGAACGCGCAGTTGCCTGGAGTGACCGAAAGGGCAGCCGAGTTGCGTGCCAATCTGCCGGATGCGGTGGCTAATCTGCTGTCGCTTGACGGCGCGGGTGACGCAACCCCAGAGGAGCGTCAGGCGCTGGAAGAGACTTTGGCTGCAGAGGAACAGGCTGCCACCCTGCGGGATGCGCTTGAAAGCACCTATGCCACGCTTGGCCGTGTCGGGCTTGAACCGGTGCAAAGCCGCGAGATTGGTGGCTTTACGCTGGGGATGATTATCGGTGTGTCCGGTATCGTGCTGTCGCTGCCGCTGGGCATCCTGTTGGCGTTGGGTCGCCAGTCGCCGTTGCTGATCATCAACAAGTCCAGTGTCGCCTTTATCGAGGTGATCCGCGGTGTCCCGCTGATCGTCTGGCTGATCACGGCATCACTGCTGCTGAACTACTTTCTGCCGCCCGGGACAAATTTCGACCTGATGCTGCGGGTGATCATCATGGTGACCCTGTTTTCGGCGGCCTATATTGCCGAGGTGATCCGGGGTGGTCTGGCCGCATTGCCAAAGGGCCAGTACGAAGGTGCAGACAGTCTGGGACTTGATTACTGGCAATCGATGCGGCTGATCATCCTGCCGCAGGCCTTGAAAATCTCGATCCCGGGGATCGTCAATACCTTCATCGGTCTGTTCAAGGATACGGTTTTGGTGGTGTTTATCGGCCTGCTGGACCCGATTGGCCTGACCAACGCGATCCGTGCCTCGACCGACTGGAACGGCATCTATTGGGAGCTGTTCATCTTCATCGGTCTGCTGTTCTTTATCTTCTGCTACAGCATGGGCCGCTATTCACTTTACCTGGAGAAGAAACTCCAGCGTGAAAACCGCTAAGGAGACCTGACAATGGTTGAAATGACAAAAGAACGCGAGATTGATCGCAGCCAAATGCAGGTCTCTGACGAGGTGGCGATCGAGATTACGAATATGAACAAGTGGTACGGGACGTTCCATGTGCTGCGCGACATCAACTTGACCGTGCAGCGCGGCGAGCGGATCGTGATCTGCGGCCCGTCGGGGTCCGGCAAATCGACCCTGATCCGCTGCATCAACCGGCTTGAGGAACATCAGGCCGGTCAGATCATCGTGGACGGCACCGAGCTTTCTTCGGATCTGAAAAACATCGACAAGATCAGGTCAGAGGTCGGCATGTGCTTTCAGCACTTCAACCTGTTCCCGCATCTGACGATCCTTGAAAACTGTACCCTCGCCCCGATCTGGGTCCGCAAGACCCCCAAGAAAGAGGCCGAGGAAATCGCGATGCATTTCCTCGAAAAGGTCAAGATCCCCGAACAGGCCGACAAATATCCCGGCCAGTTGTCCGGTGGTCAGCAGCAGCGTGTGGCCATCGCCCGGTCGCTCTGCATGAAACCGCGCATCATGCTGTTTGATGAGCCCACATCGGCCCTTGACCCCGAAATGATCAAGGAAGTGCTGGATACGATGATCGAACTGGCCGAGGAAGGCATGACCATGCTCTGCGTGACCCATGAGATGGGCTTTGCCCGCCAGGTCGCCAACCGCGTCATCTTCATGGACCAAGGCCAGATCGTGGAACAGAACGAGCCGGAAGAATTCTTCCTCAACCCGCAATCAGAGCGGACGCAGCTGTTCCTGAGCCAGATCCTCGGCCACTAAGCACAACGTCGCCCCGGCCTTGCGCCGGGGCCTCGTGGCGCTAGTCGATGTCGGTGCGGCTGGTTCCGATCAGATCGCGTGGCACAGTGAAATCGACGCATGTGCCGCCCCGTTGGCCAGCGTCAGCCCAACCATCAATCTCGAAATCGATAACGGCTGTGGCACAGGTTGGATAGTCGCTGTACCGCGTGTGATCGGGCGCTGATTTGACCAGCAGGTTGGCCAGCATCCCGATGCCCGGATTGTGCCCAATCAGGGCGATGCAGTCCGCCGTCTGCCGCTGGATCAGTTCCAGCAATGTCAGCGGGGCTGCGTGGTAAATCTGGGGCGACAGGTGCAATTCGGGCTTTGGGTCCAGTTTCTGCATGATCAGATCCGCGGTTTCGTGTGTCCGGGTCGCGTCTGAACACAAAATGATATCAGGCATATACCCATGCTCGGCCATCCACGACCCAATTGCCGGGGCAGAGGCCCGCCCGCGGTCGTTCAGGACGCGGGCATGATCATCGGCAAACGGATCGCTCCAGCTGGATTTGGCGTGGCGGATCAGGATCAGGCGTTTGGTCATAGGAAGGCTTTCATGTGGAATGCGGCTTGATCGGGCAGGCGGTTCCCTTGACCCACAGGGCAGGCGCGGCGGGCGGCACAGCCGCGTGTCATGCAACTGGCCCCATCGGGGCTGCGCAGATAGGTCTTGCACCGATCCACGTCATAGCCGTCGGCAAACGCATCGACGGGGCAGGCGGCCTTGCAGGGTTGGCCTTTGCAGGTATCGCACGGACACGGCCCGGTGCCGATCACCGCGCGGTCCGGCTGCCGGATGGCGCCCCTGAACGACACGAAAAGCCCCGCATCTTCATGCACAAGAAACCCAATGGGCGAGGTCCAGCAGCGCCCGCTTTTCAGCGCCCAATTTTGAAACGGGGCATATGGCGGCCCGCCAAAGGGAAAGATGGCCGTACCGTTGTGCTCGGCCGCGATGGTGTTGACCACCCGGGCCGACCAGCGATCCAGCGGGTTGGGGGCGCCATCGCCATATTCCGGGCTGGCACGAAAAATGGGCCAGAAATGTGGTTCGTCTGGCCCGATCAGCGTGATGACATCGGCGCCGTCCTGGCATTCGCCCAATGGGCGCAGGCCAACCCGGCGCAGCCTGTCATTCAGCCCCATTCAGCGCACGCGGGTCCATGACGGGGGTATTGATCCGGGGGCGTCTGGCACGAAGGTCAGCACATCGTCGCTACAACTGAAATTGCCGCGCGACTGGCCCCAACCGCCGCCATCGGCCGTGGTGATCGGGATATCCATGCGGGTGCCCATGACGTCGGCTGAACCGACAAGTGCATAGTCCGTCACATCCGCGATATAGTCGTTATCATCTGCACTTAGCGTTCCTTGCGATGCGCCGCTGATGGTGATCGCCATGGGTGGCACATCGGGCATCTGTGCGGTGATCACCAGATCATCGATGGTCATCGACATGTCGCCTGCATCCGAAATCTGCAGATTGGCCGACCCGCCATCATGGCGCGCACTGCCGCCCATCTGGGCGCCCATGGCATCGGCCAGGCTCTGACCGTCGACCTCCCATTGTCCGACAAGGCAGGGGTCGATGGCCAAGGCGGATGTGGTGGAAAGTGTCAGGGCAAAGGCAGCGCAGGAAAGCAGTTTCATCGTCATCTCCCTTAAAGAACGGATGTCACATAGCACAGTTTCGACCGTGGTGCAGGTCCTTCAATCGCGCGGTTCGCGAATGATCGACCCGGCCCCGTGTTCGGTAAACAACTCCAGCAGGCAGGCATTGGGCAATCGTCCGTCCAGAATAACCACCGCACGCACGCCCTGTTCCAGCGCGGCAAGCGCGGTTTCTGTCTTGGGGATCATCCCGCCAGCGATCGTGCCATCAGCAATCATCGCGCCGACCTGATCGGTGGTCAGCTGCGTCACAACCTCGCCACTCGCGTCCTTGACGCCGGGTACGTCGGTAAGCAACAGCAGCCGGTCCGCCTTCAGCGCGCCAGCAATGGCACCGGCGGCGGTATCACCATTGACGTTGAAGGTTTCCAGCATGTCCATGCCGGTCGCCACCGGGGCCACCACGGGAATGATCCCGGCACTGTAAAGATCGCGCAGCACCTGCACGTTCATTTCCACCGGTTTGCCGACAAAGCCCAGTTCGGGGTCGTCGGCCTCCGCCACCATCAGGTCATCATCCTTGCCCGACAGGCCGACAGCACGCCCGCCTTCGTCCATGATCGCCTGCACGATGCGTTTGTTGACCAACCCGGTCAGCACCATTTCGACGACTTCGACAGTGTCCTTGTCGGTCACCCGCTTGCCGCGCACGAATTCCGATTTGATCCCCAGCTTGTCCAGCATCTGGTTGATCATCGGGCCGCCGCCATGCACCACGACGGGGTTCATGCCGACCTGACGCATCAGCACGATATCGCGGGCGAATTCGGCCATCGCATCGGCGTCGCCCATGGCGTTGCCACCGAATTTCACAACGACGATTGCACCCGAATAGCGCTGCAGATAGGGCAGGGCCTCGGACAGTGTGCGTGCGGTTGCGATCCAGTCACGGTTCATGTCTTCGGTCCTTTTCTTCATTCCACGCCCGCGATGACGGCGCGCAGCGTCGCGATCCCGTCGCCCTTTTCGGAAGAGGTCAGGATGATCTCGGGAAAGGCGGCGGGGTGTTTGACCAATGCGGCGCGTGTTTTAGCCAACGCTTCGTCCAGTGCCTTGCCCTTGATTTTGTCCGTCTTGGTCATGACCACCTGGAACGTCACCGCAGCACTGTCGAGAAGGGACATGATTTCCTCATCCACCGCCTTGGCCCCGTGCCGTGCATCGATCAGGACAAAGACCCGGCGCAGCGTCTGGCGGCCCTGCAGATACTGCTTCAGCAACCGCTGCCATTTCTCGACAACCGCAACTGGCGCGTTGGCAAAGCCGTAGCCGGGCAGGTCGACCACATAGATTTCGCCTGCGGTGAAAAAGTTGATTTCCTGCGTGCGCCCCGGCGTGTTGGAGGCACGCGCCAGCCCCTTACGCCCGGTCAGTGCGTTGATCAGGGAGGATTTGCCCACGTTGGACCGCCCGGCAAAGCAAACCTCGACCCGGTCCGCAGGGGGCAGGCCGTCCATTGCGACCACGCCTTTGAGGAATTCGGTTTCGCCTGCAAACAACCGCCGCCCTTTTTCAAGCGCGGCGTCGTCGGGGGTTTCGACCTCGGGAAAGCGTAATTCCATCTTAGCCCACCTTAACCGTGTCATTGAGGCCGACCTTACCGCCCTTGATCACGGTCGCATAGACACCGAAATTCTGGTGGTCCCAGCCGTCGCGCAAAACCGCCAGCGTGTCGGTGTCGCGCTGCCCGGTGCGCGGGTTCGCCTTGGTATGGGCGCAACGTTCGATGGGTTCATGGACCTGCAGAACCGCATCGCCCACTTGGATTTCGCGATCAATCCACTCGAACTCTTCCCACGGGCCGGTACCGTCCAACCAGATATTCCCGCGCCAGCGCTCCATCTCGAGCCTGCGGCCCAGACGGCCCTGCACCGCCTTGTGGCTGGCATAGGTCATGATCGACACGGTGGGGTAGTTGCTGTCGGTCATGCCCCGGTCGGGGGCGGCAACCAGCCCGGTGGGCTGAAACCGGTCAGGCGGGCATAAGGGCGCGACCCAGGCCAGAAACCGGGCCTGATCCGCTGGATCGTCGGGGGCAAATTGCAACTCGCCCAGATCCTGATGGGTCAGTGTCAGGCTGCGTGCATCCTCGTCCAGCTTGGCCCAGATGCCAGCCAGACCGGGGGTTGTCACACCGATCATGAAGTTCCGGCAAGACACCCATTCGGGGTTTGCGGCATCAAACTTGGTCCGGTCATGGGTGACGGCCCAGTGCCTGTCCCACGGCATGGTCTGGCCGGTGACCAGCGTGACCTCATCCAACGTCTCACGCCCGTGGCTTTTGATCGGATGCCGCCACAACGCGGCGACAGTGATCATCTACTTGCCCTCTTTCTTGTCGAGGTCGACGGGTTTCTTCCGCTTGATGCTGGACTTGATATTGCCGAACACATCCGGCTTGGCCCCGTGGCTGCGCATGATGGCGTATTGCTGGATGAAGGTGATGATGTTGTTGGCGATCCAGTAGATCACCAGACCGGAGGCGAACGACCCCAGCATGAACATGAAAACCCATGGCATCCAGGCAAAGATCATCTGTTGGGTTGGGTCTGTCGGGGCCGGGTTCAGCTTTTGCTGCAGCCACATCGACACACCTAACAGGATCGGCAGGATTCCGATAAAGAGCAGGGCGAGGATCGATCCGGGCTCTGGCCCGGCAAATGGCAACAGGCCGAACAGGTTCAGGATAGAGGACGGATCAGGCGCGCTGAGGTCATCGATCCAGCCGAACCACGGGGCATGGCGCAATTCGATGGTGACAAAGATCACCTTGTAGAGTGAGAAGAAGATCGGAATTTGCAGCAGGATCGGCAGACAGCCCGCAGCCGGGTTGACCTTGTTATCCTTGTAAAGCTTCATCATGCCTTGCTGCATGGCTTGCCGGTCGTCGCCGGCTTTTTCCTTCAGCTTCTCCATCTCCGGCTGCAATTCTTTCATGCGCGCCATGGAGACGTAGGATTTATAGGCCAGCGGCAGCACCAGCGCCTTGAGGAACACGGTCAGCGCAATGATCGCCCAGCCCATATTGCCGATCACGGCGTTCAGATAGTGCAGCACGGCAAAGATCGGCTTGGTCAGGAAGAAAAACCAGCCCCAGTCAATGCTGTCCAGAAAACCGCCAACGCCGCCTTCGTTCTCGTAATGGCGGATCGCTTCCCATTCCTTGGCCCCGGCAAAGAACCGGGTGGTGACGGTTGTGGATGCACCGGCCGCAACGCTTTCCGCAGGCATAATCGCTTCAGCCTGATAGATATCGCGATTGTCGAAATGGCGGACAGTGGCGCGGAAGGGTGCGCCCTGTTCGGGGATCAGCGTGGTCATCCAGTAGTGATCGGTCCAGCCGATCCAACCGTTCTGCTGTACCTCGACCCGTGCGTCTTCGTCGCTGGGCACCAGATCGACCACTTCGTCATAGTCAATCTCTGACAATTCGCCATCGGCCATCCGCACAAGGCCTTCGTGCAGAATAAAGAAGTTCTTGAGGTCATCCGGTTCCGAATAGCGCCGGATCAGACCATAGGGGCGGGAGTTGAAGACGCCACCGCCGTTGTTGATGAGCGTCTGTTCAAAGCTGAACATAAACTCATCATCAATCGAGATCTTGGTTTGGAACACCTGACCCTGCCCATTGTCCCATTGCAAGGTGACGGGCGTTGTAGGCGTCAGTGTTTCCCCTTCGACCAGAGTCCAGACAGTATCATCATTCGGGGCAACATCGCGGTCTCCGGTCCAGCCGAAAAGGGCAAGATAGGCATCAGCTTCGCCCGCGGGGCGCATCAGACGAACGGTTTCGGCATCTTCATCCAGCGTTTCGCGGTAATTGGTCAGGGCCAGATCGTCGATCCGCCCGCCACGCAAAGAAAGGGAACCGGAGACAGAGCTGTTTTGAATGGCGATGCGCGCGGCTTCCGCTTCGGCGGTCGGTTCCTGATCGGGGGTTGTGACGGCCCCGGTGGTTGTTGGGGCCTCGGCGGCGGGCACGGCACCGCCATCGGTACTGACGCTTTGTTCGACGGTCGGCTCGACTGGGATCTCCTCGGGCGGGAACAACAACGTCCATGTCATGATGACGGCAAAGCTCAGCACCGTCGCCAGGATCAGGTTCCTATTCTGCTCGTCCATCTGAAAGTCGCCCATTTCCACATAAAATTCTGAAGGCCGTTCAACCTGCCGGGGGCCGAAAGGTCAAGCGGTTTTGCCTTATTTGCGACCAAACAGGGCAGTTGTGATCATCGTCAGGCCTATTCGTGCGGCGCAGTGTCCGCCGCAAGCGTCAGCCCCGCGAAATCGAACAGTTTCGGGTCGAGCAGATGGGATGGCCGCGCGTTCATGAGGGCGCGGAACATGACCTGCCTGCGTCCGGGGCTGTTCTTTTCCCAGCCATCCAGGATCTGTTTGACCTGCTGGCGCTGCAACCCGTCCTGCGACCCGCACAGATCACAGGGAATGATCGGATAATTCATGGCCTTGGCGAATTTCTCGCAATCGGCCTCGGCCACATGGGCAAGGGGACGATAGAGAAACAGATCGCCTTCCTCGTTGACCAGTTTTGGCGGCATCGTGGCCAGACGCCCGCCGTGGAACAGGTTCATGAAAAACGTCTCGAGAATATCGTCCCGGTGGTGGCCCAACACCACGGCTGAACAGCCCTCTTCGCGGGCGATCCGGTACAGGTTTCCCCGCCGTAGCCGCGAACACAGCGCACAGAATGTCCGCCCCGCCGGCACCTTGTCCATGACGATGGAATAGGTGTCCTGGTATTCGATCCGATGAGGCACACCCATCTTTCCCAGAAACTCCGGCAGGACCGTCGCGGGAAACCCAGGTTGCCCCTGATCCAGATTGCAGGCGATCAGATCGACAGGCAGCAGGCCGCGCCACTTCAGCTCGTACAAAGTGGCGAGCAGGGTATAGCTGTCTTTGCCACCTGACAGGCAGACCAGCCATTTGTCCGGTTTCTGGCCTGTCTGAGGGGGCACCATCCCATACTGTTCGATCGCCTCGCGGGTATATCGCACGATGCGTTTGCGCAGCTTCTTGAACTCGGTGCTGGAAGGCGCACCGTGGAAAAGCGGGTGGATTTCTGTATCGTCAAGCATGGGTGAAAGCCCTACCGCGCCCCGCGAGGTCCGCCAAGAGGTTTTGTGAATGATTAAGCGTCATGATGCGCCCCCTGAACCGGTAAACCCTTACCCCGATGCGCCAACCGAGGTGGCGGGTTTTCGTTATGACAGCGCGCTGGTCCTGCTGAGGCTGAAAGATGCGGTCAGGATGCGCAACGGAGAGGATACGGATTATCTGCTGGGCCGCCCGTTTCTGGCGTCATGGCAGGATCCTGATGGTGTCTGGATACCATTGGCCGTGCCGCAGGGCCTGATCACCGACCTGACCAGCGTACCGCGCCTGTTTCGGTTCCTGATCGGGCGGGTGGGGCCGTGGCTGGAGGCGGCGATCATACATGACTACCTTTACATTGCGTGGCAGGACGTCAGTGGGCGCGGGTCGACTGAACAGGACCGCCGCTTTGCCGACAATATCATGCGGGCAGCCATGCAGGCGGCCAAGGTTGGCCCCTTGCGGATCTGGGCGATTTTTGCGGCGCTGCGTCTGTTTGGCGGACCAGGCTATCGCCGAGGTGCGCAAGAGCGCTTTGTTGATATCTGCGATCCGGACATCACCTGCCAGTTGGCTCCGCAGACCGCGGGTCACGGTCAATGCTATATTAGCAGATCTTAACCGAACCCTACCGTGCATGCACGACGGGATCCGACGCTTTGCCGACGCAAGTCCGACGTGATGCCGACAGTAATTTTTGGGGAATTTGCCCACCTGAAGCGCCGCGCTAGGTCAGGGTTGGACAGAAGGAAAACCATCATGCGCATCCTGATTACTTTCGCCTTTCTGGCGCTTGCCGCCTGCACCGGAAAACCATCATTCGACGATCCCAGCCTCAGTGACCGCAAGCTGAACATGGAGGAATTCTTTGACGGTGAACTGGTAGCCTACGGCCAGTTTCAGGATGTGCTCGGCACGGTGCGCCGCAGTTTTGTCGTTGATATCAAGGGTGATTGGGACGGAGAGCGGCTGCGCCTGGTCGAGGATTTCGTCTATGAGGACGGATCAACTGAACAGCGGATCTGGACCCTGACCAAGACCGGCCCGGATAGCTGGACAGGCACCGCCCCGGGCGTGATCGGGCAGGCCACCGGGCAGGAAAAAGACAATCGTTTCAATTGGGTATACGAAATCGATCTGCCTGTCCCCTCTGCCGACGGCACATCCGAAACCCTCCGCGTGACCTTCGACGACTGGATGTGGCTGTTGTCCGAAGACCGTCTGCTGAACCTCGCCTATGTGAAACGTTACGGGTTTGATATCGGCGTTGTGACGATATCATTCGAGAAGAACTGACGGATTTCGCGCCGTCTCGGGACGTGAGGGATTGGCCTTATGGGAAACTTGATCGGGGCGCTGGCCCTTGTCGCGACAATTGCCGTGGTCGGGTTCATTTTGTGGCGCGAGCGGCAGGGCGAAAAGGCCGACGATTACTTCGCCGGTAAGAAGCCGACACCACCAAAATCCCGGCAGGACGACCGGGATTGGCCCGCTATCGTGCAGGACGCCCGCAACAAGGCCGCAGCCCTGGCCCGCCCCGCAATTGCACTGACCATGGCCAAAGGACCTGTTGCCGATGATGCACATTCATCCATTGGCGGGCGGCCCAGCCTGCCGGCCGATGCGCCTTGGCCGCAGGACGCCAACGGCAAACCGATGATCTTTCTGGCACAGATCAATTATGCCGACATGCCACCGCTGGATGGATATCCGGCACAAGGGGTCCTGTCGTTCTTTGTTATGGACGATAACCTGAATGGGTGCGCGTTTCCGTCGCTTGCAAACAAGGGGTTTCATGTCGCCTATCACGAAGATGCCGAGGCGCTGGTGCGGCAGGATCTGCCGGATGGGGGGTGGGAATTCACACCATTCAACGACGAACTGACGCTGAAGGGGCGGCGACTGACAGGGCAGGTGGCAACCGGGCCGGTATCGCCCAACAGCACCGCTGTGCGAGAGCTGACAGAGGGCTGGTATCCCGACTGCCCCGGCGAATTATGGGACACGCTGCACGAGGATCTGACCGCGGCCAAACCCTCAGAGATATACTACGGTGGTCACCCCGATTTCACGCAGGAGGACTTTCGCCGCACCGGTACGGATCCTGAGCTGAGCGAGGTGCTATTGCAGTTGGGGTTCGTGCTTGATCGCGAAACCGGGGTCGAGATTTGCTGGGGCGATACAGGCGAGGCGTGTTTCCTGACCTCAAAGGCCGACCTTGCTGACCGTCGGTTCGACAAGGTCGCCTATAACTGGGATTGCAGCTAGTCCGGGACGTTATCGATCCCAGACCCGCCCCATGGGTGGCACCGCCCGATCCGGCGGATCGTCAGCCAGCTGCCCCTGATGGCTCCGTGCTTTTCCAGTGCCTCCAGCGCATAGGCCGAACACGTGGGCTGAAACCGGCAGCCGTGGCCCACCCACGGCGACAGCACGACCCGGTAGGCCCGTACGGGGAGCGAGACGAGATAGGCCAAAGGTGTCATGAATGCACCTTTTTCAACGCGCGTTTGAGATCGGCGATGAGTGTATCAAAGGGTAGGGCGGCCGTCACATCCTTGCGGCCGACAAGCACATAGTCCCAGCCGTCGCGCCCTAGTTCCGGCAGCACCAGCCGCGCCACTTCGCGCAGTCGGCGCTTGGCCCGGTTGCGGGCAACTGCATTGCCCACCTTTTTGGAACAGGTGTATCCGACGCGGATGCCCGACGCCTCACCCTCGGCGCGCTGCCGCGCCTGCAGGTGAATGCCGGGGGTGCTAAAGCGAAGCGCATGGGAGGCGCGGATGAAATCGGCACGCTTCTTCATGGTTGTCAGACAAACGGAAACCGCCGGAGTGCCATCATCTGGCCCAACCGGCGGTTTCAAATCAGTCAAGAAACTGGACGCGCTTACGCGCTCAGCTTCGCACGGCCCTTGGCACGACGTGCGTTCAGGATCTTGCGCCCGGCCTTGGTGGCCATGCGTGCGCGGAAACCGTGGCGGTTCTTGCGAACCCGGTTGGATGGTTGGAACGTGCGCTTCATCGCGTTCTCTCCGGTTCTTGGCCAAATCCAGCATGGGGATTCGAAGCCGATCAACAATTCAGACCTGCCGTTTAGAGGGGGCACTGCCTCATGTCAACGCGCATCGGTGGGTCAAATTGCAACATTTGGGACAATTCGGACCGGCCAAATGTTACAGGTTTCGTGATCAGCCCCCGGAAAACTGAAACAAGCGGGGGGCAATTCATCAATGGGCCGTGAGGTGGGTATCGCGAACGCAGCCTTCCGTCCATCTAACGGTCAACGCCAAACGCACCCATAGGACGGAAAGATGACCGAGATGACAGACAAACCCGCCAACCCGCTGTTACGCAACTTACCGCTGCTGACCATCATTGTTGTGGCGGTGCTGGGCGCGATTTACCTGCGCGACTATCTGTCGTTTCAGGCACTTGCCGATAATCGTGAAGCGCTGATCCAGTTCCGCGACAACAATTATCTGCTGACCGTGTTGGTATTCATCGCGGCCTATGTCGTGATTGTCGCTTTTTCGCTTCCAGGTGCCACCATCGCAACCCTGACGGGCGGATTTCTGTTTGCGACATTCCCCGGTGCCTTGTTCAACATCACCGGTGCAACCCTTGGGGCCATAGGCATTTTTCTGGCTGCCCGCTGGGGGTTGGGTGAAAAACTGGCCGCCAAGATGGAAAATTCCGAAGGGTCGGTGAAGAAAATCAAGGAAGGCATTGATAACAACCAGTGGGAGATGCTGTTTCTGATCCGCCTGGTCCCTGCCGTGCCGTTCTTTGTCGCCAATCTGGTGCCTGCGCTGGTCGGTGTCCCGCTGTTTCGCTTTGCCGTGTCAACATTCCTGGGCATCATCCCCGGTGCGGTTGTCTACACCTCTGTCGGTGCCGGTCTGGGCGAGGTTTTTGCCAGTGGCGAAACCCCGAACCTTGGCATCATCTTTGAGCCGAAAATCTTGCTGCCAATTCTGGGCCTGTGTGCTTTGGCCGCTCTTCCCATCATCATCAAGGCCGTGCGCGGCAAGAAAGGTCTGTAAATCATGAGCCGGATCAAAACAGATATCTGCATCATCGGTGGCGGCTCTGGCGGTTTGTCTATCGCGGCCGGCGCGGTGCAGATGGGGGCCAAGGTGGTTCTGCTTGAAGGCCACAAGATGGGTGGTGATTGCCTGAACTACGGTTGCGTGCCATCCAAGGCGCTGATTGCATCAGCGAAACAAGCTTATGCCATGTCCCACGGCGAAAAGCTGGGCGTGGGTGAAGTGGAACCAAAGGTCGATTATGCCGCCGCCAAGGACCATGTACATGATGTCATCGCGACGATTGCACCGGTCGACAGTGTGGAGCGTTTTGAAGGCCTTGGCGTTCAGGTGATCGAAGAGTTTGGCAAGTTCATCTCAAAGACAGAGGTACAGGCGGGCGATAACATCATCGAGGCGCGGCGCTTTGTCGTGGCCACTGGCTCTGGCCCCTTTGTGCCGCCAATTCCCGGTCTGGATACGGTCAAGCACTATACCAACGAAGACATCTTTGATTTGCGTGAGAAGCCCAAGCATCTGATTGTCATCGGCGGCGGTCCCATCGGGATGGAAATGGCGCAGGCACATCGCCGTCTGGGGTGTGAGGTGACAGTCATTGAAGGCATGAAAGCCTTTGGTAAGGACGACCCGGAGATGGCCGCGATCGTGCTTGATAATCTGCGCGCGGAAGGCATCAACATCGTTGAAGAGGCACAGGCCGAAAAGATCAGCGGCAAGGGTGACGCCATTACCGTGCACACCCCAAAGGGCGATTTCACCGGCTCACATCTGCTGATGGCAGTGGGGCGTAAGGTGAATATCGAAAAGCTCGATCTGGATGCGGGCGGTATTGCCCATCATCGGGGCGGGTTGAAGGTGGGGCCTGATCTGCGGTCAGTGACCAACAAGAAAGTTTATGCCGCAGGTGACGTGGCCGGTGGGCTGCAATTCACCCATGTGGCCGGGTATCACGCCGGTGTTCTGATCCGGTCGATGCTATTTGGGTTGCCATCCAAACAGCGGACCGATCACATCCCATGGGCCACCTACACGGACCCGGAATTGGCCCAAGTCGGCCTGACCGAAGAGCAGGCGAAGAAGAAATACGGCGCCCAGCTTGAGGTCGTCCGCTTTGATTTCCATCACAATGATCGGTTGATTGCCGAGCGGAAAACCAAGGGTCTGATCAAGGTGATGGTGGTCAAGGGCAAGCCTGTGGGCGCATCCATCGCCGGTCATCTGGCAGGCGAATTGATCGGCATGTGGGCCATGGCGATTGCCAATAAGATGAAGATGTCTGCCATCGCCAATACGGTTCTGCCATATCCGACCATTAGCGAGGTTAACAAACGCGCCGCTGGTGCCTATTTTAGCCCCAGACTATTTGAAAATCCGACCGTCAAAAAAGTGGTCGGCTTTGTGC
This sequence comes from Yoonia sp. R2-816, assembly GCF_046762905.1. Taxonomy (NCBI): domain Bacteria; kingdom Pseudomonadati; phylum Pseudomonadota; class Alphaproteobacteria; order Rhodobacterales; family Paracoccaceae; genus Yoonia; species Yoonia sp. R2-816. The sequence goes on along the minus strand of NZ_JBKQXN010000179.1, from coordinate 4,566 downwards.
AGCGCTGGCTGCCTTAACCCAGAGACGAAGACGCAATGATCAATTCCCTCTCAGGTCGCTTCCTGATCCTCACGATCATTTTCGTGATGCTGGCCGAGGTTTTTATCTTTGTGCCATCGGTTGCGCGGTTCCGCGAGGATTACCTGCTGGCACGGCTTGAGAGGGCGCAGATCGCATCATTGGCGCTTGAGGCGGATGACATGATTTCGCCCGCGCTCGAGGCGGAGTTGCTCAGAAACGCCGAAGTCTACAACGTGGTGCTGCGCCGCGATGAGATCCGTCAACTGGCCCTGTCATCACCTATTCCATCCCCGATCACGGCTACTTACGACATGCGTAATCCGTCTGGCATGATGCTGATCGCCGATGCCATGCGCACGATCCTCAACACCGAAGACCGGATCATCCGGGTCATTGGAAACCCTGTGCGTGACGGTGGCCTGCTGATCGAAGTCACCATGGACGAAATGCCCCTGCGCGGTGCCTTGCTGGAATATGGTCGCAACATTCTGATCCTGTCCGCCTTTATCTCGATCATCACGGCTGGCCTTTTGTTTCTGGCGGTCCGCATCCTGCTGGTCCGGCCGATCCAGGGCGTTGTTGACCATATGAAAGACTATGCCACAGCCCCGGAGGATGCGCGCAAGATCATCACCCCCACCGCCGGCGTGAAGGAACTGCGCGATGCCGAAGAGGCGCTGCAATCCATGCAAACCCAGTTGACCGGTGCGCTCAAGCAAAAGGAACGGCTAGCGCAGCTGGGTGGTGCCGTCGCCAAGGTCAGCCATGATCTGCGCAATATCCTGACCTCGGCCCAGCTGTTCACCGACCGGATCGAAAGCTCCGAGGATCCGCTGGTGCGTCGGATGGCACCGAAACTTGTCAGTTCAATCGCCCGGGCGGTCAGCCTGTGTGAAAACACGCTGGCGTTTGGCCGGGTGGATGAACCGGCACCGGCGCTGACCAGGGTGAACCTAGCCAAGATTGTGGGCGAAGTGATTGATGCCGAACGCCTGGCCGTGGGCGAATATGATCTGTCATTTGCCGAGGACGTCCCCGCCAGCATGACCTTGCGGGCCGATGATGAACAGCTATACCGGGTGATCTCGAACCTGGTGCGCAATGCCCGTCAGGCGATCATGGCGACCAACCAACCGGGCGAGATTGTCGTCCGCGCCGAAGAGGACGAGGCCGCCTGGCATCTTTACGTGACCGACACCGGGCCCGGCCTGCCAAAGAAGGCGCAGGAACATCTGTTCAAGCCCTTTGAGGGCGGGGTCCGCAAGGGCGGATCCGGGCTGGGCCTTGTGATCGCCGGGGATCTTGTGCGGGGGCATGGCGGGCGACTGGAACTGGAGCGCACCGACGAGACCGGCACAACGTTCAGGATCCACTTGCCCAAGGAAGACCTGGCACTGGCACCTGCCGCCGAATGAACAAAGAATCCCGATTGGGCCTTGCATCACGGCGCTCTCGGGTCTAAATCCCCCGATACGCGGATTGGTAGCTCAGTTGGATAGAGTACTTGACTACGAATCAAGGGGTCGGGGGTTCGAATCCTCCCCAGTCCGCCACACCTAACCATCTGTTTTTGAACGTTTTTTCGCCTTGATATTCTCTTGGGATTTCGGGCCCTTTGCGATGCGGTTCCGGCCCGTGAGACCTGACCTGCGGGAATCTCCGCACCGTTTCGCCCGCCCGTCTCTTTTGCCCGACGCGTCGGGTCCGTTTTCTGAGTGCGAGCAGAACGGGATTGAACTGGTTTTTTGAAGGGCGTTTACAGCGCCTTGAACAAGGCGCGTTGCGCGTCCCAATCCGCGGGTAAATCATGGGTCTTCAGCCATTCGGATGTGAAGCCAGAAGGCTGATGGCCGGTGGTGATCTGCGCAAGGAGATCAGGTGCCAGAAAGGCCAGGTTGAGATGGCGGCTGAGTTGGCCACGATAGACGCCATCGCGCGCTGTCAGTTGTGCGATGGTCTTACCTGCGATGATCTCGCTGTACCAGAGCCGCGCCTGATGGATGTTGCGCAAGAGAACCGGATCGATGTTGGCCCCCGCCTGACCAAGGATGATCCGCGTTTCGACGCCGCGCCGCTTCAGCGTGAACGTATCTTCACAAGCGAGATGCGTGTCATCCAGCATCTCTTGGTCGATCATGAGGATCTGCGCTAGTTGGATTGCATCAAGTGTGAGTCGGATCCGGGGAGTTCCGAGATCGATGCGCGCAATGAGTTGTAACGTTTTTGCGGTCGGTTTTTTCGTGTTTTCCTCCGCAAAGCGTGTTGAGGCAGTGACTGTATGTTGGAGCGTGGCCGCATCGGCTTCTGGCAGCAGGGCTGCGACGAAGGCGGCATCTGCCAGCTTCGCATTGATGCACGCGGCGATCTCATCTTCGAGTTTGACAGCTGGCAAGCGCCAGGCATCGGGATGATCCTTGGCTGCACCGCTCACAAGGCAGCGGGAGATGTAATACCTGATGCGGGTCTTGCCCTTGACCGTATGTGTGGGGGTCAGCGTCTCTCCTCGTTCATCATAGATCTTGCCACAGAGGGCTGCACGTTCGCGGCGGTTTTGGCTGCCCCGTCGGCGTGCTGCATCTGTACTGAGTTGCACTTGAAGGGCCTCCCACTCATCCGGCGGAATCAAGGCCGGATGCTGTCCTTCATAGATCGCTTTGTGATGCCGGATGCGCCCGGCATAGATCGGGTTGCTGAGGATCTGGTGGATATGGGTGCGGCTCAATGGATTGCCGCCGCGCTTTTGTCCTGTTGCGGTGTCCGTGACGGCCCGGGTGCAAAGCCCTTCCTCCCTGGCGCATCTCGTGACGGCAACAATGCTCGCATGCTCATGATAGAGTTGGACAAGGCGCCTGATCGTGGGTGCTGTGTCCGGGTCGATCTTGAGCGTGCGGCCTTCTGCGAGGTATCCAAGGGGCACCGATCCGCCCATCCAGAGCCCCTTGCGCTTCGAGGCGGCGATCTTGTCCCGGATCCGCTCCGCGGTCACCTCACGTTCGAACTGGGCAAAGCTGAGCAACATGTTCAGTGTCAGCCGCCCCATGCTGGTGGCTGTGTTGAAGGATTGTGTGACGGAGACGAAGCTGGCCTCCACCGCATCCAGTTGGTCAACGATCTTGGAGAAGTCCGCGAGTGAGCGGGTCAACCGGTCGATCTTGTAGACGATGATCTGATCGATCTGGCGCTGCGCGATGGCTGCCAACAAGCGCTGCAAGGCCGGGCGCTGCAATGTCCCGCCGGAATAGCCGCCATCATCAAACGGCTCCGCGACCAGCACCCATCCTTCCGCTTTCTGGCTGGCTACATAGGCTTCGCAGGCCTCTCGCTGGGCATCCAGAGAATTGAAGTCCTGTTCCAGACCCTCATCGGTTGATTTGCGCGTATAGATCGCGCAGCGGATTTTGCGTCGCGACTTTGCCGCCGCATGTTGCGGCGTCATCGCTGTTCCGACCCCGCAGGCGGCACCGCTGTCTTTGCAGGTGCTTGGCGGTGACCTTTGCCCAGTCCAAAGAAGCGTGGGCCGGACCAATGGGCGCCGGTAATGTGTCGCGCCAGGGCGGAGAGCGAGGTCCATGTTTGCCCCGCCATCACAAAACCTGCCTCTGAGACTGTCACGCGATACGTCCGCCCGTTCCATTCACGGACCAGCTGGGTTCCGGGCGCCAGGCCCGCCTTGGGGGATGCGGCCGTGTCAGATGTCGCCTGTCGCTTCAGATCACGCAGCACCTGGGGTTTTGGCCCTCCCCGGGCTGCGACCTGAGCCTCATAGCTCAGGGCCTTCCGCAAGAACCCGACCGACAGGCTCTTGGGCGGTGGCGCACCATGGACACAGCGCCAGCGAGCGAGAAGCTCTGCACGCTCAACCGACGCAATCGCTGCCAGGGTGTTAACAACATCGATCTTATGAACGCGCACCCTCATGAACCATTGCCCTGCTTCGCACTTTCCTCTGCCTGCGGGACAATCTTGTAGCTTGCTGGTCCACCGCTTGGCGACTTGATCGTTTCCACCACCAGGCCTTCCTTACGCAACCCACTGATCGCGGCCCGCACCGAATGGGGCTGCAGCGAGAGCGCTGTTGCAATCCGGGCAGCCGTGACTGGCTTCGCCTTTGACAAAGCCTTGATCAGCAAGCTCTTGCGTGTGGGTTTTGCAGCAGTCTTACGTTTTGCCGTCGGTTTGCTTGGTTTACCCGCCAGCTTTTGATGCGCATTGGTCGTCGTCATTGCTGTCTCCTTGTTCAGATCCTGTGGGCAACTTGTCCCCCAGTACTGACCAAAGCCCGACACATCGGGCAGAGACTCACGCAAAGCGCACAGACACTACCGCTTCTTGTTCAGCACAAGTCCAGTCGAAAAATGCACCGCGCATGACAATCGCAGGATGTCGCGTCAATGTCTGCGATGCGCGGTGGTCTCAACTGGTGGACGCAACACTTTAACCTTTAGGAAGAGATGGAATGTTTTGAATGAAGTATCGTCGCAGGATTTATTATTCAGCAGAACAGCGTGCCGAGATCTGGGATCGCTGGCAGCGTGGGGAGTCGAT
>NZ_JBKQXN010000178.1:0-2400 GCF_046762905.1 Yoonia sp. R2-816 | reverse complement strand
GTCCGTCATCGGAAACTCCTGTCATCAGATTGAGAAGGTCCCAATCGTCAAACAGGTGCGTCAGTTCGCAAAATCCACGCCGCTTACATCAGCGCACAACATCCGCCGTAAGCGCCAATACCGCGAGAGCGGTTTCGTCCTCGTCCCGCCGACCTGCCAAACGTGCCTCAAATCCAAGGTCGGCTTTGGGCTGCCCCGGTAAACTGACTGAAACGCTCGGATGTCGGCAGCGAGCCCTTCATCGCCATACAAGAATTCGCTCGCGCACCTAGTCGCAAAGCGGACAAACCCGACCTTTGATTATCGACCTTCGCCGGAGCAGCATCGTATCGCACGTGCAGCACCGGTGCCGCCGCGCCACAGCAAATGTCGCCACAGCGGCCATTTATACCGCGTCGGACATCCGTGATCCAAACCGCACCTTCGCCGCGTCTGGCAACTCCCTTATCCGTCTGGTGAGGCCGAGAACGGTGAAGATCATCGACACAAACGGAACTGGTTGATGCGTGAATCAGCGGATTTGTCAGTCTGAGACCGGAAAGAATTCGGCCGGGGCCAGAACCGGTTGTGAAGCTTGCAACTTTTGTACAACAGGGTACTAACCTGTGGGTTAGAAAAAGGTGGCAACAGAAATGATGGAACTGGCGAATGAGTTCCCCGAAATTGGTGCCCAAATTGGGTCCCGTGGGCTAGGACGGCGTGATCTCGAGTACCACTTGTCGAGAACCTCAACTGAACAATACTCATTGAAGTCAGTTAAGAATTGCACTGAGACAGTCGTTCGAACCATCGCTGCGGTAAGAAAAGAATACCGTGGTTCTAAGGAAAGCTATCAGCATGTCTTACAGCAATTGAAGCTGCAAGACTGGCATCACGTATCGGATGATGAAATTGCCTTGGATATGAAAAAGTCCAGCAAAAAGGCGGGGCTAACAGCTAATAGCTTCCCAAAGTTTCAACATGTTCGCTGCTTATTTCAAAGCGACCCTACGGACTTCGAAAAGCTCCCGGAGAAAATGGATGTTTTCCGTTTCGTGCCGATACCTGGCGTTTGTATTGTTCTGACCAAACTTGGTTGGCCCACAAATGTTTATCACACCATCGGTATTGACGCGGTTTTGCCGGCTGAATCTGATGGCCTTTTGTTTTGGTACATTTCCCACCCCAACTTTGTGGCAGGCGCTAAGACTGTTCAAACATTCGGAGAAAGCTTTTGGGCAACACAAACATGCCGTGGCTTACCTTATCCGACCTTTGATAAAAGAGCCTGGGCTCGAACCTTCCTCGGCATGTACCAACATCGGTCAGGCCCGCAAGTGACAGAAGAGGTGTTTTTTTCTTCAGGTTTTTGCCTTGGCGACAGAGATGAGGTGCCACTCAAGCTAACCAAGAATGGAACATACATTCATTACCACTATCTGTAGACGAAAAATGGGCCCTAAACGCCAGTTTCGCCGCCAGTGACACGAACCTTGGCTTTCGGGGCGCTAATGGCGACGACTGTCCAGAGACGCCAGCCAGGTCAAGGGTCTGCGCAGCTTTGCCGATGACGGCTTGCCGAGCGCCCGTTCCAACACCCTCGCTGCATGAGCATTAGGCGGCTTTGAGCCCGTTTCAACAAATGCTGCATCGCGGTATAGTCAAGCATGTCACCACCTTGGAACAAAAATGTCGAAAGCCTCATCCGTGCAATCGTCGCAAAAAATCACGACGTCGCAGGACCATTTTTGGTGGCAATCGATGGCCGGAGCGGGGCGGGAAAGTCGACACTTGCTCGAACAATTGCCCAACGGTTGAATGCGCAGATAATTTCCGGTGATGACTTTTTCACAGGCGGTGAAGGAATACTGGATGAACCAGCGGACGTACTCGCTGAGATTTGCATAGACTGGAGGGCGTTGCGCAACGTCCTTGAAAAGCTTCATGTCTCTGAACCTGCGTCCTTTTATCCTTACGATTGGGGTGCATTCGACGGCTCGAAATCCTCCATAGAGACACTTGTCGAGCCATGCGAAATCGTGGTGATTGAGGGCGTCTATGCTGCTCGGCCAGAACTCCGCGACTTTCTCGATCTGACGGTGTTGATAGAGGTGCCAGAGGAAGAACGTCTCAAGCGCTTGGTAAGAAGAGAAGGTGGTCTCAGCGTTTGGGAGCAACAATGGCACCGTGCTGAGGACTGGTACTTTGAAAACCTTGCACCGCCACACAGCTTCGATTTGTTGCTGTCTGATGCGACTGTGTCGCCCCAATTGTAGAAGTCAGCTTCGTCCTGTGTGGATGGTCCCTGCAAAGCAAGACTTTTTTCGAAGCAGTTAGCAATTTGTCAGATACGGTCTTGTGTTCGGCCTGTTCGCGCGGTTCTTAGGTCCGCTGGCCTTGATGGTTTCCGCAGATCAAGTC
>NZ_JBKQXN010000177.1:0-116312 GCF_046762905.1 Yoonia sp. R2-816 | reverse complement strand
CCGCGCACCCCCACCCCCCGCGACCCGCGCCCCCCCCCACCACCCCCCCGCCACTCCCCCCCCCCCCCCCCCCCGCACCGCGACCACGACCCTCTCCACGCCCCACACCACCGCACCCGCGGCAGCCTCAGCTCCACCCGGCAGCACACCGGCCCCAGAGACACCGCCACCCCCCGCGGCTTCCAGCGTGAGAGTTTTTCCACCGCGGGCCACCCGTACGGCCAAGCTGAGACCTCGCGCCATGGCCCGCATCAGAAAATCTTCATCAAACCAGACACTGCCTCCTCCAATGAGGAAAAGAGTCATTGTCCAATGGATGCGCAGAACAAGACCCATGAGGGATGAATACTGGCCGCCGCTGCCCTAAATTCTTAACGCGGCCTTCACATTTGCACCGTGCGCTGCGTTAAACCGTCAAATTCCGGCAAAGGTGTCCGACGCAAGTCCGACGTTTTGCCGACGCGATGCCGACCGGTCGTTTTGCCCCAAACCCCAATACTAACTGGCCTCGCGTCGATTCGCCCAATCCGGGCGTTGCAGAATCCGTGCCGCACCACCGACCGTTGCCTCACCCCGCCATTTCGGACGCCAGAAATACCTCCGGATCATCGACTTCAACCAACCGCTTGCCCCGGATTTCCCAGAACCGGTTGCCCACGTTTCGCAGAAAACTCCGGTCATGGCTGACCAGCAGGCAGGCGGCGCCATGGGCGATCAATTCCTCCTCCAGCGCCTCTTGCCCTTCGATATCCAGATGGTTGGTCGGCTCATCCAGCAGGTAGAAATTCGGCCGTTGCAGGCGCAGGATCAGCATCGCGAGCCGGGCCTTCTGCCCGCCGGACAACGCGCCGATTTTCGTGTCCTGCATCTGGATAGTCACCCCGGCCCCCGCCAGCAGACCGCGCGCCCGCTGGTCGCCCACATCGAATTGTCCGGCGACGGCGGTCATCGGGGTGTCGTCATCCGAAAGCTGGTTAAGGTGTTGATCTGAATAGCCTTCCACAAGGGTCGGGGCACATTTGATACCTGCCAAATCGCCGGCAATTGCACCGTGGATTATCCTGATCAGCCGCGTCTTGCCGGTACCATTCGTGCCCAGCAGAACAATCCGATCGCCCGGGCTGATCCACTTTTTCCCGGTCGTGTAAAGCTGTCGCCCATCCGGCGTTTCCACCGCCACATCATCCAGCGCAATCAGCGCCCTGGCATGGGTCCCGCTATTGGCCAGCCGGATATCGCCCGCGCCGCGTTCCAGATGGGCAGGCTTGGCCGCCGCCTCGATCTTGGCCGCCCGTTCGGTCAGTTGCTTGGTCTTGGTGATCAACAAATCAGAGCCCGAATTGATCCCGATATTCTTCAGCTTGGCCGCCTGTTTACGCAACTGACTGGCCTTATTCAGATCATTGGCAAAGCGGCGTTCGTCAGCCGCGTCCGCCTCATCCAGCGCCGCCCGCGCGCGACTAAAGGGCAAGGCAAAGTCACGCGACCGCTCCGCCCTTAAAAACAAGGTCCGATTGGTCACCGCATCCAGGAACGCCCGGTCATGGCTGATGATCACGGCAGGCACATCGCGGGGCAGGCCGCCCAGCCAATCCTGCAGCAATCCGATGCGATGCAGGTCCAGATGATTGGTTGGTTCGTCCAGCAACAACAGGTCCGGTTCGGTGATCCACGCGGCGGCCAGAAGGGCCGTGCGCTGCCAGCCGCCACTGAGGTCCTTCAGCGGTTTGTGCTGCAGGTCATAGGGCACTTTCAGATCGTCCAGCACCACATCGACCCGCCAGCTTTCGTAATCGGCCTGTTCGACAGGCAGGGCGGCAAGCACATGATCGTAAAGGGTTTTCTCCAGCGCGTGGGGTGGAACATTCTGTTCCACATGCCTCACACGCAGGCCCCGCGCGCGGGTGATATCGCCGGTGGTCGGGTCAAACGTACCAGCAATACACCCCATTAGGGTCGACTTACCCCGTCCATTGGCGGCAACAAGCCCGATACGGTCGCCCTTTGAAATGGTCAGGTTCAGGTCAGTGAAAAGCGGTTCGCCAAGGGTCACGCCCAGGGCATTGATGTTGAGAATGGTCATGTCGGTCTCTGATCAGGAAATGGCCGCGCAGGGGCGGCATGATGGGCAGACCGTTTCGGATCATGCCCTGCAAACGGATTTACAGGGCAAAGCGGGGACCATGCTGAAGTCGGCGGATGAGACGCATGTTCAGCACTGTCCTCCCGTTGTTGGTGTTTGACCGATAGGACGAAGCGTAGGGTTTCAACGGAGGATGGGTCAAGACCCATCTTACGTTACCGCAAAGCCCGCCCTTTGATGATCGCGTCTGCCCCAAACTTCTGACGGATCAGGTCTGCAGCCTTTTCGGCCTCGGCCCGTTTGATCGCGCCGGGGTCGAGCAGGTCGCCTTCGCGGTCGGCCCCGTCGGCTGATGTGATTTCTGACAGGCCCACGCCCAGCAATCGATAGGGCCCCTTGTCTCCCACCTGATCGAACAGCGCGCGGGCGGTCCGATAGATCGTGTCGGCGATCTGGGTGGGGTGCCGCAGGCTTAGCCGTTTGGTGATCCCTTTGAAATCATGGGTCTTCAGCTTCAGCGTCACGACCCGGCCCGCCTTATCCTTGGCCTTGGCCCGCGCGCTGACCTTTTCGGACATCCGCCAGATATGCCCATCCAGGATATCGACATTGCTGGTATCCTCGTTGAACGTGGTTTCGTTCGACAGCGTCTTGACCGGAGTATGGGCCGAGATGCGGCGCCCGTCTTCGCCCCGTGCAAGCGAATAAAGCCGCTCACCCGTGCCCCCGAACCGGTCATGCAGATCGCGCCGGTCCCAGCGCAACAGATCGTCAAATGTGCGGATGCCCGCAGCCTCCAGACTGGCCTGCGCTGCCGGGCCGATGCCCCAGATCAGGCGGACCGATTTGGGGCGCAGGAACGCGGTGGTTTCCGCCTTGCCGATGATCGAAAAGCCGCGCGGTTTGTCGAGGTCGGACGCCACCTTGGCCAGAAATTTGTTGTGGCTCAACCCGATAGACCCGGTCAGCCCTAATTCATCCTTCATCCGTTTCACCAGCCGCGCCAGCATGACCGCGGGCGGCGCATGATGCAGCCGGGCGGTGCCGGTCAGATCCATGAACGCCTCGTCCAGTGACAGCGGTTCGACCACCGGGGTCAGTTCATCCATCATCGCCCGGATCGCGCGCGATGCTTCGACATAGGCGTCGAACCGGGGGCGGACCACTACGGCCTCAGGGCAGAGCTTCAGCGCCTTGAACATGGGCATCGCGGATTTGACGCCCTTGATCCGGGCGACGTAGCAGGCGGTCGACACGACCCCGCGCTTGCCGCCGCCGATGATCACCGGCTTGTCGGCCAGGTCCGGGTTGTCCCGCTTTTCGACCGATGCATAAAACGCATCGCAATCCATATGGGCAATGGACAGATCGAACAGTTCCGGATGCCGCGTGACCCGTGGGCTGCGGCATTGCGGACAGCGGGTTTCGCTGTCAAATGTGGTCAGGCAATCGCGGCACAGGGCTGGCATGGTCCTATGATAGGGAGGGCACGAGGTGGAAACAACGGGGCCGCATCACGGATCAAAGGTCGCGCTGTTTCTGGGTGACCGGCTGGTCAGCATCCTGCGCGATGATTTTCCGCATATTCATTTTCCGAACCTGTGGGACCTGCCGGGTGGCGGGCGCGAGGGGGATGAGACCACGTTTCAGACCGTCGCCCGCGAATTGGAGGAGGAGTTGGGGCTCATCCTGCCACAAACTGCAGTGCTTTGGGAAAGCGCCTTTCCGTCCAGCACCGACGCTACCAAATGGAACGCGTTTTTCGTCGCACAGATGTCAGCCCGCGCGGTCGATGATATCGTCTTTGGCGGCGAAGGGCAGCGCTGGGCGCTGTATGGGATGGAGGATTTTATCGCACTGGACAACCGCGTGCCGTCCTATGGCGGACGGCTGGCGAAATGGGTGGCAGAGACGGGCGGGTTGGCTTTCTGACTGGCAGCGACATAATCATTAAGGGCTTACGACATTTTAATCGCTGACATGCCGTCAGCGCCGGCTTTCCCCTCTTCGACATAAGCACGCCAAAGATCCGGGTGCTTTCGGCCGGTTCACCGGCGGCACCGGGCTTTGTTTTGGTCACACGAACGAAATCTAGATTGAGTAGTCGTCTATGAGAGGTGATGGTTTGGCGAATTTCGTCAGGTCGTCTTTGTCAGTGATCCTAATACGGTTGCCATCCACCTCGACACCATAGGGTAGAAGGCCTTTGAAGGCGCGGCTCAGATTTTCGGGGGTCATCCCAAGAGATGAGGCCAACTTACGCTTTTCAAGCGTCAGTTCGAATTCACCGGTCCCATCAAGGCCCTTGTGCTGGCGTAGGAGATAATTGGCGAGCCTTTCCAGCGACGTGCGAAGCTTGAGATCTTTCTGCGATTTAATGACCGACCGGTAGCACTGCGCCAACTCAGTCACGATGGCCCGGGCGAAATCATGGTCGGTTGCAAAGATGTCACGTACATGTTGGCTAGGGATCAGTGCGATGCGGCTTTTCTCGAGTGTCTTTGCGGACATCAGATAGGGCGCGTCCTTGATCGTGGCGGCAAGGATAAAGGTAGACACGGGACGTACTGTCGCCATCACCGTCTCGCGTCCATTCCAACCAGATGACAGCTCTACCGAGCCTGACAGGATCACGTGCAGGAAATCGCTGGGATCACCTTCAATGATCAAATCAATCTGCGGAGGGAAGTTTTGAACATACGACCCACGCATTAGCGCGCTGAAGTTCAAATCCTCCATCTCCGAAAACAGATGAAGGCTGCGCACATCAGGATAATCTGACTCGGGCATAATGTGCGACATTCTGGACTCCTCATCCAGTTATCGTCTCGTCGTTTGATTTTTGTCAACTGCCCATTTGACACTTGCATAACCGGGTCTTGATCCCGCGATTTGTACCATTTGATAAAAATCGCTAAGTAATTTATTTCATTATGTAAATTACGGTTTCTTGATCTGCATCAAGAGGACTGTGCCGCGCGGCTGTCACCCTTTTCGCAAGGCGCTCGCAACTCTGTCCGAGCGCAAAAGCCGAAGGGGACAGTTGATGGAACTACAAAACAAGGCCACCGCCCTGTGGTCAAACTTTTTCAATGTAAAGATGGTGCAAATCAGGACCTTCCACATGACGTGGTTTGCGTTCTTTTCGTGTTTCTTTGCTTGGTTTGGGATCGCACCGCTGATGAGCGTGGTCCGGGATGAGTTAGGGCTAACGCCAAACCAAATCGGCTGGGCAATCATCGGCTCAGTCTCGATGACAATCTTTGCGCGCCTGTTCATCGGTTGGTTATGTGACCGGATCGGGCCACGGAAAGCCTATACTTGGCTTCTGCTGATCGGCTCATTGCCTGTGATGGGCATCGGCCTTGCGCAAAGCTTTGAGACATTCCTGCTGTTCCGCGTCCTGATCGGTGGGATCGGGGCCGCATTCGTTATCACCCAATACCATACCTCGGTCATGTTCGCGCCCAACGTAGTTGGTCAGGCGAATGCCACATCTGCCGGCTGGGGGAACCTTGGTGGTGGTGTCACACAATTTGTCATGCCGCTGCTCTTCTCGGTCATGGTGATCGGGTTTGGCTTTTCCGAAGCCGTGGGCTGGCGTTTGTCGATGGTGGTGGTGGGTATCATCATCTTCCTGACCGGTATCGCTTATTACTTCCTGACCCAGGATGCGCCTGACGGCAATTTTGATGACCTGCGTGCAGCGGGCAAGATGGAAGAGAAGGCGAAGGTCACTGGCAACTATATGCAGGCGCTGAAGGACCCGCGGGTCTGGGTGCTGTTCGTGATTTACGGTGCCTGCTTCGGCATTGAGCTGACGGTGAATAACGTCGCCGCGCTTTACTTCATGGATTACTTTGATCTGAACCTCGTGACAGCCGGTTTTGTGGCCGCGTCCTTTGGTCTGATGAACCTCTTTGCGCGTACTTTGGGTGGTCTCTTCGGTGACAATTTCGGTTCTCTCTGGGGTCTGAAAGGCCGAGCGTTCTGGCTGTTTATCTGCCTGTTCTTTGAAGGCTGCGCCTTGATGGTCTTTAGCCAGATGAGCGTGCTGTTTTTGGCATTACCCTCGTTGATCGTCTTCTCGCTGTTCACCCAGATGGCCGAGGGCGCCACCTACTCGGTCGTGCCGTTCATCAACAAGAAGGCGCTGGGTGCGGTTGCCGGTGTGGTCGGTGCAGGCGGTAACGCCGGCGCGGTTCTGGCGGGTTTTCTGTTCAAGAACGTCATCGACTGGTCGCAGGCCTTTTTCATCCTTGGCATCGTGGTGACTTGCGCATCATTCCTGGCCTTCTTTGTCCGGTTCTCGACCCGGCAGGAAGACGAAGAGCGCGCGAACTTTGCCGCCGCCAACATCGAGACCCTGCGCTTGCGCGCGCTCAAGGCGAATGCGGCACTTGAAGAGGGCCTGATAGCGGTCGCCAAGAAAAATGGCGCACAGGCTGCCGAATAGTGCTGAACAAGGCGGGCCAGAGCATGGCCCGTCCCACCCCTGAACTTGGAGAAATCAAGTGGGACAAGATCTGACAAATTGGAACATTGAGGACGACAGTTACTGGTCCTCTACCGGCAAATCGATTGCCACGCGCAACCTGTGGATATCGATCCCATCGTTGCTGTGCGGTTTTGCGGTTTGGTTGTATTGGGGCATCATCACGGTGCAGATGCTCAACCTTGGTTTTGAGTTCGCAAAATCCGACCTCTTCACCTTAGGTGCCATCGCCGGTTTGACCGGAGCAACGCTACGTATTCCATCCACGTTCTTTATTCGCATCGCGGGTGGGCGTAATACAATCGTCTTTACAACCGCCTTGCTGATCATCCCCGCTCTGGGCACTGGGCTGGCTCTACAAGACCCCAACACACCACTGTGGTACTTCCAGATCCTTGCATTCCTGTCGGGCATCGGCGGCGGTAACTTCTCGTCCTCAATGTCCAATATCAGCTTCTTTTACCCAAAGAAGATCCAAGGTTTTGCCTTGGGCATGAATGCCGGTCTGGGCAACTTTGGTGTGACCACCATGCAAATCCTGATCCCATTGGCGATGACAATGGGCATTTTTGGCGGCGAGAGCCGCACCTTGGTCAACACATCCGGTACCCTGATCGGCAAGATCCCTGCCGGGACCGAGACTTACATTCAAAACGCGGGCCTGATCTGGCTGGTGTTCCTGATCCCGCTGGTCATCATCGGTTGGTTCGGCATGAACAATATCCGTGATGAGCATGTCTCGCCAAACATCCCGAACCCGTTGGGTGCCTTTGCGACCATCACCGGGATGCTATTGATCGGCTTTGCAACCGCTGCCTTCGGTTTGTGGTTGCTGCTGCCAGGGACCGAGGCCGGTTTGCCGACATCCGGCATCGGCCTGTCGAAATGGATCGTGCTGCCAATCGTCATCGCGCTGACCGTCCTGGGTCTGAAGATGATCCCCGGTGCCGTGGGCCAGAACCTGAGCCGCCAGTACCAGATCTTTGGCAACAAACACACTTGGGCCATGACTGTGATCTACACCATGACCTTTGGTTCGTTCATCGGCTATTCGGCTGCTCTGGCACTTACCATCAAGGTCGTCTTCGGCTTCAGCCACCTCGAAGTGGATGGTCTGATGACCCATGACACTGTGAACCCCAATGGCCCATCGGCCTTGATGTTTGCATGGATGGGACCGTTCATCGGCGCGCTGATCCGCCCGATTGGCGGGATGATGGCCGACAAACTGGGCGGTGCACGTGTGACGCAGTGGATTTCGATCATCATGGTCGCTTCTGCACTGGGTGTCGCCTACTTCATTCAGGCGGCCTATGCCTCTGCGACACCGGAACAATATTTCTACCCATTCCTGGGCCTGTTTCTGATCTTGTTCGCAGCAACCGGCATCGGCAACGGGTCGACTTTCCGGACCATCGCCGTGGTCTTCAACAGAGAGCAGGCTGGCCCCGCCTTGGGTTGGACTGCCGCGGTGGCTGCCTACGGCGCATTCATTATCCCCAAAGTGTTCGGCGAACAGCTGGGCGCAGGGCACCCGGAATACGCGCTGTATGGTTTTGCGGTCTTTTACACCGTCTGTATCGCAATCAACTGGTGGTTTTATCTGCGGCCCAATGCCTACGTCCAGAACCCATAAACCTGACGCCTGCCTGTCCCGGCATTCGCGCCGGGGCAGGATCACCCTGACAGGAGAAAAGACATGAGCCATCTGCTCGATAAACTGAACTTTCTGGAATCAAAGAACCTTGAAGAATTCTCTGATGGCTTCGGCAAGACCACCAACGAAAGCCGCGACTGGGAAGACACCTATCGCAATCGCTGGCGGCACGACAAAGTTGTGCGGTCGACCCACGGGGTGAATTGCACAGGCTCATGCAGCTGGAAAATTTACGTTAAGTCCGGGATCGTAACGTGGGAAACCCAGCAAACTGACTACCCACGTACCCGCGCTGATCTGCCAAATCACGAACCGCGCGGCTGTGCCCGAGGTGCAAGCTATAGCTGGTATTTGTATAGCGCCAACCGTGTGAAGAACCCGCTGGTTCGGGGCCGTTTGATGAAGGTCTGGCGCAAGATGCGCGAGACCATGGAGCCGATCGAGGCCTGGTCCAAGCTGCAAGCCGATCCGATCCTGCGTGCGTCATACGTGGAGACACGCGGCAAGGGTGGGTTTGTGCGCGCCACATGGGATGAGGCGACCGAGATCACGGCAGCTGCCAACGCCTACACCGCCAAGACCTATGGCCCCGACCGTGTCTTTGGCTTTTCACCCATTCCCGCCATGTCGATGGTGTCTTACGCCGCAGGCTCGCGTTACCTGTCGCTGATGGGCGGGGTCTGCATGTCGTTCTATGATTGGTATTGCGACCTACCGCCAGCATCTCCCATGACATGGGGCGAACAGACAGACGTGCCGGAAAGCGCAGACTGGTACAACTCCGGTTACCTGCTGCTTTGGGGCTCCAACGTACCGCAAACACGGACACCTGATGCGCACTTCTATACTGAGGCGCGGTATAAGGGCACGAAATCCGCCGTCATTTGCCCCGATTACTCCGAGGCCGCAAAGTTCGGCGATGTCTGGCTGAACGCCAAACAGGGGACGGACGCCGCGCTCGCCATGGCCTTTGGTCATGTGATCCTGCGCGAATTCCACCTTGATCGTCAGGCCGAGTATTTTGAGGACTACACCCGCAAGTATTCCGACTTCCCCATGCTGGTGAAGTTGGAAAAAAGGGACGGTAAGCTAGTGCCCGGCCGCTTTCTGCGTGCCGATGATCTGGACGGCAAGCTGGGCGAAGACAACAATCCCGAATGGAAGACAGTCGCCTTTGATGAGATTTCGAACGGGCTGGTCGCGCCCAACGGTTCGGTCGGATATCGCTGGGGTGAAGACGGCGAATGGAACCTTGAGGAAAAGGCGAAAGAGGCTGACACCAAGCTGAAGATGTCGTTCGTTCTGGAAGAAGACCAGGATGATATCGTCGGCGTCGATTTCCCCTATTTCGGCGGTCAGGCCTACGGTCAGTTCGCGACCGATGCCGACCATCCCGACGTGCTGACCCGCAACATTCCTGTCAAAAAGATCAAGACTGCCGAGGGCGACATCAAAGTAGCGACCGTCTTTGACCTGTTCTGCGCCAACTACGGCCTTGACCGGGGTCTGGGCGGCGATTGGGTCACATCCGATTACGCAGACGATATGCCCGGCACACCGGCATGGGCCGAGAAGATCACCGGCGTGCCAGCTGACAAGATCGCCCATGTGGCTCGTGAGTTCGCGGACAATGCCGAAAAGACCCAAGGCAAATCGATGATCATCATCGGCGCCGCGATGAACCACTGGTTCCACATGGACATGAACTATCGCGGTGTCATCAACATGCTGGTTATGTGCGGCTGCGTGGGCAAATCGGGCGGTGGCTGGGCGCACTATGTGGGGCAGGAAAAGCTGCGGCCGCAGACCGGCTGGCAGCCGCTGGCCTTTGCGCTGGATTGGAACCGTCCACCACGGCATATGAACTCCACTTCCGCTTGGTACGCACATACCGATCAGTGGCGCTATGAGACACTGAAAGCCGAGGAGATTTTGTCACCTACAGCGCCCGAAGGTGATTGGGATGCGAGCCTAATCGACTATAATATTCGTGCCGAACGCATGGGCTGGTTGCCATCTGCTCCGCAGCTGAAAACAAACCCCTTGGAGGTGGCGAAGGCTGCGAAAGAAGCAGGCAAGGAAATCCCCGCATATGTGGCCGAGAACCTCAAGTCCGGCGATCTGGAAATGTCCTGCGAGGACCCCGACAACCCCGCCAACTGGCCGCGCAACCTGTTTGTCTGGCGGTCTAACCTGTTGGGATCATCGGGAAAGGGTCACGAATACTTCCTCAAGCACCTGCTTGGTACCGATCACGGCGTGCTGGGCAAGGATCTCGGCGAAGATGGTGGCCAGTTGCCGAAAGAAGCCAAGTGGCACCCCGATGCCCCACGCGGCAAGCTGGACCTGCTGGTGACCATCGACTTCCGTATGTCGACCACTGCGGTCTACTCCGACATCGTTCTGCCAACAGCGTCTTGGTACGAAAAGGACGACATGAACACGTCTGACATGCACCCGTTCATCCACCCGCTGCAGGCGGCGGTTGATCCGGCGTACGAAAGCAAATCCGACTGGGAAATCTTCAAATCCATCGCGAAGAAATTCCAGGAAATCACACCAGGTTATCTGGAGAAGGAAACCGATATCGTCGCATTGCCGATCCTGCACGACACCCCGGCAGAGATTGCGCAGGATCAGGTCAAGGATTGGAAGAAAGGCGAATGCGACCTGATCCCCGGAAAGACGGCCCCGGCCTATGTAGCGGTCGAGCGGGATTATACCGCGATCTATGATCGTTTTACCGCTCTTGGTCCGCTCATGGATAAGCTGGGCAATGGCGGTAAAGGCATCACATGGAACACGCAGGAGGAGATCGACAACCTCTCAGCCCTGAACGGTGTGCAACTGGATGGTGCGGCGGCGGGTCGGCCCAAGATCGAAACCGCCATCGACGCCTGCGAAGTCATCCTGATGCTCGCGCCCGAGACGAACGGCAACGTCGCCGTAAAAGCATGGGAAGCGCTGGAAAAAGCCACAGGGCGTGAACACGCGCATCTGGCCGAAGGCGAACACCACCAGAAGATCCGTTTTCACGACATCGCGGCACAGCCACGCAAGATCATTTCCAGCCCCACATGGTCGGGGATTGAAAGCGAGAAGGTCAGCTATAACGCGGGCTACACCAATGTGCATGAGTTGATCCCGTGGCGCACCCTGACCGGGCGACAGCAGCTTTATCAGGACCATTTGTGGATGCTGGCGTTTGGCGAAGGCTTCATGTCTTACCGTCCGCCGATTGATCTGAAAACCATCACCAAGGACGTGCAAGATGATGGCGACAACCTTGTGCTCAACTTCATCACGCCACACCAGAAATGGGGCATCCACTCCACCTATTCCGACAACCTGTTGATGTTGACGCTCAACCGGGGCGGGCCGGTGATCTGGATATCGGAGGTGGACGCCAAAAGCGCGGGCATCGTCGATAACGACTGGGTCGAGCTTTACAACACCAACGGTGCACTGACCGCGCGGGCGGTGGTGTCCCAGCGGATCAAGGAAGGCACCACCTTCATGTATCACGCGCAGGAAAAGATCGTGAATACACCCGGGTCGGAAAAGACAGGACACCGGGGCGGCATCCACAATTCGGTCACCCGCGCGGTGCTGAAACCAACCCACATGATCGGTGGCTACGCCCAACAATCCTACGGCTTCAACTACTACGGCACCGTTGGATCGAACCGGGATGAATTCGTCGTGGTCCGAAAGATGAAGAAGGTCGACTGGCTCGACAAAGAAGAAAGCTGGAAAGCGCCTGCACAGGAGGCAGAGACATGAGAATCCGCGCACAAATCGGCATGGTGCTGAACCTCGATAAATGCATCGGGTGCCATACATGCTCTGTCACTTGCAAGAATGTCTGGACGAGTCGCGATGGCGTTGAATACGCATGGTTCAACAACGTGGAAACCAAACCCGGCCTTGGCTATCCGACAGATTGGGAAAATCAGGACCGTTGGAAAGGCGGCTGGGAACGGACGAAATCCGGGAAATTGCAGCCCAAACAGGGCAGCAAATGGCGCATCCTGTCCAACATCTTTGCCAACCCCTCCATGCCGGAAATCGATGACTATTATGAACCGTTCGATTTCGATTACGACCACCTAAAATCCGCGCCCGAGATGGAGGCGTTCCCAACGGCACGCCCGCGTTCCAAGATCACCGGCGAGCGGATTGAGAAGATCGAAAAGGGCCCGAACTGGGAAGAAATTCTTGGCGGTGAGTTTTCGAAACGCTCTGGCGATTACAACTTCGAAGGCATCCAGAAAGAGATCTACGGGGAATACGAGAATACATTCATGATGTACCTCCCCCGACTATGCGAGCACTGCCTGAACCCGGCCTGTGCATCGTCTTGCCCATCAGGCGCGATCTATAAGCGCGAAGAAGATGGCATCGTTTTGATTGATCAGGAAAAGTGCCGCGGCTGGCGCATGTGTGTCTCGGGCTGCCCCTACAAGAAAATCTACTACAACTGGGAAAGCGGCAAATCCGAGAAATGCACATTGTGTTATCCCCGGATTGAAAGCGGCAACCCAACGGTCTGTTCGGAAACCTGTGTGGGGCGCATCCGTTATCTGGGCGTCATGCTCTATGATGCCGACAAGATCGAAGATGCGGCAAACATGGAGGATGAACAGGACCTCTATGATGCGCAACTGGGTGTGTTCCTTGATCCCAATGATCCCGTCGTGATCGAGACTGCGCGCGCGGACGGTATCCCAGAGGATTGGATCAAAGCCGCTCAGGAAAGCCCGATCTGGAAGATGGCGATGGAGTGGAAAGTCGCTTTCCCTCTGCACCCGGAATACCGGACGCTGCCGATGGTTTGGTATATCCCGCCGTTGTCGCCAATCCAGAATGCCGCTGAGGCGGGCGCGATTGGCACTAGCGAAGGCATGCCGGACGTCAAGGACCTGCGCATTCCGGTCAGATACCTCGCCAATATGTTGACTGCTGGCGATGAAGCCCCGGTTGTCACAGCATTGGAACGGATGCTGGCGATGCGGTCTTACATGCGCTCCAAAACGATCGAGGGCGTTATCGACGAAGGGATCGCCGCGCGCGTCGGCCTGTCGGGCCGCGTGATCGAGGACATGTACAAGATCATGGCCCTTGCCGATTATGAGGACCGCTTTGTCATTCCGACAACGCACCGCGAACAGGTCGAGGAAGCTTACGACCTGCGCGGCGGCTGCGGCTTTACCGATACCAACGGGTGCGGCGGCGGTTCATCGAAGGGATCGCTCTTCGGCGGCTCCAAGAAACCCCTGAAAATGCCAACGGAGGCAATGTGATATGGCCCAGCCAGTAGTAGATCGTACTCTCAAAGCATTCTCACTTCTTCTCAGTTACCCGACCTGCGCGTTGCAGCATGCCATGCCCGAGATCAGCGCCATTCTGGCCTCGGACACGCGATTGACAGCAACAGCCCGTCGGGCGTTGCGCCCGCTGGTGGAGGCGCTAAGCGGGCGCGACATCTATGACCTCGAAGAGCAGTATGTGCTGCTCTTCGACCGATCGCGTACCTTGTCGCTGAACCTGTTTGAACATGTTCACGGCGAAAGCCGGGATAGGGGCGGGGCAATGGTGTCACTGGTCGAAACCTACCGCGAAGGTGGTTTTGATCCTGTGACATCTGAATTGCCGGATCACTTGCCTGTTTTGCTGGAATTCCTGTCCACCTGCTCCCCTATGGTCGCGCAGGACACTCTGGCGGACGCGGCTCATATCTTTGAAGCCTTGAACGCCCGGCTGATCCGGCGGGAAAGCCCTTACAGTGCCGTATTCGCCAGCCTTCTTCAGCTGGCAGGTGTGAAGGCCGACAAGGACGCGGTCGCAGAAATGCTGGCCCAGCCTGACGATGATCCAACGGACTTGGAAGCCCTTGATGAGGTCTGGGAAGAAAGCGAAGTGCTGTTCGGCCCTGACCCCAATGCAGGTTGTCCGCAGGCCCGCGAGATGCTCGCCCAAATGGACCTGCCCACCAACCCACCACCGCAACACGCGGCAGAATAAGGAGACACCGAAATGCTTGAGAATTTCGATATCGACTTCATCATCTTCGGCATCATGCCTTATGCCGCGCTGACCATTCTGGTTATCGGCTCCATCGCCCGCTACGACCGTGATCAGTACACGTGGAAAAGCTCTTCCAGCCAGTTGTTGCGCCGCAAGCAGTTGATGTGGGGGTCCATCCTGTTCCATGTGGGGATCATCACCATCTTCTTTGGGCATTTGGTGGGCTTGTTTACCCCGGTTTGGGTGCTTGATGCGCTTGGCGTGCCTTATGCGCTCAAGCAGTGGATGGCCGTGATCATAGGGGGACCTGCAGGGATCGCTGCGCTTATCGGAGGCACCTTGCTGTTGCACCGCCGCCTGACAGAGCCGCGTATCCGCGCCACATCCAGCTGGATGGACATCACCATCATGGTGCTGATCTGGCTGCAACTGGCCATCGGACTGCTGACAATCACGCAGACCCTGCAGCATATGGACGGCTCTGAAATGGTCCGCTTTATGAGCTGGTCGCAAAGCATCGTGACATGGAACATCAACGCCTGGGTGACTGTGGTTGACGTGCACTGGCTCTATAAGCTGCATATCTTCCTGGGTCTGATTATCACCGCACTCTTCCCGTTCTCGCGGTTGGTTCACATGATCTCGGGTTTCGCGGCACCCGTGAAGTATCTGACGCGTCCGGGTTATCAGATCGTGCGGTCGCGTCGCGGCAAGGCACTGCCCAAGCGCAGCGCCCCCAAGACAACACCGGCGGAGTAAAGCAGATGAACGCAGCACTCTTCCCCGATCTGATCGTCAACGGTGAAACGGTGCCCCATCACTTGGTGGCGTCGGAAACCCAAAACCATGATGCCCCGGCTGGAAAGCCGGGCATCGCCTGGCGCAAGGCCGCGAACGCCGTGGCGATCCGCACCCTTCTGTTGCAAGAGGCGAGGGCGCGCGGACTGAAACCTGAGCGTAAAGAGGTGGCGCCGGACAAGTTCGAAACAGATGAGGAGGCCCAAATCAGGGGCCTTCTTGAAATGGTCGTTGATCCGGAAAAGCCGGAAGACGACGCGATCTATGCGGAGTGGGAGAAAGACCCCAGCCGTTTTCGCGCGCCGCCCTTGTGGGAGGTATCCCACATCCTGTGCGCTTGCGATCCCCGCGATGAAAAGGCCAAGCGCGATGCGATGCGCCGGGCTGAAGCTCTGATACCGCTCCTCGGCAAGGACGCCAAAAGCTTTGCCGCGATTGCGTCGCGTGAAAGCGATTGCGGGTCTAAATCATCCGGCGGCACCCTTGGCCAGCTTGGGCCGGGCGACACCGTGCCCGAGTTCGAAGCCATCCTGCGCCGTCTGGACGAGGGCGAAGTCACACCCCAACCGATCCTGACCCGCCATGGCTGGCATATCGTGCGTATGGATGCCGTGGCCCTTGGGGCCGTGCTTCCTTTTGCGGCAGTGAAACCAAAAATCGCCGAGGCCATGGAAAAGGCATCATGGGCACGGCAAGCCCAGAAATTCGTTCAAAAACTGGTCGCGTCCGCCGAAATCACCGGCGCGGACCTCCGATCCGTCTAGCCCCAAGGAGGGCAAGATCATGGGTAAATATACACGACATCTGAACAGGGGGGATTGCCTTGAACCAACAGCGCTTTCGCGGTTGGCCGAACCGCTGTTTTCCATGAAGACCACCTGCGCGAGCGGCGGATATGCGCGCTAATCGATGGAACCGCGCGCGGCAGCGGGTCTGATGAAGATACTGTGTTGACCGTCCTTAGCTTTCTGACCCGTGAACCGCCCGTGCACCTCGCCAAAACGTCCATCATGCAAAGAGCCTGTCCCAAGGCACATCCGCATGTTCCCTAGAAAGGCGGCCTCACCGCACGGTACGAACGTCGCATGATCAAAGCGACACGAGGAGCCAAGCGCTCTCAAGTTCAGGCCTCTCTTGGATCCATGGCGCTGAAGTCAGACAGAATAAGCCGAATTTCCCATGCGCCCGGCCGCCAAGATGGGAACGTTTGGCGGGAAGCGGCGTTATCATCTGTAGCTTAAGTAGGAGTCGATATGAGCTATCAATCAGGTGACAAAGTCAAATGGGACTGGGGACAAGGGACCGCAGAAGGTACTGTTGAGGCAGTTCATACCAAATCCATAACGCGCACTATCAAAGGATCTGACGTTACACGCAACGGGTCAGATGATGATCCGGCGCTTGAAATCAAGCAGGACGATGGCACAAAAGTGCTGAAGTTGTCTTCCGAGGTACGCAAAGAGTGACGCCGGCTGGTTTGGTCTACTACCCGGATAGTGAAGCGGGGATCAGCCGAAGGCGGCGTGGCCGGGGCTTCTCCTATTTGGATCCCAAGGGAAGTTTGATCACAGACCCCAACGAACGGCAGCGGCTTGCGGCACTCGCAGTGCCGCCCGCCTATGAAGATGTCTGGATGTGTCCGTTGCCCAACGGCCATCTATTGGCAACCGGGCGCGACGCCAAGCGGCGCAAGCAATATGTGTATCACCCCGATTGGACCACGTTGCAGGCGGAAGCCAAGTTCGACGATCTATCTTCATTCGGCCGCGCCCTCCCCCGCATTCGACGCCAATTGCAAGCTGATCTGCAAGAAGATGTTGGCGAAAAAAAGTTTGCTCTTGCAGCTGCTGTGACCCTGATAGATCGGACGGCGTTGCGCATTGGAAACCCGCAATACCTTGAAGAAAATGGCAGCTATGGTGCGCTGACCTTGCGCAATCGGCACATCGCTGTTTCGGGCAACGAAATAATACTGAAATATCGTGCCAAGGGCGGTCAGAAAGTGAAGACCAAGACTACGGACGCGAAACTCGCGCGTATTCTCGGTAAGATTGATGACTTGCCGGGCGCCACCTTATTGACATGGGTTGACGATGACGGCGCGCCGCAAACGCTGACCTCTGACGTGCTGAACAATTACATCGCAGACGCAGCGGGTACCGAAGGTGTCACGGCAAAGACGTTCCGAACCTGGGCGGGGACATGTGCCGCTTTCGAGGTTGCCCTGAAAGGGCACGCCACAATCAAGGACATGGCAAGCGCCGCTGCAAGCTTGTTACACAATACACAGTCGATTGCGCGCAACAGCTATATCCATCCCGACGTGATCGCACTGGCAGGGCGACAGCCGCCACACGTTCAACCCAAAACACTATCTGGACTAAGAGTCACAGAACAGCATCTGCTTGGATTCCTTACGTAGGTACACTTTCATGGGCTTCGATTAGCGTCCGCACGATGTCCTGTTTAGTTGCACTCAGACTGTGTTGGCTCGTGTCACTGGAGGTAGGCCACAAACTTTATGCAGATGTAAGAGTTTCAGTTTCGTGACCTTTCGCTGGCCGACGCGCGGGTTGGTCAACCTGTCCAGCGCATTATAACAAAATAATGGGATTTTTTGGGAACCGATTGGTTGTCTCGTCGCTTTGGCTAGACAAGCCATAGACAGTGCATGACACGAGAACGGGATAGATTTTGGGACATCATGACCAGCACTCCGGCTTGTATCGTCACGACGACCGCTGGGACATCCATGCGTCCGCGTCCAATGGCGTTTCTTGGTGAACGATAAGGGTAATCTAAAAAATGGCGTCTGAATTGATGAAAGCCTGCTTTGCCGATCATGGTCCTGAATTGGGCGAGAACGCGAAACTGCAGCTATAGCTTATCTGGCGGAATGACGCCCCACACCCTGGCTGGTCGATGACCGCCCGATGTTTCCCTGATTGGACCGTAATTATGACATTCTCACTTGCAGACGGCTATGACAGTCTCGAAGATTTTCTAGATGCTCGAGCGCCCAACCAGCCAGAATTCCACCAAGCCGTCACAGAGGTGACTGACGACATCAAACCGATCATTGATGCCCACCCGGAATTCAAATCAGCAAATATATTCGAGCGCCTTGTTGAACCGGAGCAGGTTATCTCTTTCCGCGTGGCCTGGCAGAACGACGCCAATGAAATCGAGGTCAATCGTGGCTACCGCGTCCAATTCAATGGCGCGATTGGTCCATTTAAAGGCGGATTGCGGTTTCATCCGTCGGTCAATACCTCTGTGCTGAAGTTTCTAGGCTTTGAACAGACGTTCAAGAATGCACTGACGGGCCTGCCCATGGGAGGCGGTAAAGGCGGCTCTGATTTTGATCCATCCGGGCGGTCAGATCAGGAAATCATGCGGTTTTGTAACGCGTTCATGCAGCAGCTTTATCGCTACATTGGCCCCGACATCGACGTGCCTGCAGGCGACATCAATGTCGGAGCACGAGAGATCGGATATCTCTTTGGAGCCTACCGTCGGATCACAAATCGCTTTCAGGGTGTGTTAACCGGCAAGGGACAGTCTTTTGGCGGAAGCGAGATGCGCACCGAGGCGACCGGGTACGGTCTCGTCTATTTTCTTGCCGAGATGCTGAAGCACGATAGTGACGATTTGGATGGCAAGTCGGTCATCATATCGGGCGCAGGCAATGTAGCCACCCACGCCGCTGAGAAAGCTGTAAGTCTGGGCGCAAAGGTCATCACACTGTCCGACAGCGCGGGATTTATTCACGATCCTGACGGTTTGACCCAAGAAAAAATCGATTGGGTCAGAGCCCACAAAGCGAAAAAGGGCACCACGCTTGAGGCATATGTGTCCAAGTTTGGTGGCGATTGGACAGCGGGCAAAGGCCCCTGGGGGGTAAAAGCGGATATTGCTGCGCCCTGCGCGACCCAGAACGAGTTGGACAAGGACAGCGCGAAGATGCTGATCGACAACGGTGTTCTGGCAGTCATTGAAGGGGCCAACATGCCATCAACGGCGGCCGCAAAGGCGGTATTCAGATCGGCCGACATCCTTTTCGCCCCAGGAAAGGCTGCAAATGCTGGCGGCGTTGCCGTATCCGGGCTGGAAATCAGTCAGGATCGGATGCGCCGGTTAAGCGATGCAGACCAGATTGATGAGACGCTGGAAGGAATTATGACTGATATCCACGCCGCCTGCGTTGAGGAAGGAACCCGCGACGGTCACGTTGACTATAGCAAGGGTGCCAATATCGCTGGCTTCAGAAAAGTAGCAGACGCTATGCTGTCACAAGGCGTCGGATGACGCTCGCTCAAGAACCTCGTCCACCACTAGAAAGGCTTCTTTCATGAAAGCATCAGATCTGTTCGTGCGCTGTCTCGAAGAGGAGGGCGTAACCCGCATTTACGGTGTGCCGGGCGAGGAAAATGCCGACTTTATGATGTCGCTTGAGAGCTCGTCCATTGAGTTCATCTTGACGCGCCATGAACAGGGTGCCGCTTTCATGGCGGAGGTTTACGGTCGACTAACCGGCACTGTCGGCGTCTGCCTGGGCACACTCGGGCCCGGCGCCACCAATCTGATCACTGGTGTGGCCGACGGCAACATGGATCGCGCTCCAATGCTGGTAATCACCGGTCAAGGTGCCCTGACGCGCCAGCACAAGGAAAGCCATCAGGTCATGAACGTGGTTGAGATGTACAGGCCCGTCACGAAGTGGTCATGCGCCGTCAACCACGCCGACAACATCCCCGAAATCGTCCACAAGGCGATTAAACTGGCTGTAACGGAAAAGCCGGGCGCATGTCACATCGAGTTACCAGAAGACATTGCCGCCGTTGAGACGGACGCCACACCCTTGCGCGCGGCCCGCGCTCGTCGTGCTGTGCCTGATGACAAGGTAATTGATGAAGCCTGGGATCGATTGAAGTCTGCCAAAAGCCCGCTGATCATTGCGGGCAATGGCGCCATCCGCACCCGTGCCAGCGCAGAGCTTCGGCGCTTTTGCGAAACCACAGGCATAGGTGCCTTGATGACGTTCATGGCCAAGGGTGCGCTGGATCTTGATGATCCACGGTGTCTCTTCACGGTCGGTATGGGTCAGCGTGATTATCCGCAACTGGCCATCGATGCCGCTGATCTGGTCATTACCATCGGGTATGATCCTGTCGAATACGGTCCCGAAAAATGGAACGCCGCTTGCGACCTTGATATCATTCATATGGATTTTCTGCCTGCGGAAAGCGATGCGCATTATCAGCCGCATATCGAAGTTGTGGGCGATCTCGCGCATGGTCTGGCGCAATTGAACGAACGTGTCGCGCGGGATGGGTCACCGACCTATGATGTGGCAGCTCAAGCCAAGCTGCGCGAGAAGATGTTATCAGAATTCGCAAAGCATGCTGATGATCACACACAAGGAAGTATTCGGCCGCAAAAAGCATTGGCTGATGTGCGCGCTGTTCTGGGGCCGGACGACCTCCTCTTATCCGGCGTCGGGGCGCATAAAATGTGGGTGGCGCGTCACTATCAATGTCATCAGCCAGGTACCTGTCTGATTTCAAACGGCTTTTGTTCCATGGGGATGCCGCTGCCCGGTGCGATCGCGGCGAAACACGCGCGCCCTGATACACGCGTTCTGGCTGTCGTCGGAGACGCCGACATCATGATGAATGTTCAAGAGATGGAAACCGCAAGTCGGCTCGGCTCGGACATCACCATATTGGTCTGGGAAGATTTTGAATACGGCCTGATCGCGTGGAAACAGGAACAGGAGTTCGGCTCTCACACGGATTTGTCGTTTGCCAATCCCGACTGGATGGCTCTTTGCCAATCGATGGGGTGGAAAGGTATGAGGTGCGAAAACGCAGATGACTTGCAGTCAGCCCTGAAATCAGCGTTGGATCACAAGGGGCCGGCCATGGTTGTCATACCCATCGACTATCGCGAAAACATGGCACTGACAGAGCGCTTGGGCAAAATTGAGCAAACTTTTTAGGAAACGGCCAAACCCGTGAAGCCAACCGCATCTGTAGCGGTCGTTTGAGAAGCGACAAAAAGCGGATGCACCAAATGTCTTCGGCCAAAACCAAGATTGAGCAGCTGCTGCGCTTAGCCCGGCTCCTGAAATCAGGCCATTGAGGTGTTAGTAATCCGTTCAAACAAAGAATGGACTATGAAACGCAGACTTTCAGACAGTCGTCGATGCGTCTCAAGATAGACCCTGTATTCACTCAACCATCGCCAGTGCCTTGTATATCTCCCTTGGCAAGCTTTCAGAGTTGAATGGCTTCTGTACAACCGGCGCCTTTGGGTATTCGGTGAGGATGCTTTCGACATCACCATACCCGGTGGCCAGGACGAACGGGATTTTCATGGCGTCCAATTTCTGAGCCACGGGGAGAGATGTTTGATCTCCCAGGTTAATATCCAACACGGCCAGAGCGATTTCTTCGTTTGCGATGATCTCAAGCGCATCAGCAACCGAACTGGCAAGTTTGACTGCAGAAGCTCCTTGCGCGGTGATGATGTCCGAAGCGTCAAGCGCGACCACCATGTTGTCTTCAAGAACAAGGACCGTTCCGGAAAGCGCCCCGCGACCTTTTGTGTCTACTGCCACCTCTGCGTCGGGACTTTCGACCTCCGCATGTGTCCCTTCCGAGACGAACTTGGACGGGATCATGATATCGGCTTCAAATCCTGCCAGCTTGAAACGCGTCTCGACCTTGCCGTTCAGTTCAAACGGAACTGTGCGGTCAATGATTGTTGAACCAAAACCCCGACGGGTCGGCGCCTGCACCGGGGGGCCGCCCTGCTCGCGCCATTTGATGAGGAGAGCCCCGTCGCCGGCGATCTCCAGATCAATGCTGACACGGCCAGAGCGGTCGGTGAGCGCCCCGTATTTGGCGGAGTTCGTCACCAACTCATGAACCACCAGCGCCATGGTTGAAAAGGCTTCCGGTGCCAACATCGGTGCGTCGCCAGAGATTGCCAAACGGTCCTTCTGGCCATTCAGGAAGGCGTTGACTTCGACTCCGATCAACTCCCGCAGAGCGGACGGTGCCCATGCCTGCCGCGTCAGTTGATCATGCGCGCGGGCCAGAGACTGGATCCTGCCATCGAGAACCTTCGTATAGGTCTCAATACTCGTCGTTCCGGCTTTGCTTTGCGAAACGAGGCCCTGGATCAGGTTCAGGATATTCCGAACCCGGTGATTGAGTTCGGCAATCAGCAATTCCTGTTTTTCCGCGGCGGCCTTGCGATCGGCATTGGCCTCATCCGTCAATTTCAGAACGATCTCGATCAGGGATATCCGTAGCGCTTCCGCAGCGCGGAGTTCGCTTTCAGACCACGGCGCGGCGGTGTGGCGCACCATTTCCGTCCACGCCTCAAAGCTTTTACGAGGTGTCAAACGCGTACCGTTCGGACCCACTTCAACAGGCTTTTCAGGGTTCCCGGCCCATCGGACCGAACGCGCGATCTCGTGGCGGAAGAATACGATATAGTCCCGCGGTGTCCGGGAAATCGGCACGGCAATCAGGCCAGCGACACGATCCCCTATGGCCTCTGCATCGGGATAGTTTTCGATCAGGCTATTCGTGGCAAAGATCGTCCCTGTCGGCGCGGTGTTCAAAAAACGCGCGAGGCGCTTGAATTCCTCAGCCGTGGGCGCCGAGCCGCGAGCGGTGTAGCGCCCTTCGGAAAAGACGGCGACACCATCGCTTGCGACGATCTGGGACAATTCGTCGGCGATGACTTCAAAGCTGTCGATAAGGTCGCTGCCCGCGGACAAACGCACCATAAGGCGGTCATGCAATGCGCGCGAGTCGCGCTCTTCCTCGCGTATTTCGGTTTCTACCTTGCGCTCAAGCTCATAGGAAAACATCTGCGCGAACAGCTCGATCGCCGTTCTGCGTTCATAATCAACATACCGGGCCGAGCGGTGGTGGCATGCAAAAAGCCCCAGAGCTCTCCGTCTTTCAGGATGGATACCGACATCGACGCCGCGACACCCATATTGCGCAGATATTCAAGGTGGATGGGCGACACCGCCCGCGTGACCGATAGGGAAAGATCCAACGCCTCGCCATTGGGATTCTTCTCCGGGACGATGGGCGATACTTCCCCGTTCACATCAGCAATCAGGCGAAGCGTGCTGCGTTTGTATAACTCGCGTGCCTGCTTGGGTATGTCACTTGCAGGATAGCGGAGCCCCAGAAACGGCTCCATTCCAGCGGCATGACGCTCTGCGATCACCTCGCCCGACCCGTCCGGTGCAAAGCGGTAAACCATCACGCGGTCAAAACCCGACATGATCTGCAGTGCCATCGCCGCTTCTTGCGCGGCGGAAAGGACATTGTCCTTCTTGTTCACACGCGCGATGAGGGGCTGCACCAGCGCCAGATCATCGCGATCCTCACCAACAATCTTTTCCTCGAACTCGAAGACGTAGGATTGGCCGGACACGTGGATGGAAATATCAAATAACTTTCCGTCGCCCTGGACATCATATCCAAAAAGACGGCTGATCGCGGCACCACCGCTGCTGCTGATCTGCAACTTCGTTCGAAAGTCGTGAACGGTCTGCGGCGGCAGCAGATCAATCAGCCGTCGTCCGACCGCCTCGTCCGGTTCAACGCCCAGAAGATCCGCACAGTTGGCTGATAGATGGTTGACCATCAGATCCGCTGAAGTCGAGATGAGACATCCGTATGCCTGTACGTTCCCAAGCAGATGGATTGGCTCTTGGTCACAATTCGTAAGATCCACGGACGGCGTGGTTGCTTCATTGAGGTCGTGCTTTTTCATGATGCAAGCTCCACATTCCGACGTTGTTCTGCGACCGGCTCACAAGCTGCGGCGTGAAATAATGCAAACAGCATCTTGGTATCCTCGATAACTGTTCCCGCACGCTCGCTGTGCACGGGGATGTTGGAAAGCTGATCACAAACATCTCGCCAGCGACCAGGCACCGGCGCAAGCGAAAAATATGCATTTGCCTGTCGGACGATAGGGTCGCTCGCTGTCAACCATCTGCGCTTGAGCATCTTGCTGCCAAGACGAGAACCCTCAATGACATAGTCGATCGCAAGCCTATCTGGCTTATGAATATCCGATACGACAGCTGTGGTCGCTGATGTGCCCATCGTTGCCAAGTCGGCGTCGATCCGGCGCACCATCTCATCAAGGCTGCTCCATGCGTCACTTTCAGTCGTCACAAGGTCACGCATAACGCGGAAACAACTCTGATGGATGGCGAGAAAGCGTACAAAGCCATCGAATGTCGCAAGATCGATCAACGAGATCAGCCCATCGACACGCTCATGGTCCGCCTGTGTCTCGTTCTTCAAAACCTGTCGAAAATCTGCACACATAAATGGCCGCCCCTCACCCGGTTATTATCGTTCTTAAGGTAAAGCGTTTGCTCCACCTACAATTCCAGCAGCCTTGGGTCGTCGATACCCGCATCCCTGTCAATTAACTATGACATAGCAAAGTGGGCCGCGGAAGTTTCGATCTTGTTGGGGAAGCAGGGCAGTCGTGAAGCTGGTGACTTGGATATGAACTACCGGATTGGCTATCGCTGGCCACGCGAGGACGACAGGCGTGTCTTGAGAGGCTTTGTCTGCACCAATCGTAATGGCTTACGATGGCGCGATTCGCCAAAATAGTATGGCCCGCACACGACGCTGTACAATCGCTGGAAGCGTTGGGCCGAGAGAGGTATCTTTGCCCAGATTACGACGGGCCTTGCCGTCACACACGGCATGCAACTTTGTATTCGTGCGACCAATCAGCTTCTTTGTCCCGGCAGGCTCGAGGACTGACGACGCGTTGCTACCCGCCATGACCGCTGCCCAAAAGTCTTCCTCTCCGCAATCGCTCTCGCCACAACCGTCATCGACTGGTTATGTGTCCTGATCCCAAGTTGCAGGCACAAGCATTTTTTTGCATCAGAAATTGCCGCAACTGCATAAGGCGGCTTTTGTCGCGCAAAGCAGCCTGTGTTAGTCTTGGACAGTCCGTTGGACGCGAACCGGGTCTCACTTCGTGGTCTTTTTGGAAGCTGCCCTCTGCATGGCCTTTTTGGAAGCTGCCCGCGGCGCGATGTGGCGGAGTTGCAGATGAATAAATATCAATATCGGACCGATTAATTTTTGTTGCTTTATGCCGCAATCCGTCTAAAGGGTTTCCAATAGGAAACACGCCAACCGGGAGAGAACGGCCCGATTCGCAAGCGTCCGTCGCCGAAGGAGCAACCGCCCCGGTCACTCTCAGGCAAATGGACCGGTTGGGGTGCAACACGCCGCAGAGTGGCCCGCAAGGCCCGCCGGAGGAGCAAGCCACCAAGGTGGTGAATCTCTCAGGCCCAAACACGGTGGGGGCAGCGCGCAAGCGCGAATGGTTAGGAGATGACCATGCCTCATATTGCCGTTCTGGGTGCCGGGATTACCGGTGTCACCACAGCCTATTCACTGCATGTCCGCGGGTTCGACGTGACGGTTTACGACCGTCAGCGTTACGCCGGGATGGAAACCAGCTTTGCCAATGGTGGCCAGCTCAGCGCGTCGAATGCCGAGGTCTGGAACCAGTGGTCGACCGTTCTGAAAGGCATCAAATGGATGCTGCAGGGCGATGCGCCTTTGTTCGTCAACCCGCGTCCCGGCTGGCACAAGGTCAGCTGGATGACCGAATTTCTGGCGAATATCCCCCGCTACAAAACCAACACGACCAAAACCGCAGCCATGGCCGTAGCCGCCCGTGCTGGACTGGCCGAAATGGCGGAAAAGTCCGGCGTTGATTTCGATTTCAGCCCGGCCGGTATCCTGCATTTCTACAAGACGGAAAAAGACCTCAAGCACGCTCGCATGGTCAACGGATTGCTGGCGGAAGGCGGGCTTGAGCGGCACGAACTGACCGTGGATGAGGTCATGGCTCGCGAACCGACCCTGCGCGGCGATATCATCGGCGGCTTCTGGACCGAAAGCGACAGCACCGGCGACATCCACAAATTCACCATGGGGTTGGCCGACTGGCTGAAAAAGCAGGGTGTGCAGTTCAAACTGGGCGCACCGGTGACCGACCTGCATGTGCGCGATGACGGTGTCTATGTCGAATGCGGGCATGAGGAACGGTATGACAGCATTGTCGTCTCGGCAGGGGTGGCCAGCCGCAAGTTTGCCCAGATGCTGGGCGACCGGGTGAATATCTATCCCGTCAAAGGGTATTCGATCACGGTCAATCTGGATGACGCGGCCAGTCAGGCGGCGGCGCCCACAACATCGCTTTTGGATGACAAGGCCAAGATTGTGTCATCCCGTCTGGGCAAGAACCGGCTGCGGATCGCAGGGACGGCGGAATTCAACGGCGAAAACCGCGATATCCTTGAACGGCGGGTGCGTCCTTTGGTGAAATGGTGTGAGGAACACTTCCCCGATGTGTCCACCGAAAACTGCGTGCCATGGGCCGGACTGCGCCCGATGATGCCCAATATGATGCCGCGCGTGGGACCCGGAAAAAGTGACCGCGTGTTCTACAATACAGGGCATGGGCACCTTGGTTGGACCCTCAGCCCGGCAACGGCGGATGCGATCGGCACAACTGTCGCAGAACGCTTTAAAATCAACGGTATACATTCGCATACATTGAAAGCGGCGTGATGTGTAACTATCTGTCCTTCATAACAATAGAGGGACAGATACATGCCGATTGAAGAACTGATCGCTGAATTCCTGGGGCAAAACCTGCTCTATCTCATACTCGCAGTGTTTCTTATCATCTGCGCAATGGCTGCGGTACGGATCGTACCGCAGTCCGAGAAATACGTGGTCGAACGGTTTGGCCGTCTGCGTGCCGTGTTGGGGCCGGGGATCAACCTGATCGTGCCGTTTCTGGACCGGGTACGCCACAAAGTGTCGGTGCTGGAACGCCAGCTGCCCAACATGACGCAGGATGCGATCACGTCCGACAACGTGCTGGTGCAGGTGGAAACAAGCGTGTTCTACCGGATCATCGAGCCGGAAAAGACGGTTTACCGGATCCGTGATGTCGATGGCGCGATTTCGACAACTGTCGCCGGTATTGTCCGGTCCGAGATCGGTCGGATGGAACTGGATCAGGTACAGGCCAACCGGGCCAGCCTGATTGACGCGGTGCGTGATCAGGTCGCACAGCAGGTCGATGACTGGGGGATCGAGGTGACGCGCGCCGAAATCCTTGACGTGAACCTTGATCAGGCGACCCGTCAGGCGATGCTGCAGCAGCTGAACGCCGAACGCGCCCGCCGCGCGCAGGTGACCGAGGCGGAAGGTCAAAAGCGGGCGGTCGAGCTGCAGGCCGATGCGGAGCTTTATGCCGCCAAGCAGGACGCCGAGGCGCGGCGGGTTTTGGCGGATGCCGAAGCATATGCGACGCAGGTGGTCGCTGTGGCCATCGCGGAAAACGGTCTGGAGGCCGCCCAGTATCAGGTTGCGTTGAAACAGGTTGAGGCGCTTAGCAAGCTTGGTGCCAGCGATGGCAGCCAGACGGTTGTGTTGCCGGCCAACGCGGTTGACGCCTTTGCCGATGCCTTCAAGATGCTGAAAGGGAGGAACTGATGCCACTTTGGACGGAATGGTGGGTCTGGATGTCCGGCGCGCTGGTGCTGGCAACACTCGAAGTCCTGATCCCCGGTTACATCTTTCTGGGCTTCGCCATCGGGGCCGGGGTCGTGGGACTCCTGATCCTGCTGGGCATATCAGCCTCTGGATTGGCCCTGACGCTGGTGATCTTCGCCGCCCTTTCGCTGGCCGCCTATATCGTCATGCGCAAGGTGTTCGGGCTGGAAAAGGGCCAGGTGAAAATCTGGGATACCGATATCAACGATTAGGTGGGGTGAAACCCCACCTTACCCACGGTGGGGTTCTTAACGACAAAAAAGGCCCGGCGCACAAGGCGTCGGGCCAGTCTTGATCAAGCAGGTTTCGCAACCGACCGGGACAGGGTAGCGCGTTGCGGACTTGATCGGGGTTCGTCAAAGTGGCGTGTCAGACATTTGCAGAGCTTTGTGACGCAATCTGTCGATGACAGCCGCCCTTTCCATATTTTGTGGTCCGGCAATCTCGCAGGGATAACGAAAAGTGCGACCAAATCGTTCAATATCGACCGAAGCCTGGAACACGCCATTGGCAGCATTGTAGCGTAAGTTCTTAATATGCATGGGACACCCTCCGTCGCTTGTATCACATCGTAAATGCGCGAGCGTCGGATTGGTTCCCGATTAATGATTAGGAAATGTCGCTTGCGGTGATCGCAATTCGGCCAGAATGTCGTTGG
Organism: Yoonia sp. R2-816; assembly: GCF_046762905.1. NCBI lineage: Bacteria > Pseudomonadati > Pseudomonadota > Alphaproteobacteria > Rhodobacterales > Paracoccaceae > Yoonia > Yoonia sp. R2-816. Next base: position 87,935 of record NZ_JBKQXN010000177.1, on the reverse strand, counting down.
CCGCCGCCCGTGGATCGGCTGCCTGCCAGACCGGGCGCCCCACCACGACGTGATCGGCCCCGGCGGCAATCGCCTGTGCCGGGGTCATCACCCGCTTCTGATCGCCCAGATCGGCCCCGGCCGGGCGCACGCCCGGCGTGACAATCAGTTTGCCGTCAGCCTCGGGCAGGGCGCGGACCAATCCAGCCTCTTGCGGGGAACAGATGACACCATCCGCCCCGTTGGACAGGGCAATCCCGGCCCGTTCCTGCACCAGATCAGCCACATCCCCGGCCTTGATGCAGGAGGCATCCAGATCGGCCCGGTCAAGCGAGGTCAGGATCGTGACGGCAAGTATCTTCATGTCAGACCCACCAGCACCCTCGCGTGCCGCTCGCACCACATGCGGATCGCCGTGAACGGTCAGGAAATCCAGATCAAACTGGGCAACACCACGCACGGCAGCTTCAACCGTGGCGCCGATGTCAAAGAATTTCATGTCGAGAAATATGCGCTTGCCGTGGTCCTGTTTCAGCTCATTGGCCAGCGCAAGGCCACCGCCCGTCAGCATTCCCAGCCCGATCTTGTAAAAGCTGACCTTGTCACCCAGTGCTTCGGCCAGATCGAGCCCGGCGAGCACATTTGGAACATCCATCGCAACAATCAGGCGGTCATCGGACATCTGGGGCTCCTTCAAACGGTTTGGCGCGGTCTAACGGCTGGGCGGGGCAGGTGCAATCGCGCTATGCTGCGGCCATGGACATGATGACGGTTTTCCAGACATGGGACGGAAAGACGACCGCGACGCTCAAGGCGGTAGCAGATCAACTCGCGCCTGCCGACTATGATGCGTTACTGACCGCCTGCCGGGACCTTGATGAAACAACGGCGCGGGCTGCATCCTGGGTGCTGAAAGCGGCCTATGAGGCGGGTCACGACATCGCTCACCCAAGCGATTTGCTGGCGCGCGACCTGCATTGGGAAGTCGCCCTGCATCTTCTGCAATCGGTTCAGCATGTCCCGGTTGGTTTGCCTCCAGAGGTGGTGGCGCCCTATCTGACCCATGACAAACCAATGGTGCGGGCCTGGGCGTTGGACGCCTATGTGCGGCTGGGGGCACCGGATGCTGAGGCGGTGCTGGCACGCGCCGCGGATGATAAGGCCGCTTCGGTGCGCGCTCGTGCGCGGCGCTTGATGAATTAAGGCGAAAGGCTGGGTGCGGCAATTTGGTTAGGGAACCACCGCAGATGCCAACGGTTGTTTCGGTGAACTCAGATACAGGAGATTGCCATGTCCAGTGTGACCGAAAATCAAGGCCCAACCCAGCACCCGATGTTCATTTTCGGCGTGCTGAGCGTGGCGACCATTGCCATTCTCGCAGCCCTTTTGTGGGCAAGCCAGGAACCAACAGGTACGACGGTTGGTGCTCCCGCCGCGCCCGAAAATACCGAGATGAGCACGATCGAGGAACGGTCAACAGATACCTTGCAAGCCCCCGTCGTTGAAACAAGCGGCAGCTTTGTCAGCCCCGAAGATGTTGATCCGCTGACAACCCCGGTCAGTCGTACAGAAGCTGGCGAAACCCAGGCCGATATACAGACGTCGAGCGGATTGCAGACCGATCTGGTCGTCGATCCAGACCGTGGCGCCAAGGGCGGACCTGATCCTGATGGCGGGGCGGCGCCGTTTTATCCCACCCCGTCCGGGCCCGAGGGACGTGACGGTGACCCGTTCACTACAAACTGATCCGATTGAGCAGTACTACAAAATGAAAAGGCGCAGCCGTCCCGGGCTGCGCCTTTGTCATCCTGCTCGCATGGGGGTGGGCATGAAAAGCAGGATCAACGGTGAGTGGCGGTCTAGTTATTCTTTGAAGGCTCTTTTACCTTGGTGTCCGTGGCGACCTCCGGGCCGCGCAGACGGCGCACAGCATCGGGGCTGAGCGGGAAAAGCTGCATTGTCAGCGTCGCCCCCTCCGTGGTCATGATCACCTGGGTCATCTTCGTTTCCTCCATGGCTGTTATATGGCCCAAAGCGCTTTGGAAATCGCGGGGAAAACGCCCGAAAACCTCCCCCGTATGGAATTCCATACCTTTGGACTTGCGACGCAACGTTACCGACCCCATCTAGGCCTTGAGGCCCAGAAACAGGGTGTGCCGCCAAGCCGGGCACCCGCCAAATCGGGCGCTTAACAAAGGAGAGACCCATGAACTTAGACAAGTTCACCGAGCGGTCGCGCGGATTCGTACAAGCCGCTCAGACGATCGCAATGCGTGAGAATCATCAGAGATTCGCCCCCGAACACCTACTCAAAGCCTTGATGGATGATGAAGAAGGGCTGGCATCGAACCTGATCACCCGTGCAGATGGCAATGCCCCTGCCGTGATGGGCGCGGTTGAGGCCGCATTGGCCAAACAGCCCAAGGTCACCGGCGATGCGGCTCAAGTTTATCTGGACAACACCACAGCCAAGGTCATCGACGAGGCTGAACAGATCGCCAAGAAGGCAGGCGACAGCTTTGTCCCTGTTGAACGGCTGCTGACCGCGCTGGCTGTTGTGAAATCAAAGGCCAAGGATGCGCTGGATGCTGGTGGTGTGACCGCCAAGGCACTGAACGCCGCCATCAACGACATCCGCAAAGGCCGGACCGCAGACAGTGCGACGGCAGAGGATAGTTTCGAAGCCCTGGCAAAATACGCCCGCGACCTGACCGAAGCAGCCGAGCAAGGCAAGATCGACCCGATCATCGGCCGGGACGAAGAAATTCGTCGCGCCATGCAGGTCCTGTCGCGCCGGACCAAAAACAACCCGGTCCTGATCGGTGAACCCGGCGTGGGTAAAACGGCGATTGCCGAAGGTCTCGCCCTGCGCATCATCGACGGCGATGTGCCGGAATCCCTGCGCAACAAGAAACTGATGGCGCTCGACATGGGGGCTCTGATCGCCGGTGCCAAATACCGGGGCGAGTTTGAAGAACGGCTGAAGGCCGTCCTGAAGGAAATCGAAACCGCCGCCGGTGAAATCATCCTGTTTATCGACGAAATGCACACGCTTGTCGGTGCCGGCGCGTCTGAAGGCGCGATGGATGCCGCCAACCTGATCAAACCTGCACTTGCGCGGGGTGAGTTGCACTGCGTCGGGGCCACCACCCTGAACGAATACCGCAAATACGTGGAAAAGGACGCCGCCCTCGCGCGCCGGTTCCAACCACTGATGGTCGAGGAACCGACCGTCACGGACACCGTCAGCATCCTGCGCGGGATCAAGGAAAAGTACGAACTGCACCATGGTGTGCGGATCGCTGATGCGGCCTTGGTGGCCGCCGCGACCCTCTCGCACCGCTACATCACCGACCGGTTCCTGCCCGACAAGGCCATCGACTTGATGGACGAGGCGGCCAGCCGTCTACGCATGGAAGTAGACAGCAAGCCAGAGGAACTCGACGCGCTCGACCGCCAGATCCTGCAATTGCAGATCGAAGCCGAGGCGCTCAAGAAAGAGGACGACAAGGCCTCCATCGACCGGCTTGAAAAGCTGGAACGGGAACTGGCCGACCTGCAGGACCGCGGATCGGAAATGACCGCGAAATGGCAGGCCGAACGCGACAAGCTGGAAGGGACGCGCGCGGTCAAGGAAAAGCTGGATCGCGCCCGCGCCGATCTGGATATCGCCAAGCGCGAGGGCAATCTGGCGAAAGCCGGGGAGCTGTCCTATGGTGTCATTCCGCAACTGGAACGGCAATTGGCCGAGGCGGAAGAAAACGACGACCTGATGGTCGAAGAGGCCGTGCGCCCCGAACAGATCGCCGAAGTCGTCGAACGCTGGACCGGTATTCCAACGTCGAAGATGCTGGAAGGCGAGCGTGAAAAGCTGCTGCGCATGGAAGAAGAGCTTGGCAAGCGGGTCATCGGCCAGAGAACCGCCGTCACCTCGGTCGCCAACGCGGTCCGCCGCGCCCGTGCCGGTCTGAACGATGAAAACCGGCCGCTGGGGTCGTTCCTGTTCCTTGGGCCAACCGGCGTCGGTAAGACAGAACTGACCAAGGCGGTCGCGGAATACCTCTTTGACGATGACAGCGCGATGGTCCGCATCGACATGTCGGAATTCATGGAAAAACACGCGGTCGCCCGTCTGATCGGCGCGCCTCCGGGCTATGTCGGCTATGACGAAGGCGGGGTGCTGACCGAGGCTGTGCGGCGTCGTCCCTATCAGGTCGTCCTGTTTGACGAGGTCGAAAAGGCGCACCCGGACGTGTTCAACGTCCTGCTGCAGGTCCTTGATGACGGCGTGCTGACCGATGGTCAGGGCCGCACAGTGGACTTCAAGCAAACGCTGATCATCCTGACATCGAATCTCGGGGCGCAGGCGCTGAGCCAGCTCCCCGACGGGGCCGATGCGTCAGAGGCTAAGCGCGATGTGATGGATGCGGTCCGCGCCCATTTCCGGCCCGAATTCCTGAACCGTCTGGACGAAACGGTGATCTTCGACAGGCTCGCCCGCGAAGACATGGCCGGGATCGTCACGATCCAGCTCAAGCGGTTGGAGAAACGGCTCGCCGGGCGGAACATCACGATCAACCTCGACGAGGCCGCGCTGAAATGGCTGGCCGACGAAGGCTACGATCCGGTCTTCGGTGCCCGTCCTCTGAAGCGCGTGATCCAGCGCGCGCTCCAGGACCAACTGGCTGAGATGATCCTGGCCGGTGATGTCATGGACGGCGACACGATCAGTGTCAGCGCCGGTGCGGATGGATTGATCGTCGGCGACCGGCTCTCCGCCTCGAACAGGCCAAGGCCAGACGACGCGGTTGTACACTAAGCAAGGGCGCCTTCGGGCGCCTTTTTTTCACGGTTCTTTGGGAATGTTGTTTCGTGAAAGTCGGCATTGAGCCCAAAGTGCCAAATGCTGCTTTGTGATCGAATGGCGGGAGTGCCGGCATCGCTGCCAATCGATCCCTGTTCAGCGGCGCTCCCGCAGGCCATCCAAATAGAAACGCATCATGCACTGAAGCTGTTCGGCGAGCCGTTCTGGCGTGGCCAACGTGCCATCATCTTCAATAAACCATCGATGAACGGATGCGTCTGCTACGTCAAAAAGCAACTGGGCAGCAATGCGGTTCTGACCGATGTGATGCTTGAGGGCCCCGGCCAAGCTTTCGATGGCTGTGCTGCGCAGTATTTCGACCCGTTTGCGGATCATCGGTGAAATCGGCACCTCAGATGACAGCACGCGATGCAGGCTAGGATCGTCCTTGTGCAATTCGACAATGCCATTGACGAGGACTTTCACGATATCATCTGGCTCGGAAGTTGGTACGAATGAAGTGGAGGCAGCTGACATAAGCGCCTCACCTTTTGCCAAGTGATCGTCTGCAATCGCGTCCACAAGCGCCTGCTTGTTCGGAAAGTATTCGTAAAGCGATCCGATAGAGACGCCAGCGCGTTTTGCAATCACGTTGGTGTTGAACCCATCCCAACCGTCTTTGGCGAGAATCCGAGCCGCAGCTTCCAAGATGGCGGCGACAGTCGCTTTTGAGCGGCCTTGTTTTGGTTTGCGAACAATGGTTTGGCGTCGCCGTGCTGCCGTCATCGTCGGATCTCCAAACCCGAGTAGAAAATCTGAGCAGAAACTCAATATCATGGGTATCAAAACAAAGGAACCCAGATTGTGAACACCTATGAAAGCTCTAAATCATGGTCGCAGTACCGCGACATCCTTGCCGAGCGGTTCTATATCAATTTTGAAGGTCAACCGGTCGAAACCTGGCGGTCCATCCGCGGTCATCACATCCACATTGATGAGTGGCAACCGGAAGGTCCCACGAAAGGCACGCTGATCCTTGTCCATGGCGCGGGTGGAAATGGCCGCGTCCTTGCCCCATTTGCCGCGTTCGCTGCAAAACTGGGTTGGCGTATCCTCGCGCCAGATTTGCCTGGGTATGGTGTGACACAACCTGCAAAGGGCTTTCGGTGGGAGTATGAAGAATGGCCGGCTGTTGTTGCGGATTTGGCAGACGAATGTACCGGCCACGTGGTCCTTATGGGTCTCTCATTGGGCGGAATGACAGCGGTTTTTGCCGCAGAAGCTTCGCGGAATGTGTCAGGGGTCATCGCAACCACACTTCTGGATATGGGTGATCCTAGCATCTTCATCCGTGCCGCACGCTGGCGTTGGCTCGGCCTCGCAACGTTGTTGGGCTTTCGCTTGATGCCTTGGATTGTTGACCGTGTGGCGATGCCTCTCTGGCTCATTGCACCAATGAACAGGATGACGGACGATCCCGCAATGCGTGACTATTTCTCGAGTGATCCAATGCTGGGACGGCTGCGGGTACCATCCCGGTTCTTCCGAAAGATACACGCCAGAAAAGCATCTACGATCCATCTACATTGCCCACTGCTTCTCGTTCATCCCGGTGCCGACGCCTGGACTCCGACGGCACTCAGTAATCCGGCGTTTGGTCGTGTGAGGGGTGATAAGCGACTCCGGGAATTGACAAATGGCTCACACCTGCCTTTGGAACAACCGGCGCTACAGGAACTGCAGGATGAAGTGAGGTCCTTTCTCACCTCAGTCACCAACACATCGGACGGATCAGTATCCAGTAATGTCGCAGCAGAATAATGTAGATCTCTTATAGCTCCTTAACGTTGCAACGTTGTAACGCCATCGCTATGCGAACCAAATGGTCGTTGGGTGTAAAAGCGCAAAGGTCTGGTTAGTCCGCAAAGCAGCCTGTGTATTTCCAGCGGCCGTGTCAAAGTCCTCAGCCTGCAATTGCAACAGATCCTTAACACCACATTCACACTTCCACCGTGCGCTGCCTTAACCCCGCAAATTGCCGCTCAGGGGTCCGACGCAAGTCCGACGTTTTGCCGACGCGATGCCGACCGACCATTTTTGCAGGAAACGCTAGTGTTAACGGATGATTCGCGTGGTTAGGGCCGCCCGCCAATTCCGGGGGGTCGCGCAACACTACCGAACGTTGCGCGCCGACGCCTACATCATACCGCATTCAGGCCGCAAAATGATCTCATCCCATGGGTTAGGTGGCGCGGACCGATAACCAGATATGATTTTCAAGATGTCTCACAGATTGCTTTATCTTTTTGCACTGCTCGGTGTGCCTTTGATCGCCGGAACGCTTTATCTCTGGGGTCAGCCGCTGATCTGCACCTGCGGTGAGGTGAAGCTGTGGGTCGGCTCCGTTTTTGACGGCGGCAATTCGCAGCATATCGCAGATTGGTATACGCTCAGCCATATTCTGCACGGTGTTCTGATTGCGCTATTGGGCCGCTTGCTGTTTCCCTGGGTTGGCTTTGCCGTCCTGTTTGCCGTCGCCGTTATTACCGGGATCGGTTGGGAGATTATCGAGCATACCGATTTCGTGCTGAATGCGTTCCGGTCCACGACAATCAACGCCGGATACCATGGTGATAGTGTCCTGAACGCCGTGGCTGACTATATCTGGATGATGGGCGGGTTTTTTGGGGCCTATGCGATGCGCACCTTGCATGTGGTGGGCATGGTGGCGGCCTTGGAATTGTCGGCGGCGTTCATTGCCCGTGACAGTCTGGCGCTAAGCACGCTGATGCTGATCTATCCGCTGGATGCGGTTGAGGCGTGGCAGCAGGAGCTGAACCCGAACCGCGCCTAGGTCTGACGCGCGAGGAAGTCGGAGACCCGCGCCAGCCCTTCCTTGAGCACCTCTGGCGGGTTGGCGAACCCGATCCGCACGTAGCCTTCCATGCCGAAGGCCGATCCGGGGGTGAACATCACGCCGGTGTCTTTCAGAAGGTTCACGCACAAATCGCGGGACTCCATCGGCAGGTCATATTTCAGCAGCGTTGTGGTGCCTGACCGTGGTCTGACCCAGCTGATCCGGGGTTCGTTGTCTACCCAGGCTGCCAGTGTCGCCAGATTGCCGCGGGTGATCGCCTGGCTGCGTTCCAGCACGCGGGTATGGTTTTCAAGGGCGATGGTGGCGAAATGGTCGTCGATCTTGCCGACCGAGATCGTGTCGTAGTCGCGGTGGATCGACACGGCCTCGATCACCTCCTTCGGTGCGGCGATCCAGCCGAGCCGCAGACCGGCCAGCGAAAACGCCTTGGACATGCCGGCGGTGGCGATCCCTTTTTCGTAGATATCGGCGATCGATGCGGTGGTGCCGCTGCCCTGTTGGTCGATGCCGCGGTAGACCTCGTCACAGAGAATCCATGCGTCGGCGGCGCGGGCGATGGCGGCGATGTCTTCCAGCATGGGTCGGTCGATCAGCGCGCCGGTGGGGTTGTTGGGATTGTTGATCGCGACCATGCGGGTGTCGGGCGTGACCAGCGCCTGCAGGGCGTCAAGATCTGGTAGGAATCCGTCCTGTTCGCGCAGGTGCAGGTGCTGCACATCTGCCCCGAGGCTGGCGGGTATGGAATAGTGTTGCTGATAGGTGGGCACCACGGCCACAACCCGGTCGCCCCGGCTGATCATCGTCTTGTGGACCAGCATGTTCGCCCCGATGGTCCCATGGGTGACGATCACGTTTTCAGGCGACTGCCGGTCGTACAGATTTGCGATGGCGCGCAGCAGCCGTTCGGACCCCCGGATTTCGCCATAGGTCATTTTCATCGCCAGAATGTCGGACAGATCGCTGCCGTTCTTGCCAGCGAGGTCCATCAGTTCGGCGATGGTCAGGCTTTCCACGCAGGTTTCAGCGAGGTTGAGTTCGCATTTGAACTCCCATTCGTTCATCCAGATTTCGACGCCGAAGGGTTCAATATACATGGGGCCTGTCTTTCGCGTGGACCTGTTCTGATCTGACCGACCTTAGTTGACCTTGCCTTCAGATCAATCCGGGAAAGCGTCCTTGCCACCAACTGTCCTGCACGTTGATGAACGCATCGCTGTTTCGGAAGTTGTTGATGATCTGCCGGCGCATCGCTGTGCTGACCCCGCGAAAGCCCATTGTCATCGACACATAGGCATTCACCACCGCCCTGTTCAGCGCGCTGCCATGGCCACAGGCCTGCCCAGGCAGTTGCGTCGGGAATTCGCTCACCGCGAAGAGCGGTCCGGGACGCAACGGATCATGCGGATGACGCCTGCGATGCAGATGAAACTTGTGATCAACACCGTGCGCGCATTCATGGATCACCGTTGTCGCCCGGGCAGGGCGTTGCCATCGTTCCAACGGGATCACATGCAACCGCCGACCACCATCGTGACGTCCATATGCGGCAATGGCGGCTTCCAACACGTCATATGGGGCGCCCCATGCGGCATCATTGCGCGCACGGTTGGCCTCGTTTCTGGCACGCAAGCGGGTCAGGTCAGGATAGGTGCCACCGCCGGACCCACCCGATGGGCGGCCAACCAGCAGAAAAATCGGGGCAATTGCAAGTGCATGGACCGGTGGCATCCGGTCGAAAAAGGGCTGCATCTCGCGGATTTGGGTTGCGACCTCTTCGCGGGGCAGACCATTAAACGCGAAGAAATTGACTTCGTGCTGGCCCATGGTGACAGAAATGCGGAAGGTTTCGTAGTTGTCTAACGTGATGGTCAAAACAGCACCTATACTAACATCGGCAATTAAAAGAATACCGATAGTTTACGGGCGTTGTCCCAAATCGCCAAATCGCGTTGCCAAGACAAAAAAAATGCCCGGCCAACAGTGTGGCCGGGCATGGGTTGGGTTAAAGGATAAAGCTATCCTCGGTCAGGCTCCAGGACCGGACCCATGACAGGTCGATGCTGTTGCCATCGCCCAGATCGATATGGGTGCCGGACCAGCCGCCCGAGATGTCGAGATCTTCGATGCTGTCGAACCCGTAATCGCTGAGGTCGATCTGATCCACATGCACGTTGAAGTCGCGGATCTTGTCGTTTCCGTCACCTTCGGTGAAGATGAATGTATCGGCACCGCGCCCGCCATACATCACGTCGCGACCTTCGCCACCTTCGATGATGTCGTCGCCCTTGCCGCCGAAGATACGGTCGTGGCCTGTGCCGCCCTTGACCACATCGTTGCCTTTACCGCCATAGAGCCGGTCATTGCCTGCGCCGCCGTCGATATGATCATCGCCGCGCCAGCCGCTGATCAGGTCACGCCCATCACCGCCCAGGCCGACATCGTTACCGCTGCCCAGCAGGATGTAATCGTTCCCGCCTTTGCCGCTGACAAAATCGTCGCCGCGCCCGGTGTGGATGTAGTCGCGCCCGTCGGTCCCGATTTTCAGGTCAACGTTATCACCGGCCAAAAGGTCGACGGGGATCAGAACCTCATCAATCACATGGACGATGCCGTTATTGGCCTGAATGTCAGTTGCGATCAGGTTGGCGTCAAACGTATCCGGATCATTGTCGATCAGCGTTGTGCCAGACACTTCGACTGTGCCGCCTTGCAGGGTTTCGATGTTGTCCAAACCCAGCACCTGGCTGGCTTGCAGCGACTGACCCGATACATGATAGGTCAGCACATCGGTCAAAAGCGGGATCGGATCACCCTTGCCCACGACCGTCAGCACATCCACCAGATAAGACCATGCGCCAGCCTCGTCCGATCCGTGGAAACCCACATCCTGCGCCAGTTTGACGAATGCATCGTCGGTGGGCGCAAAGACGGTCAGGTCCACATTGGCGTCGGCAAGTGTTTCGGCAAGACCGGCGGTTTTGACCGCTTCCAGCAGGATATCGAAATCCGCCGGATTGTCGTCAAACCCTTCGCCAGAGGCGGCCACGATATCGGTAATGCTGGGCGCATCATTGCCAGGCAGATCGACAGGCAACAGAACCCGGTCAATCACATGGATGATCCCGTTTGAAGCTGCGATGTCCGTCGCAACCAGCGATGGGTTGATCAGATCCGGTTCCAGATCGGTCAGGGTCGGCAGTTCGCCTGCCCCGATTTCGCCCCCTTGCAGGGTCTGGATACTGCCAGCTGCGGCAATATCCGCCGCCGTCTGCGCCCCGCCAGACACGTGATAGGTCACAACCGCGTTCAACGTACCCACATCGACATTTTCAACAAGGAATGTGGTGACGGCATCAGTATCGGTGACATCGCCGTCAAAGCCCAGATCGGCCGCCAGTTGCCCGAAGGCTGCGTTGTTTGGGGCAAATACGGTGAACGATCCATCAGCGTTGTTGAGAGTGCTGACCAGTTCGGACCCGTCCAGATTGGCGTCGATATATTGCAGGGCTGCCACCAGAATGCTGAAATCGGGATTTCCGACTGCGATATCGACGATTGTCGGATCCGGCTCCGGTTCGTTGCCGGGCAGATCGACGGGCAGCAAGACGCGGTCGATCACATGGACGATCCCGTTCAGGGCCAGCGTATCGGTCGATACCAGTGTGGGGTCCGTCAGGTCGGGTTCTTGATCTTCCAGTGCGGGCAGGTTGCCTGCACCGATGGACCCGCCTTGCACAGTCTCCACCGAACCCGCGGCGGCGATATCGGCTGCGGTCAATGCACCACCGGCGACGTGATATGTGACCACGGCGTTGAGCGTTTCGACATCCACGTTTTCCACGAGGAATGTGGTCACGGCGCCAGTGTCGGCTGTGTCACCGTCAAAGCCCAGGTCGGCGGCCAGTTGGCCGAAGGCGGTATTGGTGGGTGCGAAAACGGTCAACGTATTTGCGGGATCGGACAGTGTGCCGACCAGATCGGACCCGTCAAGATTTGCATCGATGTACTTCAGGGCCGCCACCAAAATGCTGAAGTCGGGATTGCCAGCGGCGATTTCCACGATTGTGGGTTTTGGCGAGTTGCCGGGAAGATCGATGGGCAGCAGCACCCGGTCGATCACATGCAGGATGCCGTTGTCGGCTGCGATGTCGGTGGCCACAAGCGTTGGGTCTGTCAGGTCGGGTTCGTTATCGACCAGTGCGGGCAGGCTGCCTGCGCCGATGCTGCCACCCTGGATCGTTCCCACCGTTCCTGCTGCCGCGATGTCTGCTGCGCTGAGCGCGCCGCCGGCCACATGATAGGTGACGACGCTGTTGAGCGTTTCCACGTCGACATTTTCGACAAGGAACGTGGTCACCGCATCGGTATCAGTTTTGTCCCCTGCGAACCCGAGGTCCTGGGCCAGCAGCCCAAAGGCTGCATTGGTTGGTGCAAAAACCGTCAGTGATTGATCCGGATCGTTGAGTGTCTCAACCAGATTGGATCCTTCGCGGTTTGCGTCGATGAATTGAAGTGCTGCGACGAGAATGCTGAAGTTCGAGTCGCCCGTGGCGATGCCAACGAAAGTTGCCATTTTTGCCCCCTATTGGAATTGGATAGAAAAAGGGGCGGCCTCCAATGGCCGCCCCGTCACTTGTCAATTAGCTTGCTGGCAGGATGACTTTGTCGATCACGTGGATCACGCCGTTTGACGCTTCCACATCTGCGGTCACCACATTGGCATCGTTCACCATCACGCCGCCTTCGGTCATGATGGTTACGTCAGCACCGTTCACGGTTGCCGCTGACATGTCGTTGGTCAGGTCGGTCGACATCACTTTGCCTGGCACAACATGGTAGGTCAGGATCGCGGCCAGTGCTTCTGGATCTTCAAGCAGACCCTCGACTGTGCCTGCGGGCAGGGCAGCGAATGCTTCATCCGTGGGTGCGAATACGGTGAATGGACCTTCGCCTTTCAGTGTTTCGGCCAGACCGGCAGCTTCGACTGCAGCAACCAGTGTTGTGAAGGTGCCGGCTTCAACGGCGGTATCCACGATATCCTTTTCGCCCATGGCGAAAGCACTTGTTGCAACGGCTGCGGCGGCGGTCATGGCGAAGAAAGTTCTGCGTAGCATTTTGATAGACTCCCATTAAAGGATGCCTTCATTTGGCATCGTGGTTTTTACGCAGCAGAAAGGTCACGGATCACCGGGAGAAACCGCCGACCTGACTTGACGAAAAAACCGGGCGGCCTAAGCTACGTTGTTTCGCGATTTCCAGTCACAGTTCTGTGATCCGGCGTGACCAAACCGCTCGTTTTCTGGAACATTTCAATAATCTGGCGGCATCGTGAGACACTTTTCAGATCTTCTGACCTATATGCTGATCCGAACACGCTTGAACGGAGAGCTACATGGCATATCGCTGGACCAATGATCTAACCCCCGCTGACGTCACCCCGAAATCTGTCTATCTGAACCGCCGTCAGATATTGGCCGGGACAGTCGGCCTTGGCGCCATTGGTCTGGCGGGTGCCGCCACCGCGCAGGATGCGCTGGAGCCAAACACGCTGGAAGAAATCACGACCTATAACAACTATTATGAGTTCGGGACCGGCAAGAGTGACCCGGCCCAGAACGCATATAAGCTGGTGACATCGCCATGGTCCATCAAGGTCGATGGCATGGTCGACAATCCCGGTGACTATACCCTTGCTGATCTGCTGGACGGTTTGACCGTCGAAGATCGGATTTACCGGTTCCGCTGTGTTGAAGCCTGGTCGATGGTTATCCCGTGGAATGGCATTGAACTGGCCGATATCCTCAACAAGGTCGGCGTGCAGTCTGGTGCGAAATATGTGGCCTTTGAAACCGTCGTGCAGCCTGAAAACATGATCGGCGTGCAGCGCCGGGTTCTGGATTTTCCGTATGTAGAGGGTCTGCGCCTGGACGAGGCGATGCATCCGCTGACGATCATGGCGACCGGCATTTATGGTGAGCCAATTGCGAACCAGAACGGCGCACCGATCCGGTTGGTGGTTCCGTGGAAATATGGCTTCAAGTCGATCAAGTCGATTGTGCGGATCACGTTGACCGATGAGGAGCCGCCGATCAGCTGGAACAAGGCCAATGCGCGGGAATACGGCTTCTATAGTAATGTGAATCCGACTGTTGATCACCCGCGCTGGTCACAGGCGACAGAACGGCGGATCGGCGGCGGGCTGTTTTCGCCCCGGATCGATACGCTGATGTTCAACGGCTACGAGGACGAAGTGGCCAGCCTTTATGAAGGCATGGACCTGACGGAATTCTTTTGATGTCGACGAACCGAGCCCTTTGGATCGGCGGCATCGGCACACTTGTCGCGGCGATCTGCTGTTTCACACCAGCGCTTGTGGCGCTGCTGGGCGCGCTTGGGCTTTTGGCGTTGGTTGGTTATCTTGATCTGGTTCTGCTGCCGCTTTTGGGGATCTTTGCGCTGATCCTGATTTTCGGTGTGGTTCAAATGGTGCGCGCATGACCGAACTGATGTCGACAATCACATGCCCCGACTGCGGCACAACGAAGGTTGAGCAGATGGCAACAGATGCCTGCCAGTGGTTTTATGAATGCGCGGGCTGTCAAACACTGTTGAAACCAAAGCCCGGCGATTGTTGTGTCTACTGTTCCTATGGAACGGTGCCATGCCCGCCGATCCAGGATGGAAAGGCCTGCTGCTGATGGATGTTGCCGGTCGTTTGAATAGTGCGCTGCGCAAGGTCCCAGCGTGGACTATATATATAGTATGCGCAGCCTGGGTCGCGTGGTTGTTCTACTTGGCCCTGACCGGTGGTTTGGGGGTTGAGCCGATCAATGCGCTGGAACGGGAATATGGTGAACTGGGTCTGAAGCTTTTGGTGCTGGGTCTGCTGGTGACCCCGCTGCGCAAATGGACGGGCGTGAACCTGCTGAAGTTTCGCCGGGCGATCGGTGTCAGCGCGTTCTTTATTATCCTTGCCCATTTCACCGTCTGGGCGGTGCTGGATGTGCAGACATGGGAACGTGTCTGGACCGAGATCGTCAAGCGCCCCTATGTGACGGTCGGGATGCTGGGGTTGGTGCTGATGGTGCCACTGGCGCTGACATCGAACAACCTGTCTGTGCGCAAACTGGGTGCCGCGACATGGCGCAAGCTGCACAAGCTGACCTATCCGGTCGCGATTCTGGGGGCGGTCCACTATCTTTGGCTGGTCAAAGGCTTTCAGATCGAGCCGATCATCTATCTGGTGATCATCCTGGGGCTTGTGGCGAGCCGTTATGTATCGTCCGGATGGCGGCGACAGACGGCCTGAGCCTGAAATCTGCGGTGAATCGGGGGCCCGGCACGCAAAGTGCAGGGCCTTCTTGCATTTTCGATGGGTGAATCGGGGCGATTCACCCCGGCGAGTCGCCGGATGGAAGGTTAACAAAGTGTGAATCGGGCCGATTCCGGCCAAAATCAGGCAGTGAGTCTGTCCGGATAGCGGGGAGTCTTGTGGGAGACTCTGTGGATAACCCCAAATCTGGTATATTCTGTTTCTGTTCTGCCTAAGAAAATTGCGATCTGACCCCGCGTCCACGTACTGAAATTGCCCTAAACCCCCTAAAACATGGGAAAAATCGGGTTTGTCACAAAAAATGCATTTTTCTCGAAAAAAGGGGTTGCGGGTACCCGTCAGTAGCCGTAGAACCCCCCTCACCGGCGGCGCTGAGGCGCTCAACGGGGCGCCAAACGGGCCACACGGCAACGAGACGCAACTAAGAAAATCAGAGGTATTCGAGGCGGGGCGCGCCACAAAGTTAGGGCGCATCTAGTCTCTTTTGTCTCTACGCTGTTTGAAATTGATATATCTGAAGAGATATGTGGGCGGTTTGGTTCAGTTCGATGGATCAACGTCTGTATATCAACGCTCTTAGAATTTCGGTTCGATCATAGAGTGTCAGCTTCACTGTTTGGACGGTTTCTTGTTTTCTTATGAAAACCTGAAGCACGATAAACAGAGAAACGCCATATGGTTTCAGTAAGGCCATATGGTGATGTGCAGAGGTTCGAACGTCAAGGACAGCGTCGCAAGATGCTTTCAACTTGAGAGTTTGATCCTGGCTCAGAACGAACGCTGGCGGCAGGCCTAACACATGCAAGTCGAGCGCACCTTCGGGTGAGCGGCGGACGGGTTAGTAACGCGTGGGAATATACCCTTCACTACGGAATAGCCTCGGGAAACTGAGAGTAATACCGTATACGCCCTTCGGGGGAAAGATTTATCGGTGAAGGATTAGCCCGCGTCTGATTAGATAGTTGGTGGGGTAACGGCCTACCAAGTCTACGATCAGTAGCTGGTTTGAGAGGATGATCAGCAACACTGGGACTGAGACACGGCCCAGACTCCTACGGGAGGTAGCAGTGGGGAATCTTAGACAATGGGCGCAAGCCTGATCTAGCCATGCCGCGTGAGTGACGAAGGCCCTAGGGTCGTAAAGCTCTTTCGCCAGGGATGATAATGACAGTACCTGGTAAAGAAACCCCGGCTAACTCCGTGCCAGCAGCCGCGGTAATACGGAGGGGGTTAGCGTTGTTCGGAATTACTGGGCGTAAAGCGTACGTAGGCGGATTAGAAAGTAGGGGGTGAAATCCCAGGGCTCAACCCTGGAACTGCCTCCTAAACTACTAGTCTAGAGTTCGAGAGAGGTGAGTGGAATTCCAAGTGTAGAGGTGAAATTCGTAGATATTTGGAGGAACACCAGTGGCGAAGGCGGCTCACTGGCTCGATACTGACGCTGAGGTACGAAAGTGTGGGGAGCAAACAGGATTAGATACCCTGGTAGTCCACACCGTAAACGATGAATGCCAGACGTCGGGGGGCTTGCCCTTCGGTGTCACACCTAACGGATTAAGCATTCCGCCTGGGGAGTACGGTCGCAAGATTAAAACTCAAAGGAATTGACGGGGGCCCGCACAAGCGGTGGAGCATGTGGTTTAATTCGAAGCAACGCGCAGAACCTTACCAACCCTTGACATCCTTGGACCGCCAGAGAGATCTGGTTTTCTCGTAAGAGACCAAGTGACAGGTGCTGCATGGCTGTCGTCAGCTCGTGTCGTGAGATGTTCGGTTAAGTCCGGCAACGAGCGCAACCCACATCTTTAGTTGCCAGCAGTTCGGCTGGGCACTCTAAAGAAACTGCCCGTGATAAGCGGGAGGAAGGTGTGGATGACGTCAAGTCCTCATGGCCCTTACGGGTTGGGCTACACACGTGCTACAATGGTGCCTACAGTGAGTTAATCTCCAAAAGGCATCTCAGTTCGGATTGGGGTCTGCAACTCGACCCCATGAAGTCGGAATCGCTAGTAATCGCGTAACAGCATGACGCGGTGAATACGTTCCCGGGCCTTGTACACACCGCCCGTCACACCATGGGAGTTGGGTTTACCCGAAGGCCGTGCGCCAACCAGCAATGGAGGCAGCGGACCACGGTGAGCTCAGCGACTGGGGTGAAGTCGTAACAAGGTAGCCGTAGGGGAACCTGCGGCTGGATCACCTCCTTTCTAAGGATGTTCCTAGCAGATTGGCTTGCCAATTTCGTGGAACACTTAGCAGTCGGCATACAAAGCCGGCATATATAGAGCCAGGCCGTCCTCATATCTCTTCAGTTTTGTTCCACCCAGAGTGGGACGCACCTAATGGGGCGTTAGCTCAGCTGGGAGAGCACCTGCTTTGCAAGCAGGGGGTCATCGGTTCGATCCCGATACGCTCCACCAGATGGGTCGGTAGCTCAGGTGGTTAGAGCGCACGCCTGATAAGCGTGAGGTCGGAGGTTCAAGTCCTCCTCGACCCACCATCATCACATCAGATAGACGATTTGACCGTTAAGCAGTGCGCTGCTTTGCCGTCCAATCGGACGACTTGGCCTTCGGGCCATTTGACATCGTATAGAGAGATACAACATCAGAATAGAGGCGCCTCGCGTAAGAGGTTGCCAGACAGGCTGAGGTTCCGCATGGAACCATTGACGCCTTGAAAATCTATTTTGTTCCAAGTCAAGTACACTAACCGGAACAGCAGTAATGCTGTTCGAACAGTGTTTGTTGCGAACCAGCGGCAAGCACTGCAATGTATGCATTTTGATCTTAGAGTGGGTTTAATACACAAAAGGGCTCATTCATTGAAAAAGCCTTGCTTTTTCTGGATCAAATCAAGCGCGAAAAGGGCGTTTGGTGGATGCCTTGGCAGTAAGAGGCGATGAAAGACGTGATACTCTGCGATAAGCCATGGGGAGCTGAGAATAAGCTTTGATCCATGGATTTCTGAATGGGGCAACCCACCTGATACTTTGTTATTATTGCACACCGTTGAAGCGCAAGTTTCGACGAACGGTGCAGCTAATAATGAGGTAAACCAGGTATTTTTAACCTGAATACATAGGGTTAAAAAAGCAAACCCGGGGAACTGAAACATCTAAGTACCCGGAGGAAAGGAAATCAACAGATACTCCCCTAGTAGCGGCGAGCGAACGGGGACCAGCCGAGCCATGAGTGTGAATAGAATGTGTTGGGAAGCACAGCCATAGTGGGTGACAGCCCCGTATATGAAGCATGATTGGACGTATTAAGTAGGGCGGAACACGTGAAATTCTGTCTGAACATCGGAGGACCACCTTCGAAGGCTAAGTACTCCTTACTGACCGATAGCGAACCAGTACCGTGAGGGAAAGGTGAAAAGCACCCCGACGAGGGGAGTGAAACAGTACCTGAAACCGAACGCCTACAATCAGTTGGAGGGCCCTTGAGGCCTGACAGCGTACCTTTTGTATAATGGGTCATCGACTTAGTGTATCTAGCAAGCTTAAGCCGTTAGGTGTAGGCGCAGCGAAAGCGAGTCTTAATAGGGCGACTGAGTTAGATGCATTAGACCCGAAACCGAGTGATCTAGGCATGTCCAGGATGAAGGTAAGGTAACACTTACTGGAGGTCCGAACCCACACCTGTTGAAAAAGGTCGGGATGAGGTGTGCCTAGGGGTGAAAGGCCAATCAAACTCGGAGATAGCTGGTTCTCTGCGAAATCTATTTAGGTAGAGCGTCATCCGAATACCCTCGGGGGTAGAGCACTGGATGGGTAATGGGGCCCCACAGGCTTACTGATCCTAACCAAACTCCGAATACCGAGGAGTACTAGATGGCAGACACACAGCGGGTGCTAACGTCCGTTGTGGAGAGGGAAACAACCCTGACCTACGACTAAGGCCCCTAATTCATGGCTAAGTGGGAAAGCAGGTGGGACGACCAAAACAACCAGGAGGTTGGCTTAGAAGCAGCCATCCTTTAAAGATAGCGTAACAGCTCACTGGTCTAAATAAGTTGTCCTGCGGC
This sequence comes from Yoonia sp. R2-816, assembly GCF_046762905.1. NCBI lineage: Bacteria > Pseudomonadati > Pseudomonadota > Alphaproteobacteria > Rhodobacterales > Paracoccaceae > Yoonia > Yoonia sp. R2-816. The sequence continues at coordinate 68,912 of NZ_JBKQXN010000177.1, read as the reverse complement.
GAAGATGTAACGGGGCTCAAGCCATGAGCCGAAGTCTAGGATGCACATAGTGCATGGTAGCAGAGCGTAGTGTGACATAACTCCATGCGTCCTTAGTACCGTTCGCGGTACATTGGACGCGAGGAGTTTTCGATGAAGCCGGCCTGTGAGGGATCCGGTGGAGAGATCACTAGTGAGAATGATGACATGAGTAGCGACAAACAGGGTGAGAGACCCTGTCGCCGAAAGTCCAAGGGTTCCTGCTTAAAGCTAATCTGAGCAGGGTAAGCCGACCCCTAAGGCGAGGCCGAAAGGCGTAGTCGATGGGAACCAGGTTAATATTCCTGGGCCAGGAGGATGTGACGGATCTCGAAGATTGTTTTCCCTTATCGGATTGGGAAGGCCGTTTAGAGGTTCCTGGAAATAGCCCTCCATGAGATCGTACCCTAAACCGACACAGGTGGACTGGTAGAGAATACCAAGGCGCTTGAGAGAACCACATTTAAGGAACTCGGCAAAATACCTCCGTAAGTTCGCGAGAAGGAGGCCCGATTAGTAGGCAACTATTGGTCGGGGGCACAAACCAGGGGGTGGCGACTGTTTACTAAAAACACAGGGCTCTGCGAAGTCGCAAGACGACGTATAGGGTCTGACGCCTGCCCGGTGCCTGAAGGTTAAAAGGAGGAGTGCAAGCTCCGAATTGAAGCCCAGGTAAACGGCGGCCGTAACTATAACGGTCCTAAGGTAGCGAAATTCCTTGTCGGGTAAGTTCCGACCTGCACGAATGGCGTAACGACTTCCCCGCTGTCTCAAATGTGGACTCAGCGAAATTGAATTTCCTGTCAAGATGCAGGATACCCGCGGTTAGACGGAAAGACCCCATGCACCTTTACTACAGCTTCGCATTGGCATCAGGCACAGTATGTGCAGGATAGGTGGTGGGCTTTGAAGCGGTGACGCCAGTCATCGTGGAGCCTCCCTTGAGATACCACCCTTATTCTGCTTGATGTCTAACCGCGGTCCGTTATCCGGATCCGGGACCCTGCGTGGTGGGTAGTTTGACTGGGGCGGTCGCCTCCCAAACGGTAACGGAGGCGCGCGAAGGTTGGCTCAGAGCGGTCGGAAATCGCTCGTTGAGTGCAATGGCAGAAGCCAGCCTGACTGCGAGACTGACAAGTCGAGCAGAGTCGAAAGACGGCCATAGTGATCCGGTGGTCCCGAGTGGAAGGGCCATCGCTCAACGGATAAAAGGTACGCTGGGGATAACAGGCTGATGGTGCCCAAGAGTCCATATCGACGGCACCGTTTGGCACCTCGATGTCGGCTCATCTCATCCTGGGGCTGGAGCAGGTCCCAAGGGTACGGCTGTTCGCCGTTTAAAGAGGTACGTGAGCTGGGTTTAGAACGTCGTGAGACAGTTCGGTCCCTATCTTCCGTGGGTGTAGGATACTTGAGAGGAGTTGCCCCTAGTACGAGAGGACCGGGGTGAACGATCCACTGGTGGACCTGTTGTCGTGCCAACGGCAGTGCAGGGTAGCTATGATCGGACAGGATAACCGCTGAAGGCATCTAAGCGGGAAGCCCCCCTCAAAACAAGGTATCCCTGAGAGCCGAGGTAGACCACCTCGTCGATAGGCCAGAGATGTAAGCGTAGTGATACGTTCAGTTGACTGGTACTAATTGCTCGATAGGCTTGATTTGATCCAGTAATAGTAAGACTGGTGATCAAGATACATACACAACACTACAGTCGTACACGACTTGGAATTTCGGTGAATGCTTCGGCATTCACCGGAGATGTTCTTTTTTTGGTTTGGTGATCATAGCGTGAGCAAAACACCCGATCCCATCCCGAACTCGGCAGTTAAGTGCCACAGCGCTGATGGTACTGCGTCTTAAGACGTGGGAGAGTAAGTCATTGCCAAACCTAATAAGGAACATCTCTGTCGAAAGCATGCTTTCGGCAAATGTATCTCTCTAACGATGCACCTCAATCTTCGATGTTTTGAGGTGCGCTTTGGCGCGGGATGGAGCAGCCCGGTAGCTCGTCAGGCTCATAACCTGAAGGTCGTAGGTTCAAATCCTACTCCCGCAACCAACTTTACCAATCAATTATAATACGTTAGCAGCCACCCGCGGGTGGTCGTTTGCGTTTGAAATTCCGCACTGGAAGCACTGTGAAAGTGACCTGCTCCCCATAGAGTCCGCTAATTAAGTTAGCTCTGTTCAGGTTTTGGTCGTAAGCGTTGCAACTGACCCCTGGTTTGATGGCTTACTTCGGCATTCAATAACGGCTATGTTGGCCTTACGGCCAATATGAAGAAGAAAATTAGACTGATTGCGGACCTATTGGGATTCGGCAAACCTGACTAAATGCAACGGTCGCGACGCGGTTGGCTTCCTTTCGCACCAGCCTTTTAGCGCCACCTAGTACTGATCGTCAAAATCTATATCTGGTTCTTGATCTGCCACATCTTCATCAAACTCCAGCAAATCAATATCAAAGTCGTCCAGGAAATCTTGGCGGAGAACTCTCGCTCTCGTGTTCTCAGCCCAGCGAAGTCGAAGTTCCGACCCCATTGAGGCGAAGCCCTTTTGGTCTTGCTTTGAACGGTTAGCATATTGCGTTGGTGTCATGCCAGGGAGGCTGTAATGCGGCCGGTGGTGGTTGAAGTCATTGCATCATGCCGCCACCAAATCTCGGGCATGGCGCAAGTTGTCGAAGAGGTGTTCGTTGAGGCATTCATCCCGCATCCGTCCATTGAACGACACCACCAACCCGTTCTGCATTGGCTTGCCGGGCGCGATATAGTGCCAGTTGACCTTGCGATCTTCCATATAGGAGTCGCGTCAACCGGCATTTCGCAACCGTTGATTGATCCTATCAGTAGATCGGTTAATGTTTCCGTCGAATGCTGTTGTAGATTTCTTGAGAGGTTGGCCACTATGAATGCCCCATTCAAACAAGATGCCCGCTTGGGTCGACTAACGACGGCCTTGGGCAGGGATGTTTTGGTTCTGCTCCGGTTTGACGGGACCGACTATGTCAACGGCTTGTTTGAATACCGGGTCGAGGCGCTGTCGACGGCGTCGAACCTCAACTTTGATGGGCTGATCGGCACCCACGCATCGGTTGAAATCGAAAGTCAGAACGATGGCACCCGCGCCTATGACGGGATTGTCACAGAGGCGAAATGGGCCGGTGTTGGCGAGAATGGCAACAAATATGCGCTGACCTTGCGGCCCTGGTTCTGGATCGCCGGTCGGCGGCGTAACCAGCGGATTTTCCACAATAAGACCGTTGTTCAGATCATTGAAGAGTTGCTCGCGCCTTATGCGGGCCTGGGCGATCCGGCCCTGCAGGTGAAGCTGACGGGCAGCTATCCGGAGCTGGAATATACGGTCCAGTATCGCGAGAGCGATCTGGATTTTGCCACCCGACTGATGGAGCGGTTCGGCATTTCTTATCATTTTGCCCATAGTATCGGGAATCATACGCTCGTGCTGACCGATGCCGTCGACCAGCATGATCCGGTCCCGGGCGGGAAGCGCGACTACAAGCCTGTCGATGGCGCGCGCCAGTCGGGGGCCGAGCATTTCTGGGAATGGCATCCTGAGCGGCGGATGACCACAGGTGCTATGCGCCTGACGGACTATAACTTCAAGACCCCGAACGCGGCAATGGAGGTCGACCGGACGGGCGATGCGGCCTATGCCGAAGGGCAGATCGAAAGCTTTGACTATCCTGGCGACTATCTGGAACAAGGTCAGGGCAAGGATGTCGTGAGTCTGCGGACCTTGCAGGAACGGGGCCAGGATGCGCGGCACCGGGCAGTGGGGGATTGTACCTCCCTGGGTGCGGGCATGACCCTGACGCTGACCGGTGATCAGGTGAACGGGGTCAAGGGTGCGGATTACCTCTGCCTTGTGGCGCGCCATTCCTATGTGTCGGACGCTTACGGATCAGGCGGTGCAGACAGCGATGGATATGCCTATTCGGGCGAATATGTGCTGATGCCCAAGGACGCGCCGTTGGCACCCGAACGCAAGACACATGTGCCAGCGGTGCAGGGCCCCCAGACCGCTGTTGTTGTCGGCGAGGGAGAGATTGACTGCGACGAATATGGGCGGATCCTGGTGCAGTTCCACTGGGACCTGAACAAGGCCTATTCGATGCGCTGCCGGGTCAGCCAGAACTGGGCGTCCAAAGGATGGGGCGGCATGGTGATCCCGCGGATCGGGATGGAAGTGGTGGTGGAATTCCTCGAAGGCGATCCGGACAAACCGCTGGTGACAGGCTGTGTATTCAACGGCAAAAACGATGCGCCCTACCCACTGCCGGAGAACAAGACGAAATCTGTGTTTCGAAGTGATAGCCATCAGTCCCAAGGTTTCAATGAATTGACTTTTGAAGATGCAACCGGCGAAGAAAACATCTCGCTCCATGCACAGAAAGACCAAACACTCAAGGTTCTCAATAACCGGATGAAGCGTGTCGATAATGATCAGATCGAAAGTGTTGGTCATAACAAATCAATCGACGTTGGCGACAATCATCAGGAAAAAATTGGTGGCTCGATGAACTTGACTGTTGGCGGCGGCGGTGCAGCTGGTGCGCTTGGCCTTATCGGCGGCCTTGGCAGTCTTTTGGGCGGCGGTGCAAAGGAAATGATGGCTGGCGCCGCCGAGGTCGGCGACGGCGCACTTACATCGCTTGTTGGTGGCCTTGTAGCAACTGCATTGGGAGGTGAAGCAGCATCTTCATCGGCGCATAGCAAATTTGCTGCTGCCGCTAAGAACAGGACCAGCGCAGGAGCCATTCAGGCCGCAGCTGGGACGGCATTGGGTGCGACAGTGGCAAAGATCCTGCCAGTCTCGGGGATCATGAATACTTTCGTTGAAAAGGCGAAATCGGACACGATTGGACTGGCGAGAACCGAGCAGATCGGCTTGTTGAAAAACACACTTGTTGGTCAAGTCCAGACCACCACAGTCGGCAACAAACAATTCATCAATGTTGGCGACACCCAATCCACAAAGGTGGGGAAAGCCCAGTCAACCGAAGTGGGTAAGACAAAGAAAACCGTGGTAGGTGAGGAGTATGTGATCGAGGTCGGGAAATCCAAACTAGTTATGAAATCCGACGGCACGGTGATTTTGCGCGGGGTGCGTTTCAACTTTGAGGCATCTGGCCCCGTCAATGTTGTCGGTAAGGTGATCGATCTGAACTGATGGCAGAGCTGCGTAACTTTACCCCCTTTCCTAACATGCAGTTTGCAAACTGGGATGCTCAAGGGCGCGAATTTGGTGTCTTCATGGTCAAGGTGGCGTGGGATATCAGCGAAAATGGCGACTGCACACTCTCAGAGGAACAGGAACCTTTTCACTTTACTGATCAGTTTGCGGACGCGCCAAACAGCTCTCCGCCGCTATACGCCTCTGATCTGGTGCCTTACAAACCACAAACCGATATCATTCTGAATGCCACGACCTATCCACCGGGCGGGCAACCGGCAACCGAATGGCACGCACAGCTGCGTGTTGTCGACGATATCAATAACGCAACCTTGATCGACAAGAAGTTAACCATCACTGGGCCAAGGCAGTGGATACCCCGCTGGCATGGCTGGAAACTGTCTGCACCTACAAAAGCTGCGGCGGTTGATCTGCGGTATGACAAGGCGTTTGGCGGCGTGATCCCGCAGGGAGAAGATGACGAAAGCGCGCCGATCCTGAAGGCCTGGGAATACAATCCGGTCGGCTGTGGGTGGGCTGACCGTAAACATACATCGGCTGAACATCCGCTGCCTGCACCGCAAATCCTGCTGGCCGATCAAAACCTACAAGATCCCTATACCACATTGCCCCCGGCAGGATTCGGCCCGCTTCAGGCCGCTTGGCTACCGCGCAGGCCCCGGGGTGGCACCTATGACAAAGCTTGGGAAGACAATGTCTGGCCCGGCTATCCAGCGGATTACGACTTTGCCTTCCACAACGCAGCATCCGAAGGGATGACCTGCGACCTGTCCATGGGTGCGGGGGTGCGGTTGACCATGACGCATATGCACCCCACCAAAGGCACATGGGAGGTTAGCCTGCCCTACCCCCCGATTGTTGCTTATCTTGAGATGGGAAACCGCGTTGTGCCAACCGCAATGATGCTGGACACGGTGCATCTGGATATCGACGCAGCCCACAGCAACGATATGCGCGCCTATACAGTGCTGCGATTGGTCTTTGATCGGTTGTCGGTCAAGGGGATCGTATTGGGTGGCAGGAAAACCAACATGCAACTCAGCGATCTGTATGCGCCGCCCCACCCTCATGATGTAGCACAGTACATCCCCGAAGAGGATGCCGAGATACCGCAATTCGACGAAGAAATAGGTGAAGAGGTGATCGCATGAGCATTCCGATTTCAGCGCGCAAGGACGGCGCGAACATCATGGTGACCAAGGGTCCGGACGTCTGCAAGACGCCGGTTGGATCATCAATGGTGCCGGTGCCTTACGTCACGATGGTGACGCTTGCCCCCTCGATCCGCACTGCAAAAACGGTACGCAACAATGGCAAGCATGATTTCAACCTGAACACCCGCACGCGACTTGTCACGGGGCATGAACCAGGAGTTGGAAAGGGGGTCAAGGATGCCGGTTACAAAGGTTATGCCCACGCCAAGAAAGGCAGCGCGACAGTTTTTTCCGAAGGCTGGGCTGTGGTGCGCAATGGTGATCCGTCTTGGATCAACGCCGCCAGCGCCGGTCCAAAAGAACCGCGTCGGGTCAAGTTCAAGAAACCAGTGAAGCACCACTAGGCGGATCAGATAATGCAAGACGGCGCGCCGGACGACGGTACTGTAGATCCAACAACTGCCAATAGCGGTGGCACCCCGACTTCGATCGATGGCGATAATGCCATGGGCGAAGAGATTTCTGGCGCTGGCGCGCCAGAGGTCACCGAAGAGGAACTGCGCGCTGAACTCGAGCAGGAAGTGGAAGAAGCAAATGCCGAAATCCGCGCTTTGCAAGAAGAGTTCAATGCGACGACAGACCCTGAAGCCCGTGCTCAGATCATGGATGACGTGCGTCATGCCCAAGCAGACGGCGTCATCGCCCAAACCGAACTGGACGCGCTGAACAATCACGACTTTACCGGCTCCTTTGGTGATTACGTCGAAAACAGCGCTGGTCCATTTGGAAACGGTTCGGGTGTTTTCATCCCGATGGACCAGCAGACGGGCCAACAACGACTTGAAACCTGGCGCCACTATCATGACGATTACATGGCCAGGGCATCAGGTTGGGATATTTTTGAGATAACACCGCTTGATATGATTCCCGGCGGACAGCTGCGAAGACTTGGCAGGGGCAGACGGTTGGTACGCGGTGCCAGCCGAGCTCAACGCGCGGCCGCGCGCCGCAGGGTGCAAGAACGCATCAGGGGCCGCCGCCGCCGCCGCAATCAGCGCCGTTGCCGTCGAACGGGGTCAAACCCGGTATTCCTGGATACTGGTGCTGTTCAACAGGCTGATCCACTTTTCGGGGTGCCGGGGCTGTTTACTGTGACAATCACCAGCACCTATCAAAGCGATATCGACCAGCGGTCAGTGCTGGGATGGGGCCGTGTCAGCGATCTTGATGCCTCGTTGGAGCGCATAGAAAAGGGCAAGCTGCGCTATCGCGATGGCGCGGGGTTTCACATCGACTTCGATCGGCCCACACCAATTCCCGGGGTCTGGAACGTTGGTGACCATATTCGCGTCATGGAAATCGCAGCTGGTCATGATCGAACTTTCATGGTGCGCGAAGAAGGGATAGTCCGCCATTTCACGAAATGCGGTCCCGGCCAATGGCACATGACCGCAATGGAGAACCGCAATGGCGTACGGTTGGAATTTGAGCGTGACGATGACGGGCTGCTGACCGCGATTGATCTGCCAGAGGGGCTGCGGCTCGAAATGACCAACGACACCAACCGTGGATTGCGTCTGCAGGTCGATTTGCTGGGCACGGATGGCAACCGTGTGACGGTCATGCGCTATGCCTATGACGCGCAAGATAACATGGTGCTGGCCGAATGCCCATTTGGCGACAGGCACGAGTACGCCTATGACGACAAACATCGCCGAGTCTGGTTCCGCAAGAACGACCAGTATGAAGCGCATTATGAGTTCGACTCAGAAGGGCGTTGCATTGCCGAAAAAACCAATGGCCCTTACGATGGCACTCGTTTCGATTACGACCCTGACCTACGCATAACTCGCCACATTCCGGGTGGCGACCCCGACCGCACCGAACTGATCTATTACAAAGGGGACGGCGGCGTTTTTGCAGAGGCGCACATCTCGGGTCGATTTATCCGCACCTATTATGACGATGACAACAACATCGCCGCCACGCAGGATGGCAATGGTCATCGGACGCATTTCAAATATGATCCAATGGGCAACGTTGCATCTATTGAGGACGCAGAGGGGCGTATCTCGGACTTCCGTTGGACCGAAGATGGGCAGATGGAGTTTGCTATCGATCCCAGCGGCGCGGCGTGGGAGGCTGATTACGACGAGAACGGCAACCTGATTGGTACCACCGATGCGCTCGGTTACACGACCGATATCAAGGTCAACCAGGTCGGCCAGCCTACGGGCGTTTGTCGCCATGATGGTATGATCCGGTTTCTTTCCTATGATGAAAATCACTGGCTGCGTGAGCTGATTGATTTCGACGGGCGGCAGTCGACATATGAACGCGACGCCTTTGGTCGATTGATCCGGGTTCTGGCCGGCGAAGATGTAACACATGCCTACGAATATGCACCGCAGACCGGGCAGGATTTCTGGACACCAACGACGGTGCGGATCGGTGGCGAAACCGTCGCAAGAGCAGAGGTTGCCAAACTGCGTCGCGAATTACGCCAGATTGACGGGCAAGGCAGAGCCACGACGTATCTGGTCGATGGTTTCGGCAAGGTTGAGGAGGTTCGCGACCCCAAGGGCGGGACGTTACGGTTTCGCTATGATCATGCTGAGGAACTGGCTGAAGTCGAAAATCAAGCCGGGCAAGTTTGGCGCTTTGAGCGGGACGGACGAGGCCGGATCGTGCGTGAGGTTGATTTTGGTGGGGCTGAGATCACATATGATTACGACGATGCGGACCAACTGATCGGCACGACATATCCCGACGGTACGGTGCATCGGCTAAAGCTGGATAAGTCCGGACTGATGCTGAAAGAGGCGGTGACGCCCCCGGGGCAAGACCCGCTGGTGACGGAATATGAATATGACGATCGCGGGTTGCTGGCCGAAGTGCGTAACGCCGATGCCACAGTCAGCTTTGAACGAGACGAAAATGGGCAGGTTATCACCGAAACCGTCAACGGCACGCGTATTGAAAACCTCTATGATTGTTGTGGGCAGCGGGTACGCCGACAGATAGACGGGCAATCCGTTACGTTCAGTTATGATCCGGCTGGCAGACTGAATGGCATGACTGTTGATGGCCATGAGGGGCTTGAGATCAGTCATGACGCCTTGGGCAATGAGGCCTCGCGGCAGTCATCTCAGGGCTTCGCGCTAATGCAGCGCTTTAATGCGCTGGGGCTTTTAGTAGATCAGCGGATCAAATCATCAATCCTCGTGCCTGACGGGACAGGCGAACAGCGCCGCATCGGATTAGGGCGCAGTTATGACTGGAGCGCAGCGCTCGAACCAACAGCGATTAAAGATCAGCTATGGGGCGATACGAAATATAGCTATGATGCGAACGGACAGATCACCGATGCCGCGCGGCAGGACGGCACGATCGAACAGTTCGCCTATGATGGCCGCATGAATGTGAATGCCAGCGCGACGCAAAGTCCTGCACTGTCACAGGCAGGTAAGATCGCAGCACAACTCGCAGGCTGGCACCGCGCGCCCGATGGGCGGGTTACGCAGGCGCGCGGACCAGACGGTGAGACGATCCGCCTAACCTATGACCCGAAGGGCCGCGTAATCGAACGACAGGTCCTGAGAGATGGGTTCCGTCCCCAGGTCTGGCATTTCGAATGGAACGGTCTGAACCGGTTGACCACCGCATATACGCCCGATGGTGCGCGCTGGACCTATAGTTATGATCCGTTCGCCCGGCGTCTGTGGAAACAAGAGTGGACTCGCAGCACGCGTGATGGGACGCGTGATGTGACGCAGATCACTTGGATCAAAGGCCGCCGCTACGATTTCCTGTGGGATGGCGATGTTGTAGCCAGAGAAGTTGTCACGACCGCCGATGATATCACGCGTACCGTTCACTGGATCCATGAACCGAACAGCTTCATCCCGCTGGCACGGTTGGAGGCGGGGCAACTGGCCTATGTGGTATGCGACCACCTTGGCACGCCCCGTGAACTGGTATCCGAAAGCGGCGATGTACTTTGGGCCGCCGGGATGCGCACATGGGGGCGGATCGACCGGCTGTGGTCTGTGCGCATGGGCAGCGCCGCGGGCAACACCGCCTCTGATGTGATGCTGACGGCGCAACTGGACGTCCCGATCCGATTCCAGGGCCAATGGGAAGACGCGGAAACCGGGCTCTATTACAATCGATTCAGGTATTACGACCCTGGGTCGGCAGGTTATCTTGCGCCAGATCCGATGGGACTGTCCGGTGGTCTTACTCTCTTTGGATATGTCGATGCCCCGACGATATATATCGACGTACTTGGCCTTCAGCCAACTGGAACATACAATTCCAGTCTGGGTCGCGCCATATTGGCGGCGCGTCGCGCTGACGGAAATATGGGTGCCAGCAATAATTATGCGGCCATGCGCATCACAAATAGTCGGACTAAATGTACCGAGATAATTATCTGTCGTAGTATCAGCGCTGATGGCAGAATGGGCCACTCCGAAATGCAACTAATGGGTCAGATGCGTAATGGGCTTCCGACTGGTTTGCTAACTGAACGGCAGCCGTGCTTTTCATGTGCAGAATCGCTCCAACCACTCAGCAGCGTCGTTTCCTATATTGTCCCTTATCGTGAGTCAGCAACCGCTCGAGCAGATGCCCGTTCAGCAATGCTTGCCGCACAATCACGTTCTGCAGGATTATCTTTGCCGCGTGTGAGCGCTCCGATACCGGGACAACCAAACTGCAGGAAGGTAAGATGACGATACTAGATGCCACCAAGCGGCTTGAAGTAATTGATGGATTGGTAATTTTAGATTCGGGTCAATTAGTTTCGATATCCAACAAAACCATCGCCGATCTGGCCGCTTCCGTTGAACTGATCAATGCACCAGAACGGAAACCTTTGGCAGGGCTCTGGGATATGCCGCGTTTGGGACTTCACTTCGCTGAGTTTTGGGAAGAATGCGCGCAGATTGAATTCGCCGGACACACTGGAGAAGTATTTGGTATCGGACGTACAGAATGCTTTCTACGAAGCCCTAACGGAATTCTTCACTTGGCATTTGATATGGAAACCCGGCGTATAGACGAGATCACCTATGTCGCGCCCGAAATGATGCAGTTCGTTAAGGTGTATCGTCGTTTCCTGGCCCTGATCCTGTCGCAGGATCTTGATGCCGCATCATCGGCTCAGATAGCCGCAGGTTTGTGTCGAGAGTTTCCTGACCTGACGACACGCGACGGGCCCAACGGTATGGTGAATTATTGGTGGGGTATCGCAGATGCTTTGACCCACGAAGAGCTGAATCTTGGCCCCGATTTCTTATACTTCCGTGATCGCGCAGCCTCTCAATGCCATACATGAAGTTGACAGTATCCTTTTTCATATTTACGAACGCGACTTCGCAACTGATGCGATTGATGGTCCATATTTGATGATCCGGCGGCGGCGAGGGCCGGAGCCACGATTGAAGCGCAAGGCAATGCTAGAGGTTTTAGCTCCCATACCGAGCAGCTGCTCAAACATGGCGTGAACGGTATAGCTGGAGACATGAATGCCATCATACCACTGATTGAAGTGGGCGATCTGGGTAGGAGACTTACGCATTTAAGTCTGGGGGACTACGACGACGACGGGTTAAATTACCTTTCCAAACTACCCAATTTGACGGCGCTGATGCTCGAGGGTGCCGGGCCAAAGCGCCCACTAGGCAATGTCGTGCCCAAGCTGTCTTTTCTGACTGTAGGCAAGATGCAGAAGACGACATTAGGAGGGCTTGCGCAACTACATGGATTGCAACTGACGGCGGGCTGCGGACACCTGGACACCTGTGAGAGCCCCGGACTAAAAACGCTGTTCGTAGCTGGCGCCGCCCCGCAGTGTCTCGACCACATTAACCGATTTCAACAACTTCAAACACTAGCATTGTGGTCCCGCAAGAAAGGTTGGTCTTTTACTGCATTGACGCAATGCCCTTTACTAAACGACTTCGCCTTCGAGGGGCCAGCGCACCAATACTGGGACAGCCTCCCTCAAACGCTAAAACGCGTATCTATCGAAAAAACTAATGGGTCTGCACGACTAGCGGACCATCTATCGGACGTGCCCGTGCTATCAATTGGATACAATCCAACGGATTCCGGAGATGACGGCTTCTATCGTGGGGATCTGCTTGAAGTCGGCGATCCTTTCCGCACCATAGAAGGTGACGTCTTTATGGCTGATATCGTGTAATATTTTTCTGGAACACGTAATGAAGCAAAACTGACATTCGGATGTGGCGACGTGTTGTGCGCCGCCGGAATGCGCACTTGAAGGCGGATCGATAGGTCGTGGTCGGTGAGCATGGGTGCCGCAGGCAATACCGCGCCTGATGTAATGCTGACCGCGCAATTGGACTTCCCAATCCGGTTTCAGGGGCAGTGGGAAGATGCAGAGACCGGGATCAACTACAACCGGTTACCTATTGCCCATGGTTTATGTCGTTTCTTCGTCAATCCGCAACCGCTGGGGCTGATGTGCGCGCTGCCATGCTTGCCGCCCAAAAGCGCTCTGCCGGTTTGCCATTGCCACGTGTCAGTGGTCCTATAACGGGACAACCGAATTGCAGGAGGGTGCGGTGATGATACTGGAAGCGGCGACACTGCTTGATAGGTTCAAGGGGCTAACGGTGGTGTCAGTGGGCAGTCGGTACAAATTTCCAATGGCCCGACGACAATCTCGTTAAGACTGCGCGTCAGCGTTATTGAGAATGCCGTGTCAGTTCAGTGGGAATATCCATTCGTAGATATTCCTCCACGTCGATGAACGCGATTTGTAGGCGGGGGTTCTGGATCGACCTTATCTTATGGTGCAGCGACGGCAGGGTCCCCGGGGCTGTGATCGAGGCGCGGAGGGGGAATGAGCGAGGGTTTGCAGCCCGTGCGGACACGTTGGCGTCTTGGGTGTAAATAGTCTGGCTGGCGACTTGGATGCAATCGTCCCACCCACCGGTCTGAGGATCTCTCATCTCGACCACGCCGGTCCTTACGCCGTTGCGATCTGCCGGAGCGGTGTATTCTACCACCCTTACGTTTCCAGATCTCGTGTAATGACCTCCAGACCCTTGACCACGACCATTGATATTTCCGTCAAGAATTTGGTCGAAATTGATGTTACTACAGCCTACAAGTCCAAGCCTGTCGACCCATCCATTTGGGCCGACAACATACGCCTGAGGTCTTGGACCGCCTTGCAACCCAATCGGATCCCTCGACAGGTACTGCCCAGCCTCCGCGTCATAGTGCCGGAACCGGTTGTAGTGCAGCCCGCTTTCCTCATCTGCCCATTGCCCCTGGAACCGAATGTTGCAGGCGGCCTCGGCCTTCCAGATATCGATCTTTTCTTCGTTGCCCCACCGCCCGAACTTTGCCCGCCAGACCGGCCGCTTGCCGTCTTCCGAGAAAATCTCGCGCGGGGTGCCGATGTGGTCGGTGACCACATAGTAGAGGTCATCCCCGGCCAGCTTTGCCATGGGCCGGAAGGTGCTGGGTTCGTAGATCCAGGCCTCTGCCGCCTCCCAGGCGAATGACCCATCTGCATAAACGGGTGCGTCGGCGACGATCTGGTCGCTGTCCCATTGGTAGGCAGCTCAATTCCAAAGAGGCAGAGTCTGCTAAGTAATGTTTAGAAAGATGACCAGCTTATCAAAAAAGTCGTCCAAGTACATCGTCTCTTCGTCTAGCTTTAGCGACTTGGCATGCTCTAGAATTAGCTTTCTTTCCTCTGTACCAAACTCAGTCGATTGCTGAATGTAGCATAGCATTGCGCTTTCAAACGCGATTTCTGTTTCACCCACACCCAAGAACTTTCTTATTTCGTCCAAAGTCTCGGGCTGTGGAATAGGGTATTTATCCAATATTTCCGTCAAAAAGACTTCTGACTGCTCCAAAGTAAAACTCATTGTACTGGATATCCGGTAGATATTTTACCAGCGTGAGTATGGCCAGCTGGATAGTCGTAGACTTCAATATTCACGCCGTCACGTTGACCCCGATAATAGGTTGCTCCATGTGCCCCAACGCCCGTTGAGGTCGGATTGTCCTTTACATCTTGAATGTTGTGTAAGATGCGGTCGTCGCTCCAACTCTTGGGAAACTGAGTTTTGCCCGGTTTACTGGTTCGCGCGGCCCAATTGTGCCGGTTGAGGATATGAGGTCCCCGATGACTATCCAACGTTTTTGGAGTAGCTGGCAAGGTAGGCGGCGTTGGCTCAGCGGCAATTGTACCGTCTGCGTTCCTCCATCTTCGCATCTTTGTGGTGCCGGTTGCCGGACCTGGATCCCAAGTTGGGCCGCAGCCACTTAGACCAAGTGGGTCGACCCATCCGTTGGGATCGTGGACATAGCCATGTGGCCTAGTTCCACCACCGATGCCCAACGGGTCAGGGGAAATGTACTGGCCAGCATCAGGATCGTAGTATCGGTTTCGATTGTAGTGTAGTCCGGACTCTTCATCGAACCACTGCCCCTGGAACCGCATGTTGCAACCCATGGGGCTTTCGGCTTTGGCATCGGTCTGCCAAACATCGATCTGCCTAGCTTTTCCCCACAGCTCGTGACAAGCCCGCCATGCGGTGATACGTCCATCCTCAGAAACGAGTTCTCGCGGTGTGCCCAGATGGTCGGCGACCACGTAGAATAAAGCGTCGCCCAAGCGTTTGGCTATCGGCGTGAATTGACCAGGTTCGTAGATCCAATCCTCGGCATGGGACCAACCGATAGTTCCGTCTGCATAAATTGGCGCATTGGAAACAATTCTGCTTCCTTCCCACTGATACGCCCGGCCTTCGCCCGGCTGCAGATCAATCTCTTCGTCGCGCCGTCCGGCCACGACCTTCAGTCGCCGCACACGGCGCCCAAGCGCGTCATAGCCATAGTGCCAGACCGACCCGTCGGGGGCGGACAGGCGGACCAGCCGGTCTTCACCGTTCCAGGCCATGCGCCAGGTGCGCGGGCGGAAGCCGGGTTCTTCGACCCGCTTTTCGATTACACGTCCGCAGGCATCGTGGATGTAATAGGTCCGGCCGCGCGATTTGACACGGCCCCCCGGTGCCTGCTGGATCGGGGCGAAACCGCTGGCATCGGTCGTGGCTGACAGGTTCCGGGCGGGGTCATAGCTGTAACCCATGCGCGCAACTTCGGCACCGGTCCGGTCGATCTGGCGGGTCGCGGCGACCTGGCCGCGTTTGTCATAGTTGAACTGGGTCTGGCCCCAATGGGCATCGATCTGGGAAATCGCCCGCCCGGCTTTGTCCCAGTCATAGCTGCGATGCGCGCGCACCAGCCCGCCACCGCGTGTTGACAGCCCGCCAGGGCCGGGCAGCGCGTCGCTTGGTCCCGCCATCTGGGTACGCAGGAAACCCGCGGCGGTATAGTCCTGGGCCAGCGCAAAGCCCGTCGCACTTTGGCGCAGGGTTTCCAGCCCTCGCGCGTCGTGCTGCATGGACAGGGGCGCATGATCCCCGATCCTGATCCGGGCAGGCAGACCGGCAGGGGTATAATCGGTGGTCAGCGGCAGGACATCGCCTGCCCGCTGCGTGCGCAGCCCTGATCCCGGGGCATATGCCGACTTGATCTCGCGCCCGTCCACCTTTTCACTTATGATCCGGCCCAGCGCGTCATAGGCATATTCGACCGTGGCCATGTCGTTCTGCGCCATGGTCATCAGGCCACGCGGATCATAGGTGAACCGGGTCACGGCAGGCCCGTCCGCCCCTATCACCTGCATTTCGATCAGGTCGCCTCGTGGGGAGTAGGTATACTGTGTCTCAACCCCGTCAGGGGCAATCTTGCGGGTCACCCGGCCGCCGACATCGCGGATGTAACGTGTTGTCAGACCGCCGAAATCCCGCTCTGCGATCAGACCGCCCGCAGCATCGTAATGATACTCGTACCGTTCCCCCAATGCGTTGATCACAGCGGTCAGCCGCATCTCGCTGTCATGTTCCAGCCGCATGGTGTTGCCCATCGGGTCAGTGACCTCGGTCGGCAGATCAAAGGCCCCGGTGACGAAATGGCGGGTGTTGCCTTCGCCATCGGTGACAGAGGCCAACTGCCCTTCGCTGTCCCATGTCATCTGCATGGTCGCGTCGTCCGGCATGTTGATCCGCTGCACGGCGCCGCGCGGGTTGGTCGGGCCGCGCTTGACGTCATAGCGCGTGACGGCCCCGGCGGCGTCTTCGACAAAGGTCAGCCGACCCTCGCGGTCATAGCGCATCCGCTCTTCGTGCCCATCGGCATTCGTGCGCATGCGCGGGCGCATGAATTCATCGTAATAGATCCGTTCCTGCGCGCCGCCCGGCATCTCGATCCGCAGCACCTCGCCCCGGTCACCCCGGCGAAACGCCACATCATCCCCCATCGCGTCCGTGATGCGTTTCAGATTGCTCTTGTCGTCATAATGAAAGGTCTCGGTCGCCCCGGCCGCATCGGTGCGCGCGGTCAGCAAACCGTTGGCGTCATAGGTCCACGACAGCACCGCCCCGTCCGGGTCAGTGACAGAGGTGATGTTGCCCAGATCGTCATAGGTGTATTCCGACCGGTGCCCTAGCGGGTCGATCCGGACGACAGGGTTATACTGGCTGTCCCATTCGGTCAGCCATTCCGCCCCGTTGGCATCCACCTCTTTCCAGACCAGCCCATCGGCATTGTAATGGTGATAGCTCTTATGCCCAAAGGTGTTGGTTTCCGTGGTGATCCGGTTTTCCAAATCATAGGACAGCTTGCCGCCCGCCTGCCCGGAAGAGGTCTGGACCTCAACAATCCGGTCATTGCTGCCATAGATGTAAGTGGCCGAGGTCGCCTTGGTATCGGACCAGCCCACAACCCGGCCTTCACCGTCATATTTGTAGAACAGCGTGCCAAACTGTGACGACCGCGCCTCTTTCAGCCGGCCCGCATCGGTGTAGTCCCAGGTGAAATTGCAGTCACCATGTTCGTGATCAATCAGCGATGCCGCCCGGATCAGCCCGTTTTCGCATTTGATATCAAGAGCAAAGCCGTCCGAGTGGGTGACCTTGTAAAGATTCTCTGCGTGGTAGAGGAAGGTGATCTTGTTGCCATTGTGATCTTCGATCTCTGACAGCAGGACCTTGTTGTCATGCCGATGGGCAAACTTGTAAAACAGCCGTTCGCGCCGGTTATAAAGAAAGATGTCGCCATCCTTGCGCCCCATCAGTTCCAGATGGGGAAAACGGGTATGGTCACTCAGGATCTCGGGGTCGGGGGTGTGGAAGATGACACCGGGACCCTCGGGATCGAAATAGGTCGTGGTCTCATCATCGATCACCAGATGCTGCGACCATGTGCTGACCCAATCCTTGCCCATTTGCCCTGTGGCGCCACGCCGGTAAAGCCGGGTCAGTTGCAAGGGGATCGTGCCGGGGATCGCGATATCGGTGCGCAGATCAAAGAACTGGCCGGTCGCATAGGCCACAGGGTCACGCCCGCTGGCGCAGCGGGTGCAGGGCGGGGTGTTGTCCCGCGTCGCGTTCGATCGTCTAGGGCGCGGGTTGCTGCGGTTGTTGCGGGCCTTGCCCCCGCGCGGGATCGGCAGGAAGTTCAGCACACCCAGCCCGATCCGGGTCCAGCGCTGGGCCCAGCCGCCATCGATGTCCAGCGCGATCGGACTGGTATCCATGTCGATGGCGATGGATTTGCAGCCGTCGTTGATGACCCCGGCACAGGTCGTCTTGTGGCCGATCCGAGACATCGGCATCCCGTTGACGGCCACGGTTTCTGCCCCTTCGGCAACCGCCATCACCTTGTGCACGCTGCAAAGTACGGGCGCCCCGACAAAGGCCACCGGCTTGCCCTCGAAGAAGACGTTGGGTGATCCAAAACTGATGATGCCCTGGTTCGTGCCGTACTGACCGGCGGCCGAGGCAAAGCCAGCCCCCAGACCCGCCACGGCACCCGCCGCCAGACCGGCGGCTGCAATCACGATCAGTGCGGTGCCGCCGCTGGCCACGATCAGGGCGCCGACGGCAACAGCCGCCACCGCGCCAAGCGCAATCGCACCCAGGGTGGCCCATGGGCTGGTATGGGCGATCGGGTGCCCCATGGTTGCGGGCATCTCGCCCTGCTCCGGCAGGCGTTGCCAACCCAGCAGATCACCCATGACCGCATGGCCCAGCTTGTCGCCAACCCATGCGCCCGCAATGCCGCCTGCAATCCCGGCGGCAAGGCCCACAGCAACTGGGGCGGCGGCGGTCAGGGCCCCGGCAGCAACGCTTGTTCCAGCAGCTGAGGCCGCCATGCCACCAGACACGGCGGCATATCCCATCATCCCGCCGCTGACGACGTAGTTGAACGTGTCGCCTTCGACCACGTTCAACGTGTTGTCGATGAACATTTCCGATCCGCTGCGGTCGAACTCACTGCGCAAGGTGCCGCGCGGGGCGGATTCAGTGACGCTGCTGCCGGACCGGGCGTGACGGCTTGCGTCCTGCCCAATGGTCATGCCTGTCAGCAAGCCACCCGCCATCGGATCAGCTCGCCGGTTCGGTCAGTTGCAAAGTGGCAGTGATCCGGCGCACCTCGGATTTCTGGGTGTCGCTCATCTTGCCGGGCATGGAGGCGGTCAGCACCATCGCATGGGCGGGCGCATTCACCGTTGTGATGATCTGATGCATCGGACCCTGCTTGGCGTTCCATGTGCATTCCAACTCAACTGCCTGACGGCCCGAGATATGCAGGCCGCTTTGGTTGATGATGGTGAAATCGGTCAGCGCCTCACTGGCCTTTTCGATCTCACCGGTCACATATTCATCAAACTCCATCCCCCAGGGCACATCATCGCGGGTCACGGTAAATGACAGGCCCGGCACCGCGCCGGTCCCGCCGCTGGCGATGATGTTGATGGTCTGATCTTTCCAGCTGTCAGGCAGGTCGATGCTGCCTTCGTTCATGTGGTACATATGTGATTATCCAGCGCTATCTTTATTCAAATGGATCATGCCCGCGACCTGATCGATGAAGCCTTCGTTCAGCAGGATTTGCGAACTGCCATGCTTGATCACGACCGCAGTGGGGGTCAACTCGATGGTACTGGCGCCCACGGTCAGCGTGATCTTGTCGGTGGCGGTGTAAAGGATTTCGCCCTTTCCGGCATCGCCCGCATTGGCGTTCGCCTTCACGACCGTGGCCTTAACGGCGCGGGTCTTTGCCACGTTTTCTGTCATATCGCCTGCTACAACATTCGTCGTCTTGTTGCCTGCAGTCAGGATCTTCAGCTCGTCCCCGGTCTTCAGCTCGACTTTGCGGTTACCGTCGCGCAGGAACGTGGTTTCGTTGTCCAGGATTTCTCGATTGAGGTCCTTTTGCGCGTGGACACGGATTTCTTCCTTGCCCGCCTCATCCTCGAACATCATCTCGTTATAGCCGCTGCCGCCATGGGTATTGGTGCGGAACCCGCTTTGGGTCTTGGCGGCGGGCAGGCCTGCGCTGGGCATGCTTTTCTGGTTATAAACACAGCCGGTGACGACCGGATTGTCCGGGTCACCTTCCAGAAACTGGACGATGACCTCCATCCCGATGCGGGGGATGACCATGCCGCCCCAGCCGCCACCGGCCCAGTTCTGCGACACCCGGCATCGCATGGATTTTGCCCCGCTCAGGTCCCAGTGAAACCGGACAAGGATGCGCCCGAATTCGTCGCAGTCAATCTCGCCTTCGCCCACGACCATGGCGGTCTGAGCGCCCTGAATGACGGGGGGCTGCGTCTTTCGTTTCGGGGCCAGTGGGGCGGTGTCGGGCATCAACACATACGACCCCGAATAGGCCATGCCGTCGCTTTCGGCGCCGCCTGATCCATAGGAATCCGAGACATAGGAATGGGTCGCGGCGAGGCAGATAAATGTCTTGCCGGTCACGCCCTTTACGCGATCACCGGTGATCGCGACCTTCATACCCGCCCCAAGGCTGGTGCAGTCACCAACCGCACGGTGGCGCACATCGCGCCCGCGTTCCTGGGCCGTGCGCAGCGCGGCGACCTCTTTCCCGGCGCCGGCATCCTGAAATCCACCGGGGAAATCGAAACTTTCGATCTGACCATGGGCAAAGGCCGCGTCGCCCATATGTTCCACTTCCATCGATGCGGTTGGATTCTTAAAGTTGTAGTCGATCATCCGGACCGCACCCGTGGTCATGTTGCGCTCCGGGGCCCATTCCCAGAAATGTTCTTCCGCCGCCTGCGATGCACCCTCGAACGGTTTGTAGAGACGGCCTTCACCAGCCACGCTGTCATGCTGTTCCAGCGTGTCCGTCAGCACCAGCGTGTGCGAACCCACCGTATGGGTGAAATGATATGAAATGCCGAATTTTTCCATCATCCGCGTGGCGAAATCCAGATCGCTCTCGCGATACTGCACCGTGTATTCCAGCTCCGGGTAACTCTTGGTCAGGCGGTTATCGACCGCCGGGTTGCCCATGCCGCCATAGGTGGCGAACAGCTCGTCAAGGATCTGCACCACCGTCTTTTCGTGAAAAATGCGCTGGTTGCGGCGCTTGCTGGCCACCCAAAGCCAGGGACGCAAGGTTAGCGTATAGCGGAACCCGTTTTCGCCGACACCTGCCCATTTGGCATTCGTCACAAGCCCGTCAAAGACCCGAGGTTCATGATTCTGGGTTTCCAGTTCGACAGATGCATGGGTACCCACCAGCTTGTCAAAATCCAGATCAGGTTCGGGGCTCAGCGCGTCGACAGTGTATTCGAACAGCTTGTTAACATAGTCAGACCCGCCAAAACGCAACATGACCAGGGTTTCAGGGCCAAGTGCAGTCGTCAGGCGACCCGCGCGGGTCTCTTGCGAAAAAGGAGCATTCATAAATTATCGCCTTTGGTGCAGACGTTTGAAAACATTGCAATCATACTGACATTACCAGCGATTGTCATGCCGGAATCCGGCACTTGACAGACGGGCGCAAACAACTGCCTACCTTGGACGAAGGTTCGGATCAACAGTTTGCGGCGTCAGTCACATGTCCTGCAGGATCAGATCAGACGCCTTTTCCCCGATCATGATCGCGGGGGCGTTGGTATTGCCCGAAACGATTTCCGGCATGATCGCGCAATCCGCGACCCGAAGCCCGGCGATCCCGTGCACGCGCAGCCTGTCATCAACAACGGCGTCCTTGCCCTGACCCATCTTGCAGGTGCCCGTCGGGTGATAAATCGACGCGGTGTTACTACGCGCCCAGTCCAGCGTCGCGTCGTAGTCATTGATGTCGAGGTCTTTGTAAGGCCGGAATTCTTCTGAAATCTTCGAGGTGAGCGGCGCATGCCGGGCGATGGTGCGCGCGATGTTGACGCCAGCAACCACAGTCCGGCAATCGGTTTCGGTGGACAGATAGTTGGGGATGATCTTCGGATAGGTGCGCGGATCGCTGCTTTGCAACCTGATCTCGCCCCGGCTTTCGGGGCGCAACTGGCAGACAGACATCGTGAAGGCCGAGAACTTGTCGGCCCCTTTGCCCGGATTTTCTGCCGACAGGGGCTGCACATGGAACTGGATATCCGGGGTTTCCACATCCTCACGGGTTTTCATGAACCCTGTGGCCAGGCTGGCGGCCATCGTCATGGGGCCTGCCCGGAACATCAGGTATTTCAGACCGATCCGGGCCTGCCCCCAAAGTGAGCTGACCTCATCATTCAGGGTGGGTTCGTTGCATTTATAGACCAGACGCGCCTGCAGATGGTCCTGCAGGTTCTTGCCCACGCCGGGCAGGTCATGCACCACCTCGATCCCGTGTTCGGTCAGTTGCGCGGCTTCACCAATACCTGACAGCATCAGGATCTGGGGGGAATTGATCGCGCCACCAGACAGGATCACCTCCTTGCCCGCTTTGACGGTGTGCTTGTTGCCGCTGCGGTCTGTATAAACGACACCGGTCGCACGCTTGCCTTCGATCACAACCTTGTCGACCTGCGCATGGGTGATGATCTGCAGATTGTCGCGGGATTTGACCGGGTTGAGATAGGCGACAGCCGCACTACACCGCCGCCCGTTGCGCGATGTCAGCTGGAAAAACCCGACACCTTCCTGCTCGGCCCCGTTGTAATCGGGGTTGAACTTGTAACCTGCGGCCTGTGCTGCGGCGACCCAGGCATCGGTAATCGGGCGCTGGATTCGCATATTCGACACCGAAAGCGGGCCCTGATCGCCGTGAAATTCATCTGCGCCGCGTTCGTTCTTTTCGGCCCGTTTGAACAGGGGCAGCACATCGTCCCAGCCCCAACCGGCATTACCCATCTGGCGCCAGCGGTCGTAATCCTGCGGTTGGCCGCGCACATAAAGCAACCCGTTCAGCGATGATGAGCCACCCAGCACCTTGCCGCGCGGCCATTCGATGGAACGACCGTTAAGTCCCGGATCAGGCTCGGTTTTATAGCACCAGTCGACCGATGGATTGTGGATCGTCTTGAAGTAACCGACAGGGATATGGATCCACGGGTTCAGGTCGCGCCCACCAGCCTCAAGCAGGATCACTTTGTTGGCGGGATCAGCGCTCAACCGGTTGGCCAGGACGCAGCCCGCCGAACCGGCGCCAACGACGATAAAATCGGCTTCCACTTCTATTCCTCCCCCGAAGTGAAAAAACTCTATGCAGAACGCCCGGACTATACTAGTGTTTTTTGAAACTAAAAGTCTCAATAATCGACATCATGGGAGGAAAACATGAAAGTCAGCAACAACCTGAGCCGTATTTCGCGGCGGGATTTATTCAAGGTGGCAGGAACTTACGGGATGAGTTCGACGCTTTTGGCGGCGGGCACATTCGGGGGGGCGATGAGTCTTGCGAACCTGGCGAGGGCCGCAGAATCGACTTATGAAAAGCGCTTTGCGAAAGAACCAAAGTTCACGCTCAAGCTGGGGGCAGCCGGTTTTAACGAACGCAACCTTCTAATCGAACGCGCCGGGGTTCTTGAATTCGCCCGTGATCTGGAAAGCCGGACAGACGGTGAAATCCGCGTCGAATTCATCGGTGACAACGCAATCTGCAACCAATTGTCCTGCGTGGAAAAGACCCAGCAGGGCATCGTGGATATGTACTCCGCCTCCACCCAGAACTCTGCCGGTGGTGCGCCTTATCTGAACGTGCTGGACTATGCCTATATGTTCCGCAGCCGCGCTGACCAGTATTACTTCCTCTACAGCCCGAAAAGCCAGGAAGTGCTGCGTGATCCGTTCGAAAAGATGCACGGTCTGAAATTCCTGTTCAGCCACGCCGAACTGCGCGGTATCCAATTGGGTCTGTCTTGGGCTGACCGTGAAACGGTGACGAGTGTCGAACAGCTTGCCGGCACAAAGAACCGCGTCACCGGCACACAGCTGGGCCGCATCGCGATGCAGGCGCTGAACCTGAACCCTGTGCCGATTGCATGGGAAGAAACGCTCGATGGGCTCAAGCAGGGTCTGATCGACGGGGCCGAAACATGGGCGTCCGCCGTGGCCTACGCCAACATGTCGCCCGTGGTCAGCCAGTGCGTCGACCTGCGCTTCTTCTGCGGTACTGAACATACGGCGATGAATGCATCGGTCTTTGACAGCCTTGATGGCTATCTGCAGGACGCCGTGATGGAATCAGCTTATCTGACACAGGTCCATGTGCAGGCCGCAAACGAGGCTGCACTGGTCAACACTGTCGGCTTCTCGACCCCGCAACTGCCCGAGACGATCTTTGCACAGAACAACGTGCGGATCGCCAACCTGTCGGATGATGAGATCAAGAAGGCCGAGGAAATGTGTTCGCCCGAATATCAGCCTGCCCTGTGGGAAGAATGGCGCGAGCGGATCAACGGCTGGGCCGGTGGCATCGACACCTACCAGGAGATCTACGACGAAGTACGCAACAACCCACACTCCCTGGCCGAAAATGTCGAGCCTCGGCGGTGGTGGAAAGCGTAATGACCGCCTAAGCTATCAAGGCCAGCCCAACCTACTGGGCTGGCCTTTTTATCGGACGAGCCGGGCAAACCGGCCTGATATGGACGGGGGAGGCCATATCCATGTGGAGCGATTTTCTATCTATTTTCAGCGCGTTGATGGACCAGGATACGTTCATGATTCGCACCGCATTGCGCACGGATGCGGCCTGGCTGTTTGGGGGGCTTGTCACTGTCGTGGGTGGGTTGCTGGTGATGTTTATCTACCGGCATGTCCCCTTTATCGATAGGCATCTGGAAAAATCCATCATGGTCTGGAGCTATCTGGCCATCGCTTTCATCATCTTCTGGGGTGTGATCGACCGGTTCATCTTCAATGATCAGGAACCATGGTCGACAACGATCCCACCCTTCCTGTTCATGATCATGGCATGGTTCGGGGCCGCCTATAACGTGCGCCTGCGCACCCATCTTAGTTTCAACGAATTTCGCACACGCATGAGACCGACCGGTCAAATGGCCTGCCTCTGCCTTGATTCCGTCCTATGGCTTGGCCTGTCGGTGATCGTGGTGACCACGACATTGCGGCTGACAGTCAATTCGGCAGCCAACTTCCAGATCGTGCTGGGCACGGACAATGTGATGCAGTGGTGGTTCATCGCAACGATACCCCTGGCCTTCGTGATGCTGGCGGGTCGTGTTTTCGAAAACCTGGGCGATGATATCGCCCGCTACCGCAGTGGCGAGCCGCTGATCCAGCAAGCCGTCATCGGGGGGGATGTGTAATGGATACCGGAACATGGGTCACACTCATCTCGATCGGGGTGACATTATTTTTCATGCTGGGCGTGCCAGTGCTGCTGGTCATCGCCTATTGGGTCATCGGCTGTTCCTTCGTGCTGGGTCTGACGCTCGACAATCTGGGCTCGGAGCTGCTGAACGTGTTCAACAAGGGCTTTGCCCTGCTGGCCATGCCGCTCTTTATTCTGACTGGTGACCTGATCAACAAATCAGGCATTGCGCGACGGCTGTCTGACTTCGCCTATTCCTGTCTGGGCTGGATCAGGGGCGGCTTGGCGATGGCGTCCCTCGGGGCTTGCGGTCTATTCGCTGCGATCTCCGGCTCCAACTCCGCCACCACGGCCACCATCGGGTCAATGTTGCACCCGGAAATGGTCAAGGGCGGGTATGACGAACGGTTCTCGGCCGCAACGGCTGCTGCCGGTGGTACGGTCGGGATCATCATCCCGCCATCCATCATCTTCATCGTCTACGGCTTCCTGATGAACCTGCCGATTTCGGATCTGTTCATCGCAGGGATCATCCCCGGCACGCTGATGGTGCTGGGTATGCAACTGGCCTGCTTCATCATCTGCTGGCGCAATGGGTGGGGTTATCTGATCCCGCTGGAACTGGTCCGCGTGTTGAAAACGGCACTGGGTGCCTGGCTTGGCTTCTTCGCCATCGGGCTGGTGCTTTGGGGCATCTACACCGGCAAGTTTTCCCCGACCGAGGCGGCAGGCGTCACCGTTGGCTTCTGCATCATTGCCGGATTGCTGAGCTATCCGCTGAACAAGATGATGGGAACGCGAGCCGACACACCAATCGAGAAAAAGGGCTGGGCCGAAATGATCACGGTCGAGGGTTTCAAGCTCCCAGAGGTGCCCTCCATCGTCGTGCGTTCCGCGCAGATCTCGGGCATTCTGGCCCCGCTGATCGCGATTTCGGTCGTGATGCAGCAGATCTTGTCGCTGCTCGGGGCGCAGTCGGTCATCAGTGACTTTGTGACCTCAATGGGCGGGCCGACAGCGGTGCTGCTGACCGCCATGGTGATCGTGTTCGTTTCGGGCATGATCCTCGAAAGCCTGCCGGTCACGATTATTCTGGCACCCATCCTTGCGCCAATCGTCACATCAACGGCACTGTTCGGGGCCGACGCGATTGATCCGGTCCATTTCTCGGTGATCTTCCTTGTGGGTGCGTCCATCGGTTTCATCACGCCGCCCTATGGCCTGAACCTTTATGTTGCATCCGGGGTGACGGGTGTTCCCTACTTCCGGCTGCTGAAGTACACGGTGCCGTACCTTGTAGCATTGATCAGCGTTTGGTTCCTCGTGGCTTTTGTTCCTGAAACCGCGTTGTTCCTGTTGCCGGACAGATAAAAGCGGAGAGTAGATGACAGACCAGGATACTGTCGAAACTACAGGGCAAATCCCCACCAACCTCCGGCTGCTTATGCTGCTGGAGGAAGTGGCAAGGGCAGGTGTGCCTGTGACCCCATCGGCAGTGAACGAGGCGCTGGGGCTGCCCAAGCCCACGATCCATCGGCTGTTCGCCACGGCAGAGGCCGAAGGGTTCCTGCAACGCGATATCGACGGGCGGTCCTACAGCCCGGGGCGGCGCATGCGGCTGCTGGCGGTCAACACGCTGTCATCGGAACGGGTCCGCACCGTGCGTCTGGCGGTGCTGAAAAACCTGGCGACCACGGTGGGCGAGACCTGCAATATCGCCGTTCCCGAACGCGAAGGGATGTTTTACCTCGACCGGGTCGAAACCCATTGGCCGCTGCGCATCCAGTTGCCGGTGGGCACGCAGGTGCCGTTTCACTGTACCGCCAGCGGCAAGATGTATCTGTCCACGCTACGGCCCGATTATCTGGAACGGTTCCTCAAGAACTACACCCTGACCAAGCTGACAGACAAAACCATAACCAGCCCGGCGAAGCTGCAGGATGCGCTGGGCGTCATCCGCGAGCAGGGATATTCGACCGACGATGAAGAGTTCATGTCGGGCATGACCGCCGTCGCGGTGCCCATTCTGGACAATCGCGGCAGGCTTCTGTCGACGCTGTCGATCCATGCCCCTGAACAGCGCCGCACCATCGCGGACCTGATTGCCCATCTTGATGGCCTCAAGGCGGCGGCGGCTGAACTCTCAACCATCGCAGGGCAATAGGCCGCCGACAGCCTGCGACATTGTGCAGGGCGAAGACCCTTGGTATTCCGCGCAAAACTACGCAATACTCGCGCCAACCAACATCGCAGGGGGACAGATACGTGACGCTTGCCGTTCCAAAACTCAAATCCTGTGAGGATTGCCCGATCCGCTACAACGCGGTCTGTTCCAAATGTGAACCGGATGAGCTCAATAGCCTCGAAAGCATCAAATATTACCGGTCCTACTCCGCTGGGCAGCCGATCTTCTTTGCCGGTGACCCGCTGGAATTTGTGGCTTCGGTTGTCTCTGGCGTGGCCAGCCTGACGCGGACAATGCCCGACGGGCGGGTGCAGATGGTCGGGCTGTTGCTGCCTGCCGATTTCATGGGGCGACCGAACCGCGACACGATTGACTGCGATGTGGTGGCTGAAACCGATGTGATGCTGTGCTGTTTCCGGCGTAAACCCTTCGAACGGATGATCGAGGACACGCCTCATGTTGGCCAGCGCCTGCTGGAAATGACGCTGGATGAACTGGACGCAGCCCGCGAATGGATGCTGGTGCTCGGACGCAAGACGGCACGGGAAAAGATCGCGTCGCTCCTGCATATGATCGCGACCCGGATGGCCTCGCTCAAACCAGGGCAGACGGCGCAGGCCACATTTACCCTGCCGATCACCCGCGAAACCATGGCGAACTATCTTGGGCTGACCATCGAAACTGTCAGCCGCCAGATGTCCGCGCTGAAAAAGGATGGGCTGATCGCCTTTGACGACCGGCGCGACATCACCGTACCCGACCTTGAGGCGCTCAAGGCCGAAACCGGCGAACAAGAATAGCAAAGTAACTCAGGTCGAACCGTTGGCGGTTGTGCTGGACGTTTGACAAAACGGGTCAAGTCGCGCGATTGCACGACTGTTCTTGACTTCTATGTAGTTTAAGACGCCATTTTCAGACGATGGGATAACCTCTGTAAGGTTTGATATCTCCTCGATTGCCACAACAATTGCAGGTCCTGTGGCATTGCCAAAACGCTTTCTCTCGGTATCGGTGAATTGCAACTCCAGCACCACATCATTCGCTCTGAACATCTTGACATCATGACACTGACCAAGCGCTAGGAGCCTGTCTTTTAAACGTAACGCTGTTTCTGTTGGCATGACGACAATCGGCATTGAGTCTTCCAATCCTGCACGTTTAGGTTTACAGTTTCACATCGTATATATTGGGGGTTGAAGAAACAAATGCCATTTGTTTTCGATTGGGCAACCTTGGGTTCGGCAAATGGCACGTCAACGATTGTTGACGGTGCCAATACGACTGATCTGACGGTCGTGTCTGATCCAGCGTTTTTTTTCACGAACTTCGCCGGTGGCAACCTCTTTATATCTCCGGGTGAAACGGCACCGGTCACATCCAATATAACTTTCACGACACCGATAAGAAACGGCACTTTCGAGATACTCGATCTTGATAGCAACGAAACTGGATTTGACGATAAGGTCACGATACTCGCGTTCGACAAAGACGGTGCCCCCGTACCGGTAATGTTTTCCAATCTCGAATCTTACCACATCCAGGATGGCAATTCGGTAGAGGCCGAAGGTAACACTTCGACAGGCATTGAAGGACCAGGAGCCCCGGATTCGATCACGGTCAGTTTCGGAGGCCCTGTCGAAACCATTTCAGTGATATTTGAGGCTGGCGACAGCGGCGCCCCCACCGGGTTTATCGGCATCGGCGATATCTCTGGCGACGTTGTCTGTTTCGCCCGCGGCACCCGCATTATGTCCGCTTCTGGTGATATCGCGATCGAAGATCTCAACTTGGGGGACTCCGTTTCGACAGCGCAAAACGGATATCAAACTATCCGTTGGATTGGGAAGCGCAGGCTCAACGCCGAAGAGCTAAAGAAGAATCCAAAACTTCGCCCGGTTCGCATCCGAGCCTGCGCTCTTGGTGCCGGCTTACCGACGCGCGACTTGCTGGTCTCGCGCCAGCATAGAATGCTGGTGTCCTCCGAAGTCGCGGAACGTATGTTTGGTTTGGATGCCATACTGGTTTCAGCAATCAAGCTTACTGGATTGCCCGGTGTGGAAATCGACGAAGTGGCAGCTGAGGTCGAATACATCCATTTGCTGTTCGACAAACATGAAATTATATATGCAGAAGGGGCGCCTTCAGAAAGTCTCTTTACCGGTCCTCAAGCGCTCAAATCTGTCCCGAAAGCAGCACGCGATGAGATCCTCTCACTCTTTCCAGAGCTAAAAAATGAGGATTATATATCTGAGCCGGCCGCGCAAATTCCTGAAAACAAAAGACAACGTAAACTGGTGATGCGTCTCGCGAAAAACAACAAACTTCCGCTGGAAAGGTATGGCCTTTCGCCTGTCAGTCATCTGTAAAATTTCTATTGCTAAAACACCATTTTCCTCATTTAGAACGCTTGTTTGTGGCGTACGCTGATAGGCTCTGACCTTCGTTTCTTGGTTTCGAGCGCGTTTCCATGGAACGCCGTCTCATCTTTCCCGTTGTCCTTCAAACCACCTGAAGAAGGACGACGATAATGACTGACCTGAAGAAAGAGTTCTGGAAGCGGATCGACGATGTGCGTGCGGGCATGTTGGGGGTAAAGGGGCAGGGACGCCTCGTCGCGATGTCGCCGCAGGTCGATGATGACTATCGCGACCAGATTTTCTTTATCACCGCCAAAGGCACCGATCTGGCAAAGGCCGTTGAAACGGGTGATCAGACCGCTCAATTTGTTGTGGCAGACGCCGATTCGGGTCTCTACGCCGATGTCGAAGGCACCCTGCGCCGGTCAGTCGACCGCGAAGCGCTGGACGAAGTCTGGAGCTTTGTTTCAGATGCGTGGTTCGAAGGTGGCCAGCATGACCCTGACGTCTGCCTGCTGCAATTCACCCCGGCGCGTGGTGAGGTATCGGTCACCAACACGAGCGGCGTGAAATTCCTGTATGAAATCGCAAAGGCCAATCTGACCGAGGAAAAGCCGGACGTCGGATCGCAGGGCACTGTCACATTTTGACGGCACCGGCACAATCAGCCTGACATCAGGATCGGGCGATCCGCAATCTTGGACAGACCGTGGGTCGCCCTGCTGAACACCGCGTCGCGCGGGCGCTTTTCAAATTACATCAAAGGTGGGCCAGGCGGCCTGCCTGGCAACGACTGTGCTAAACCACTGTCAGACAGGCGCAGTGGGCGTGATGCTGGATGCGTTGCGAGGTGCTGCCCAGAAACAGGCTAGCGACTGATCCGAGGCCGCGCCTGCCTGTGACAATCAGATCGGCGCCACTCTCTTTGACGACTTTCAGCACCTGACGCACCGGATCGCCGATATGCAGGTCTGTCTGCGCCTCGCATCCGGCCTCCTTGGCGATGGCCGTTGCTTCATCCAGGATCTTCTGGCCTGCTTTCTCAAGTTCATCATGGCTCGGGGCCGTCAGCAATTCGTGATAACCGGCAGGTCCACCAACGATAAACGCTGTCGTTTCGGCCTGCGGCGCATGTACAATGATCAGCTTGGCCTGGTTCGGCTTGGCAATCTGGCAGGCTGCTTTGACGGCGTTCTTGGCGCAGTCAGAGCCATCCACAGCAACGACGATTGTGTCAAACATAGTGGTCTCCTTGGTTATTGTTGTCTGGCGGGACGCGTGCAGATGCATCCTGCTCCCCGGCGATCAGCGTGACATCAGGATTGGCCGGTCCGCCCTTTCCAGCAGACTGCGGGTCGCCCCGCCGAAAACGGCCTCGCGCAGGCGCGAATGGCCATAAGCCCCGCTGACGATCATCTGCGCGCCAACTTCGCGGGCGCGTCGCAGCAGGATTTCACCGACATACGGTTCGGTCTTGGCCAGAACGACCACTTCCGACCGTGTGCCATGACGCATCAGATACTGGGCCATTGCCCCGCCCGGGTCTGACCGGTCGGCGGCATGGGTGGGTGGGTCGATGATGCAAATATCGGCCACTTCGGCCTGTTCCAGCAGGGGTAGGGCGGCGCGGGCGGCGGCCAATGCCTCTGCCCCGTCATTCCAGCCCATCAGCACGTGACCACCCGCATCCGGGGCTTTGCAGCCTTTGGGGATGATCAGCACTGGCCGTTCAGCGGCAAACAAACACGCTTCGACCAGGGTAGAGGCTTCGGGATTTTCCTGATAGGGGCGGGGCAGAACCACCAGATCGGAAAATCGCAGCTTGCGTGCAAGAAAGCCGGTCAGTTCCGGCCCCTGCACCGTGGCGGCATGCATGGCCCAGCGGACCAGCTCACCTTGCATCCGGTCTTTCAGCCAAGCCTCCAGCTTGTCGCGTTGTTCCATCGCGTCGCGGGTCTGTTCGGCCACCAACAGGGCCTCGGTGCCCATATAGTAGTTGTGATTTTCGGTGTGACTGACCGTCACCACATAGATATCCAGATGCGCCCCCATCCTGTCGGACAGGGCTATCGCGGCATCAAGGCCTTCGGTCGACTGATCGGTATCGGTCAGAATCGTCGCAATAATTTTGTACGCCATAATCGGCACTCCCCAAGCAGGTCGTTTCGGGGGGCGATCGTTCGCGCAAAACCGCTCCTTATAAATCAACATGGCAGAGCAAGGCGCGCCCTGTCTTGATCCACATCAAAGACTGGGGGCACCGCAGGATTCCATAAGACCCTCACGAGTTATCAGTCGGACCCTTGGTATTGGTGCGGCGAAGGAAGGGAAATCTCTTATGGGGAACTACATCAAGCTTGCAGCGCTGGGGTGCATCACCCTGTTCGCTGCAATCGCGGCGAATTGGGGGCGTGACGTATCCTATGTCGTGCATGCCGTCATCATCATGCTTGTGGCCGGCTTTATGTTCTTGCGCGTGCTGCGCCAGACAGATGATCCGGTCAAAGCCGTTGCAACCGATGGGTACATGGATGACGTCATCCGCGCGGGCGTGATCGCAACAGGGTTCTGGGGGGTCGTCGGCTTTCTTGTCGGGGTGGTCATTGCCTTCCAACTCGCCTTCCCCGCACTCAATTTCGAGGTTCTCCAACCATACGGCAACTTTGGCCGCTTGCGCCCGCTGCACACCAGCGCGGTGATTTTCGCATTCGGGGGTAACGCCCTGATCATGTCGTCCTTCTATATCGTACAGCGCACCTGCGGCGCGCGGCTTTGGGGCGGGAACCTGGCGTGGTTCGTCTTCTGGGGCTACAACCTCTTTATCGTACTGGCGGCAACGGGTTACCTGCTGGGGGCGACCCAATCCAAGGAATACGCAGAGCCTGAATGGTATGTCGATCTCTGGCTGACCATCGTCTGGCTGGCCTTCCTTGCTGTCTACATGGGCACGATCTTCAAGCGGACAGAAAAGCACATCTATGTGGCCAACTGGTTCCTTTTGTCCTTCATCATCACCGTGGCGATGCTGCATGTCGTCAACAACATCTCGATCCCCGTCAGCATCTGGGGTAGCAAATCGGTGCAGCTCTTTTCCGGCGTGCAGGACGCCATGACCCAATGGTGGTACGGGCACAACGCCGTGGGCTTCTTCCTGACCGCGGGTTTCCTGGGAATGATGTACTACTTCGTGCCGAAACAGGCCGGCCGTCCTGTCTACAGCTACAAGCTGTCGATCATCCACTTCTGGGCGCTGATCTTCCTGTATATCTGGGCCGGTCCACACCACCTGCACTACACAGCCCTGCCTGACTGGGCCTCGACCCTTGGCATGGTGTTCTCGATCATCCTGTGGATGCCCAGCTGGGGCGGCATGATTAATGGTCTGATGACCCTGCAAGGGGCCTGGGACAAGCTGCGCACCGATCCGATCATCCGGATGATGGTCATCAGCCTCGCGTTCTACGGCATGTCCACATTTGAAGGGCCAATGATGTCGATCCGGGCCGTCAACAGCCTGTCACACTACACAGACTGGACTATCGGGCACGTGCATTCCGGGGCTTTGGGCTGGAACGGCATGATCACATTTGCCGCCCTTTACTTCCTCACACCGAAACTGTGGGGGCGGGCGCAGATGTATTCGATGTCCGCCATCAACTGGCACTTCTGGTTGGCGACCATCGGCATCATCCTCTACGCCGCATCCATGTGGGTGACCGGCATCATGGAAGGGCTGATGTGGCGCGAAGTCGACGCCAACGGTTTCTTGGTCAACAGCTTCGCCGACACCGTCAGCGCCAAGTTCCCGATGTATGTGGTCCGTGGGCTCGGCGGGGTGCTCTACCTGACAGGCGCGCTGATAATGGCCTGGAACATGTGGATGACGATCCGGGGGGGACAAAAGGTCTCTGCCCAGGTCGGCGTCCCCGCAGAATAAGGAGGGCTGAGATATGTCTGATACAACACCAAACAGTAGCGGCCCTGCCAAAGGCTTCCTTGCCAAACACAGCATCCTCGAACGCAGCCCGACGCTGTTGCTTATCTCCTCTCTTCTGGTGGTGACAATCGGCGGAATCGTGGAAATCGCACCGCTCTTCTACCTTGAAAACACAATCGAAGAGGTGGACGGCGTGCGGCCCTACAGCCCGTTGGAACTGGCCGGGCGCGATATCTACGTCCGCGAAGGGTGCTATGTCTGCCACAGCCAAATGATCCGGCCCATGCGGGACGAGGTTGAACGCTACGGGCACTACAGCCTCGCGGCGGAGTCCATGTATGACCACCCGCACCAATGGGGGTCCAAACGGACCGGGCCAGATCTGGCCCGGGTCGGTGGCAAATACTCTGATGACTGGCACGTGGATCACCTGATCAAACCGCAATCGGTTGTGCCGGAATCGATCATGCCCGGCTACGCCTATCTGCTCGACACGATGATTGACGCACAGATGGCGGCAGATGTGGTCTCGACCCATGCCTTTATCGGGGTGCCCTATACCGAAGAAATGGTCGAAATCGCCGCCGCCGATGTGCTGGCACAGGCCGACCCGGAGACCGATCTTTATGACGATCTGCTCGAACGGTATCCGGGCGCACAAATCCGCAACTTCGACGGTGAACCGGGGGTCTCCGAAATGGACGCGCTGATCGCCTATATGCAGGTGCTGGGCACGATGGTCGATTTCTCGACCTTCACCCCAGACGCCAGCCGGTAAGGAGAGAAAAGATGGATACCTATTCACTCCTGCGCGAAATCGCCGATAGCTGGGTGCTTCTGGCGCTGTTTCTTTTCTTCCTTGGCACGATTGTCTGGGCCTTCCGGCCCGGCAGCCGCAAGGTCCACAGCGACATTGCCAACATCCCCTTCCGTAACGAGGACCGGCCAGGCTGCGCAAACGATTGCGCCGACTGTGCGTGCAAATCATTCAACATCGAGGAGCTGCAACCATGAGCAGCCAGGACAAAAAAGACATTGACGATGTCACCGGCATCGACACAACCGGTCACAGCTGGGACGGGATCAAGGAACTCAACAACCCGCTGCCGCGCTGGTGGCTCTGGTGCTTTTATCTGACCATCATCTGGGGGATCGGCTATACGATTGCCTATCCGGCATGGCCGATGATCAGCGGTGCGACCGCCGGGGTTCTGGGCTACTCCACACGGGGCGAAGTGGCCGAAGACATCGCGCGGTTTGAAGAGGCGAATGCCGAAATATCCGCGCAACTGGCCTCTGCAGACCTGACCACGCTCAGCGACAATCCAGAGCTTCTGCGCTACGCCAGTTCCGCAGGTGCGGCTGTCTTTCGCAACAATTGTTCGCAATGCCACGGGTCGGGTGCGGCGGGTTTCACGGGTTATCCCAACCTTCTGGATGATGACTGGCTGTGGGGCGGGGATTTCGACAACATCGAATACACGATCCGCCACGGCATCCGGAACGAAGAAGACTGGGATGCGCGCTATTCGGTCATGACCGCCTATGATGAAATCTTCACCGATGAAGAGGTGGACGCCACCGTGCAATATGTCCGCCAGATCTCTGGTCAGGACCACGACGCCACACTGGCCGCAGCGGGGGAAGAACTGTTCCTGAACAATTGTGCGGCCTGCCATGGCGACAACGGCATGGGCAATCACGACCTTGGCGCGCCCAACCTGACCGACGCAATCTGGCTTTACGGCGGGGATGAGGCATCGCTTGAGGAAACCGTGCGCTATGCCCGTTTCGGTGTCATGCCGCCCTGGGGCGAACGGCTCAGCGAGGCCGAGATCAAGGCGGTCACCGCTTACGTCCACCAGCTTGGCGGCGGTGAATAGGATCACCCACGTACCATCTGTTCGCGCATAGGTACGGAAAGTGAAGGGAAGGGCGCCCAGCACCAGGGTGCCCTTTTCTTATGGCACATGGGTGACGACCGGCAGCAAATCCTCTCCGAGGATTTGGCTTCGGACTTTCGGCGAAAGTCTGACACCGCGCGCCGCACGGCCTCCATCCTTGGATGGATTGTGCCATGTTAAAACGCCCCCTAATCTGGCTGCACTTTATGTGCTGCAGCCATCACCGATCTGCGC
The DNA here is from genome assembly GCF_046762905.1 of Yoonia sp. R2-816. Classification (NCBI taxonomy): domain Bacteria; kingdom Pseudomonadati; phylum Pseudomonadota; class Alphaproteobacteria; order Rhodobacterales; family Paracoccaceae; genus Yoonia; species Yoonia sp. R2-816. The sequence goes on along the minus strand of NZ_JBKQXN010000177.1, from coordinate 33,213 downwards.
GATGGCAGTTGCAGCGCCTGCAATATCGCATGAACGTGGTCCTTTACGGTGGCAATGGAAATCCCGAGATCTGCGGCAATCGCCTTGTTCGACATCCCGTCGATCAGAAGCCCGGCAACCTCGCGTTGGCGGGCCGTCAAACCCGCCAGAAACCGCGTATCCCGCGCAGGCTCTGTCACCGTCACCAGCGGTGCGCCGATCACATCGCTTGCCGCCAGATCGATCCGCAGGCGCATACCCGGCCGGGCAATCGGTGCCAACGCATCCAGTGCACCTGCAGGTATCGCACCCGTCTCGCTTTTCATTTCCTCCAGCGCCTTCGCCAGCGCGGCCAGAACTGCCGGTTCCAACGCCATCTTTTAAGGGCCTCCCATGACCCAAATGCCGCTTGAGATCACCAATTTCTTCCTCGCAATGCAAGCCGGGCCGCACGGGCTCGAATTGCTGGCCGAGATGTTCGCCCCCGACGCCGACTATTGGGAACCTTTCTCGGGGCAAACCGCGCCGCACAATGGGCGCGCTGCCATCATTGCCGCCTTCGCGGCCAGCCGCAGCGACGCTTTTGACGACGCGGTGATCACCCTCGGCGCGGTCGAGGTCGACGGCAATCAGATTACCGTCCAGTGGACCTGTATCTCGAAAGCCATCCCCGGCGGGCGCGGCAGCGGGACCAACGTCTTTCAGATGAAGGACGGCAAGATCGCCTCGCTGAAAACAACGCTGGATCAGGGGCAGCCATGAAAAACCCAGACGTCGACACCTGGCTCGCAGCCTATGACAACCCCATGAAACCGGTCGTGGCCGCCATGCGCGACGCCATCCTCGCCGCCGATCCGCGCGTCGGTGAATGCATCAAATGGCAGGCCCCTACCTTCACCTACAAAGGCAACATCGCCAGTTTCTTCCCCAAATCGAAAAAACACACCTCTCTGATGTTCCACAAAGGAGCCGAAATCGCAGGGAACTTCCCCAACCTGACCGGCGACGGGAAAGAGGCGCGCAGCTTCAAAGTCAGCGACCTCGACGATCTCGCCACGAAGCAGGATGAACTCCAGTCCATCATTCGGGCTTGGTGCGATCAGAAGGGCGCGGTTGGCTAAGCAGGCGACCATCAGCTAGGCTGGCAGCGCCCAACACAGGAGGCCGCCATGTCGACCGAAGAAAAGATCAAACTGACGACTGCTATTGTCGGGATCGCCGGGCTGCTCTTCGGGATCATCCAGTTCATCCAGGTCCAGTCCATCGCCGCCGCCCGGCCTTATCTTGAGAAGAAGCTGGACTGGTGCGAAAGGGCTGTCGAAACCGCCGCAAGGATCGCCACCGTTCCCGAGCCTGCCGCCGAAGATCTGCTGCAGTTCTGGCAGCTTTACTGGGGGGTCATGGGCCTGATCGAAAACGAGGCTGTGACACAGGCGATGGAGGATTTCGGCGAGGCCCTCAATACGCCCGCGCTTGCGCCGTCGCGCGCAAAGGACGCCCCCGACCACCAAGAAGCGCGTACAGGCCGGTCACTCGCACTCGCCCATGCCTGCCGGGCCGAACTGGCCGCCGAATGGTCGACCAGCTGGACACGGCAATAGAGCCTCAGACCTTCTTGCTCGACAGCCCCAGCATGTAGTACATCCCGCAGCGGCTGACGGCGCCGGTCATGAACCAGGCGGCGCCGAACACCGTCATGACAATGGCCGCCACCTGCGGAACGGCAATCACGCCGATCCACGGCAGGACTGCAAGGGCGGCGCCAGAAATGATGCGGAATACCCGGTCAATCGGGCCGACATTGGGGTCAAAGCTATAGGTAAAAAGTTTCGAGATTTTCATGGGTTTTCTCCTTGGGGTCAGGCTGCTGTGCTCGTCCGGTCTTCGCGGTAGGGCAGGTCAACCGCCATCGGGGCAAATGCCTCATCCACAGGGGTCAGCGCGATTTGGTTGGCATAATTGCTCATCACCTTGGCCGCGATACAGGCCACCACATCCAGCGCCTGCGCCCGGCTGTAGCCCGCATTCAGAAACGCATCGAGCTGGCTTCGGGCCATGCGCCCCTGATTGCGCAGAACCAGCAAGGTAAAGTCGCGCAGCGCCTCATGCTTGGGGTCCTCAAATGCCAGGTCCTTGCGGATGGCCTCCAGCTGTTCATCGGTGTTTTCGAAGAATTCCATCTTGCCGATGACGGTATGGGCGGCCACGCAATACTGGCAGGCATTGGCATGGGCGACAGTGGTTTGCACGATGTTGATCGCCTGCCGGTCCAGCGTCCCATGACCCAGCAGGTTCTGTTGCAACTGCCAGTATGACAGCAGCAAGGCAGGGCTTTCGGCCAGAATGCCGGCCAGATTGGGCACCATGCCAAAGTTGTCATGATACCAGTCCAGCGCAGGGCGTGACACTTCCGGCGCGCTGGCGAGGTCATGAATGGTAAAGTTGCGTTCCGTCATATGCTGAGTCATCGGATGGTCCTTTCGGTTGATGCAAATTCAAGCTAAGTGGACCGTCACTGGATCAAAACACGCAATACTGCGTTGCATGCGGATCAAAATTGCACCACGCTGCGGCCCATGAGAAACGACTGGAACGACCTTCAAATCTTCCTGGCCCTCGAACGCGAAGGCACGGCACGCGCGGCCGCCAACCGGCTGAAATGCAGCCATTCAACCATCTCGCGCAGGCTCGACGCGCTCGAAACCCGCTTTGGAACCAAACTTTTTGACCGGACGCCTGATGGCTTTACGGTCAACGCCTCCGGCGCGCGCATCCTCGCCCGCGCGCAACAGATCGAGGCCGAGATGCTGGAGCTTGAACGCTCCGTCATCGGCGATGATATCCGGCTGCAGGGCGACATCCGGCTGACCGCCCCGCCACCCCTGATCGAATTCCTGCTGTTCCCGATGCTGCGGGACTTCCGCGATCAATATCCGCTGATCAACATCGAACTGGTCCCCAGCTACGGCTATGCTGATTTATCTCGACGCGACGCCGATATCGCGATCCGGTTCTCTGACAAACCGGACGATCACCTCGTCGGGCGTCGCCTGCCCCCATTCCGCGACAGCATCTATGCCACCCCTGATTACATCGCGGCCCATTGGCCCGATGGTCAGCCGGAATGGATCAGCTGGGCGGACAGCGCGGCCTTTGCCAAACATATCAAGGCAACGCCGTTTCCCAAGGCCCCCATCAACTGGCGCGTCCCTTCGCTGCACCTACAGGCAGAGGCTGCGGCTCAGGGCCTCGGCATGGCCTCGCTGCCAATCATGATGGGCGACAACAACCCACGCCTCACCCGCGTTCCCGACGCCGGGGTACAGGATGGGCGGCCAGCATGGTTACTGACCCATCCTGACCTTAGGCGCATGGAACGGGTGCGCGTCTTCGCGAAATTCCTGGCCGAGGCCATCGTTGCCAAATCCGATTTCATCGGGGGATAGGCCCGGAGCGGATCGTGGAAAGTCAAAGGTCAGATGATTTCGGCTTTCATTTCATCAGCCTATTGTGGCTGCACCCATCGCATCACATGTCCGCTGTGAGCCCACAATGACCAGTTACGGCCGCAGGATTATACGTTGAGTTTTCGGCGGTCTAAGACAAGAGTGGGCGAACTATTTGTAACCGGAGTGTTTCATTGTCCGACACGAGCCTAGAGCCTCTTTTCATTTGCACCGAGACGTTTGGTCCGTGGCTCGGTCAACGCTGGTACGACTATATAAAGTATTCAGGTCTCACCCAGCTGAAGGAATTGGTTTCACTCGATGCTGCACTTTGCGGTCCCATACTTGAGGAAATCAAAGATGAATACTGGCCACATATCGTCAATGAAGATTTCATGCTCGACTACTTCAAGGACTTAGATTTCTTGCTGGCACAAGTTTCTGAAACAAAGCGAAAAAACACTCTTTGCGTTTTCAGGAATCCACCTTTACATCCGGTAGCACCTACAGACACTCTAAAGTTTGCATTTCTCGGATACGACTTGGTCGATTTGTTTGGGTCTGCAAGTGCCCTGTCAAATTGCGGAGGGTTTTCCAACGCATTCTCTAACACTGAAATCAATAGCTACGGTCTGCTCGACACCTACGAACGTGCGCTTGAGGTTCAGGCGGCATTGCGCGCCAACTACCCAGATGAAGACCATGCTGACTGTCACAACTGGGCGCTCTTTCGGGCGGTCGAACCCTGATTTTTCATTTATCTCGCCGCGCACGCAGAACGGCAGCATAGTCCGCACAACAACCCTTCACCCAAGAAAAACTAGGAAAACACGACAGGCTGGCCACACTGAAAACGTCCAGGAAACTGCCTCGTTTTAGTCAATGATCCGCGACGTCTCACGGCGACTCAAACGCCTTGCCATTTCTAAACACATGTATATAAATACACCTGTATAGAAATGGCACGTCCCAAATCATATAACCGGCAAGACGCCATCACCCGCGCCTGCATGGCGTTTTGGGAGCATGGCTACACCGCCCTTGGCGTACGCGCGTTGGAAGCACAGACCGGCCTGAACAAATTCGCCATCCGCACCGAATTCGGCGGCAAGGAGGGGCTGTATCTGGCCGCCCTCAACCATTATCACACAGCCGCCAAAGACACGGTTCTCGCCCCTTTGAAAACCGGGGATATCGCCGCGATTGCCCAGTTCTTTCAGGGGCTTGTCACGGCGGGCTCCATCAACTCCAGCGCATGGGGATGTCTGATGGTCAATACAGGCATCGAAAATGCCGAGATCAAACGCGCCGCCTTGCAACAGGCGTCCGACGCCTATTGGACCGACCTCCAGGACCACTTTTGCATGGCTTTGACCAACGCGCGAACAAAGGGTGAGATTGCGCCGACGCGCGACATTGATAATGCAGCACGGGGCCTCGTCTCTGCCGTGATGGGCATTCACACCGCGAACCGCGTCGGCAAATCGCATGACGCTGGGCGGCACCTCGTCGCCCTGGTCCTTGATCTGCTCAAAACATGGGAGGTCGCGGATGCCGACTGAGCTGACCGCGTTCACACCGATCACCGGGTTGGATGGTTTTTACACCGCAACCAGGGGCGGCCTGCGCTGCACAGCAATCCGGCTGAACACCGGCGATCTGTGCCTTTACAGCCCCGTTGCGGGTCTGGGTGACACAGCAATGGCAAGCCTTGATGCAATCGGCAAGGTCGCGTTCCTGTTCGCGCCGAACCAGTACCACAACAAGGCGCTCGTGGAATATGAGCGCCGGTTTCCCGATGCGCGGCTGATCGCACCGCAGGCCTGCCATGCGCGGCTGAAAAAGATCACCGGCCTGACGTTTGAAAGTACATCAGGTATCGAACAGACCTTGCCTGAGGACATTCGGCTGGTGGCGCCCCCAGGGTTGAAGACCGGCGAGGTCTGGGTCATCGCCCCCGGCGCATGGCTGGTCGTCGATGCCTTTGCCGGGGCGAAGGGCGATGGCAGCAGGGCGCAATTGCTCAAGACGTTCCCCCGATATGGCGTTGGTGATCGCGGGATTTATGCGTCTTGGGTGCAGGATTATCTCAAGGTCGCACCACCCGAGCTACTGGTGCCTTGCCATGGCGGTCTGGTGCAGGCGGCGAACCTGCCGGACCAATTGATGCAATTGATCAATCAGATCACATGACCCGTTGCCACAAAGGTTAACGGCATCTTCAGATTCAGACCGTGCGCCGCGTTAAACCCCCAAAGTCGCCCAAAAGGGTCCGACGCAAGCCCGACGTTTTGCCGACGCGATGCCGACCGGCCATTTTGGCAAAAACCCCTGTATTAACTGATGATTCGCGAAAACGGGCTGACGGGGGTGTTGCATCCGCTGCGACACCCCACCGCACGTTGCGTGCCCTCGGGGCTTGATCCACATCAAAGACCTATACGCCCCGCCCCTTACAACCGATCCTGCGAACAGAAGTTATCCGTCAGGCCGCCCACATGTCCTCAGCCGAAGACCAGCCTCTCTATGCCGCGCGCGAACCGATTTTTCCGCGCCGTGTCAAAGGCGTCTACCGAAACCTGAAATGGTGGGTGATGGGCATCACGCTTGGCATCTATTACCTGACGCCCTGGATTCGGTGGGACCGTGGTCCCAACCTTCCCGATCAGGCGGTGCTGGTGGACATGGCGCATCGGCGCTTTTACTTCTTCTGGATCGAAATCTGGCCGCATGAATTCTATTTCGTCGCGGGCCTGCTGATTATGGCCGGACTGGGCCTGTTTTTGTTCACATCCGCGCTGGGCCGCGTCTGGTGCGGCTACACCTGCCCGCAGACAGTCTGGACCGATCTTTTCATCCTTGTCGAGCGCTGGATCGAAGGTGACCGGAACGCGCGCGTCCGCCTTTGGAACGCCAAATGGGATTTCCGTAAGTGGCGGCTAAGATTGACAAAATGGACGGTCTGGCTGCTGATCGCCATCGCCACAGGCGGCGCATGGGTGTTCTATTTCGCCGATGCGCCAACGCTCGCCTACAACCTCGCCACGTTCCAGGCGCCCTTCATCGCATGGGCCACAATCGGGGTGCTGACGGCCACCACATTCATCTTCGGCGGCTTCATGCGCGAACAGGTCTGCAACTACATGTGCCCTTGGCCGCGCATTCAAGCCGCCATGATGGACCCCGAGACGCTGACGGTCGCCTATCGCGAATGGCGGGGCGAACCACGCGGCAAAAAGCATGACAACACCACTGGTGACTGCATCGACTGCATGGCCTGCGTGAATGTCTGCCCGGCAGGCATCGACATCCGCGACGGCCAGCAGATGGAATGCATCACCTGCGCGCTCTGCATCGACGCCTGCGATGATGTCATGGAAAAAATCGGTAAGCCACGGGGATTGATCGATTATCTGGCGTTGTCGGATCAGGAGGAAGAAGCAAAAGGCAAACCTGCCAAGAAGCTTTGGCAGCACGTTTTCCGCTTCCGCACTATACTTTACACGACGCTCTGGGCGCTGATCGGTGTCGGTCTTGTCTTTGCGCTCTTCATCCGGGCCGATATCGAATTGACGGTCGCTGCCGTGCGCAATCCGACATTCGTGACACTGTCAGACGGCACGATCCGCAACATCTATGACATCCGCCTGCTCAACAAACACGGCGAAGATCGCGAATTCCACCTCTCGCTCAGCTCTGATGAAATCCTGCGGATCGATCTGGAAGGCACGGCGCAACGCAGCATCACCGTGCCCGCGAACGAAACCTATCTGCAGCGCGTCTATGTCTCGGCCCGCCCTGGTGATCCGGCGGCCAGCATGGACCGGGTGGACCTGCGTTTCTGGGTCGAGGATCTGGTGTCAGGAGAGCGCGCGCACAAGGATACAATCTTTAACGGAAGGACAGCACAATGACTCGCGAATTCACAGGCTGGCACATGCTGGCCCTTATGGTCGGCGGCTTTGGCATCATCATCGCGGTCAATCTGACGCTCGCCTATAACGCCGTCGCTACATTCCCGGGGTTGGAAACCCGCAATTCCTATGTGGTCAGCCAGAAGTTCGAGGCGGATCGCGCGGCACAGAATGCACTGCGCTGGGACATGACATCAACATTGGAAGGTGGCGTTCTGACCGTCGCCATCGCGGATAAAGACGGCAATCCGGTCCAGCCCAAGGTCGTTGATGCGATCCTAGGTCGTGCCACACATACAGGGCAAGACGAGGTGCCGCAGTTCACATGGAATGGCACTGCCCTGACAGCGCAAGTGGCCGCCAACGAAGGCTACTGGAACCTGCGTCTGGCGCTTGAGGCACCGGATGGCACACCGTTCCGCCGCCGCATCCAACTGACTGCGAAATGACCGATACGGCTGCCTGCCCGGCCTGCGTCGGCCTGCCCGAGGCGCCGCTGAAACAAGCGGCAGCCAAGGGGACCGATCAGATCGTTCTGTCCCTGCCGGGCATCCATTGCGTTTCCTGCATCAACGGTGTCGAACGGGCGCTGTCGGGCATGGAAGGCGTCGCATCGGCCCGCGTGAATCTGTCGATGAAACGGGTCACCGTTGGCACCAACAGCCCCATCGCGCCGGAGGCGTTGATCGACACGCTGGAACTGGCTGGTTTCGAGGCGCGCGTGCTGGATACCTCCCTTTTGGACGCGGGAACGGACACATATGGGCGCGGCCTGCTGACCCGCATCGCGATATCCGGCTTTGCAATGATGAACGTGATGCTCTTGTCGGTCGCGGTCTGGTCCGGGGCCGTGGGCGCAACCCAGCACCTGTTTCACATCATCAGCGCCAGCATCGCCATTCCCGCCGTAATCTATGCAGGGCAGCCATTTCTCCAGAACGCGTGGCGGGCTTTATCAGCGCGCAAGCTGAATATGGATGTGCCGATTTCGCTAGCCATTGTCCTTGCTGCGGCGATGTCGCTTTATGAGACTTTCGTAGGTGGCGCGCAGGTCTATTTCGACGCTGCTGTATCGCTAACCTTCTTCCTGCTGATCGGGCGCTATCTGGATTATCGCAGCCGCAAGGCCGCCGCTTCGGCTGCGGCACAACTGTCAGCGCTGGAGGTACCGCGTGTGATGCGACTGACCGATGGCGCGCGACAGATGGTTGATTTTGCCGATCTGGCCGTGGGTGACCTGATCCAGGTCCTACCCGGCGGGCGTATCCCGGTGGACGGAGTAGTTGCCGAAGGAAGCAGCCAAATCGACCGGTCACTGCTAACCGGCGAAAGCAAACCGATTGCCGCCAGAACAAGCGCCGCTGTTACGGCAGGCGAGGTCAACATGACCGGCCCCCTAACGATCCGCGCAACCACCGTGGGGGCCGATACGACCCTGCGGAAAATGGTGACGATGGTCGATCAGGCCGAAGCCGTGCGCAACCGCTATACCGCCATCGCTGACCGGGCGGCGGCGGTTTACGCACCTGTTGTGCATCTGCTGGCGCTGGCCGCGTTCATCGCGTGGCTGGCCTATTCCGGCGACGCACGCCTGTCGCTGAATATCGCCGTGGCGACGCTGATCATCACCTGCCCTTGCGCACTGGGCCTTGCCGTGCCTGCGGTGTCCACGACGGCCGCCGGTCGCCTGTTCCGGGCCGGTCTGCTGGTCAAGGACGGGACCGCGCTGGAACGTCTGGCCGAGGTCGATACGGTGGTCTTCGACAAGACTGGCACGCTGACCATGCCTGCCGCCGCGCGCGACGCGCTGGATGGCAAGGCGCAGTCCATCGCGCTGGCCTTGACGCGGAACGCGACCCACCCGGTGTCGCAGGCTATCGCCGCTTTGCTTGACGGCGTGTTGCCAGCCAAGCTGACTAACCAAAAGGAGCATTCCGGCAAGGGGCTGAGTGCGAACTACGAGGGTCAAATCGTGCGGCTTGGCTCGGGCGCGTGGCTGGGAATGAAACCCGGGACGTATCTTCAGATTGGCAGCGAAACGCCTCAGAAAATCACCCTGCAGTCCGATTTGCGAGAGGGCGCGCGCGATCTGATCACAGCATGGCAGAACGCGGGCCTGAACGTTCATCTGGTCTCTGGTGATGAGATCGAGGAAACCGCGCGGATTGCGGAGGCCCTTGGCATTGCCAACTGGAAGGCTGCAACGCGGCCAGAGGAGAAGGTCAGCTACATCAATGCCCTGAATGATGCCGGGCTGAAGGTGCTGATGGTTGGCGACGGGCTGAATGACACTGGCGCGCTGGCGGCAGCGCATGCATCCGTGTCACCCGCAACGGCGGCGGATGCGTCGCGCGCGGCCTCTGACATTGTGCTGCTGAATGACAGCCTGACACCACTGATCGAATTGCCCTTGGTGGCACGCAAGGCGCGCAAACTGGTGATGCAGAATTTCGCCATTTCGGCGGCCTATAACGCGGTCGCCATTCCCATTGCACTGGCCGGTTTCGCAACGCCGCTTCTGGCTGCAATTGCGATGTCGACCTCATCCATTACTGTTCTTTTGAACGCGTTACGGCTAAGAGGGCGGGTATGAATATTCTTGTGATCCTGATCCCCGCGTCACTGATCCTGGGTGGGCTGGGGCTGCTGGCATTTCTATGGAGCCTGCGGGCCAATCAGTATGAGGATCTGGATGGCGATGCGTGGCGCATACTGTCCGATGATGACCAGCCCCCCGCCGCCGACTAAAATTTTTGCCATTGCCGTCTTCGCAGCTGTTGACTCGCTCCGGCGTGGTCCCTAACTACGCTGCGTTATCACTCTCTACCGATGAGTGCTAACATGGGAGAAACACGAACTGGAGAAGTTCTGAAATGGCATTTACACCACTTCACGACCGCGTACTCGTTCGTCGCATCGAAGGCGACGAAAAGACTGTTGGCGGCCTGATCATTCCTGACAGCGCCAAAGAAAAGCCCGCTGAAGGCGAGATCGTCAGCGTTGGCGAAGGCGCGCGCAAAGACAGCGGTGAGCTGATCGCGATGTCTGTCAAAGCAGGCGACAAAGTGCTGTTTGGCAAATGGTCCGGCACCGAGGTCAAGATCGACGGCGAAGAGCTGCTGATTATGAAAGAAAGCGACATCCTCGGCATCATGTAAGCCGAATGATCGCAATCACATCTATTCTTAAGCAAGGAGCACATGAAAATGGCTGCTAAAGACGTCAAATTCGACACAGATGCGCGCAACCGCATGCTCAAAGGTGTCAACACCCTCGCCAATGCGGTGAAGGTTACGCTGGGCCCCAAAGGCCGCAACGTGGTTCTGGACAAATCGTTCGGTGCCCCCCGCATCACCAAGGACGGTGTGTCGGTTGCCAAGGAAATCGAACTGGAAGACAAGTTCGAAAACATGGGCGCGCAAATGGTCAAAGAAGTGGCCCAGCGCACCAATGACGAAGCCGGTGACGGCACAACGACCGCCACTGTTCTGGCCCAGGCGATTGTCAAGGAAGGCATGAAATCTGTTGCCGCCGGCATGAACCCCATGGACCTCAAGCGCGGCATCGACCTGGCCACTGCCAAGGTTGTCGAAGCAATCAAAGCAGCCGCCCGCGACGTGACTGACAGCGACGAAGTTGCACAGGTCGGCACGATCTCTGCTAACGGCGAAGCTGAAATCGGTCGTCAGATCGCTGATGCGATGCAGAAAGTCGGCAACGAAGGCGTCATCACCGTTGAAGAAAACAAAGGTCTGGAAACAGAAACTGATGTTGTCGAAGGTATGCAGTTCGACCGCGGTTACCTGTCGCCTTACTTTGTGACCAACACAGAGAAGATGACGACAGAGCTGGAAGACGCGATCATCCTACTGCACGAGAAAAAGCTTTCTTCGCTCCAGCCAATGGTCCCACTGCTCGAGTCGGTCATTCAGTCTGGTAAGCCCCTGCTGATCATCGCAGAAGACGTCGAAGGTGAAGCGCTGGCAACCCTGGTTGTCAACAAGTTGCGCGGTGGTCTAAAAATCGCTGCCGTCAAGGCACCTGGTTTCGGTGACCGTCGCAAGGCCATGCTGCAGGACATTGCGATCCTGACCGGTGGTCAGGTTATTTCTGAAGACCTCGGCATGAAGCTGGAAAACGTGACCATCGACATGCTGGGCTCTGCCAAGCGCGTCGCGATCACCAAGGATGAGACAACCATCATCGATGGTGACGGCGAAAAGGCCGAGATCGAAGCACGCGTATCCCAGATCCGTGGCCAGATCGAAGAAACGACATCCGACTACGACCGTGAAAAGCTGCAGGAACGCGTGGCCAAACTGGCCGGTGGTGTTGCCGTGATCCGCGTTGGCGGCATGTCCGAAATCGAAGTCAAAGAGCGTAAGGACCGCGTTGACGATGCACTGAACGCGACACGTGCCGCTGTTCAGGAAGGTATCGTTGTCGGCGGTGGCGTTGCTCTGGTACAGGCTGGCAAAACACTTGCAGACCTCAAGGGTGCGAACTCTGACCAGGACGTCGGCATCGCGATCATCCGCAAGGCTCTTGAGTCTCCGCTGCGTCAGATCGCCGAAAACTCCGGCGTTGACGGCTCTGTCGTGGCTGGCAAGATCCGCGAAAGCAGCGATGCGGCCTTTGGTTTCAATGCGCAGACCGAAGAATATGGCGACATGTTCAAGTTCGGCGTGATTGACCCTGCCAAGGTTGTGCGGACTGCCTTGCAGGACGCCGCATCGGTTGCTGGCCTGCTGATCACCACCGAAGCCATGGTTGCTGACAAGCCCGCCAAAGAAGGCGCCGGTGGCGCTGGCGGCGGCATGCCCGACATGGGCGGCATGGGCGGCATGATGTAAGTCGAAACGCTTCGCGTTTCGACGCGGGCAGCAAAGCGGCAATCGTTTCGCCAGAAACGATGAGAGCTTTGACCCCGCATCGGCCTCATGAGGGGCGGTCCAATTGGGCCGCCCTTCTTGCGCAAACAGAATTTCGCAGAAATTCTGATCACAAAACCTCATCGAGATTTTGATATTGTCAGCCACTGGACGGCTACCGCCCCCACCGATACCGTCCGCCAATGATCTTATCCCAGTCGCCCCAGTTTGCCCGTGATCTCCGAGCTGGAGAGGAAGGTGCTGTCGACGCGCTGCTCCGTGCTGCGTTTGGGGGTGAGGATGAGGTCCAGCTTGTTCACAAACTCCGCAAGTCCCGCGCAATGGCGGGTGAGGTCGTGTTGCCGATGGATGATCGGATCATCGGTTATTACGCCCTGTCCACATTTGTGAAACCAAAGGGCTGGCTGTGCCTGGCCCCTGTCGCGATCCACCCTGAAATGCAACGGCGAGGGTATGGCAAACGGATGATGGGTATGCTGACCGAATGGGCGCGGCTGACGCAGACGCCGGTCGTCGTCCTGGGTAACCTGGAATTCTATGAAAAGGCGGGGTTTTCGCGCGAAAAGGCGACAAGGCTGCAGACGCGATATCCGATAGAGAACACCATGCTGGCCGGAGTTGATGCCGCTGTTCCGGCGCAGCAGCTGGCCTATCCGGCTGCTTTTGACGGGCTCTGACAGATGCAGTTGTTCCTGCTTGTCGCCTTGACGATGACGGCCTTTGCAGCCAACTCCATTCTCAACCGTATCGGCGTGGCCGAATTCGGGATGGACCCGATAGATTTCGCGGCCATCCGGGTCGTCGCCGGGGCTGCTATGTTGTGGCTGTTGATCCTGATCCGCAGTGCACCCCGGCCCGCTATTTGGGTTCCGAAACGCTGGGCGGGGGCGATCATGTTGGCAATCTACATGGTTGGGTTTTCCTGGGCCTATATCAGCCTTGGGGCGGGGTTGGGGGCGCTGATCCTGTTTGGCGTCTTGCAGGTCGTTGTCTTTGGCTGGGCTGTGATCGAAGGGCAAACCGTGCCCCTGATGCGCTGGATCGGTGCCGGGATCGCCCTGATCGGGTTATGCGTGCTGCTTTGGCCCGGTGGGCAGGCAACCGTGCCTTTCGCCGGTGCAATGTCGATGGCGGCGGCGGGCGTTGGATGGGCCGCCTATACTCTTCTGGGGCGCGCCGAAAGTGACGCACTGGGGGCGACAGCGGGTAATTTCCTGCTCTGTGTACCACTGACCGGACTAGCAATGGTGGTAGCCGGTGGCGGGCCCATGTCCGTGATGGGCGTTTTGACGGCAGTTGTCGCTGGGGCCGTAACCTCTGGACTGGGCTATGCCCTTTGGTATCGGGTTTTGCCATCATTGCCGACGACAGTGGCAGGGATTGCGCAGCTAAGCGTGCCGGTGATTGCTGTCGCTGCGGGCGCTGTGCTGCTGGCTGAGCCGTTGACACTGCGTCTGCTCTCTGCGGGTGCACTGGTGCTCGGTGGCATCGCGCTGTCGCTCCTTGTGCGACGTTAGGTTTTTCGTGAAAGGGTATTCCGTCGCGGCAACACAATGCTAACTAACACGCATGAGATACGTTTTGGCCGCCCTTCTGTCCCTGATGGGATCAGCTGCAGCAGCGCAGGAATGCGTCGTGATGCTGCACGGTCTGGCACGTACCGAAATATCGTTCACCCCGCTGCAGATCGTCCTTGAGAACGAAGGCTACAAGGTCATCAACCGCGGCTATCCATCGACCGAGGCCACGATACCGACATTGGTCGAGGAACATCTGGCCGAAGATGTGGCCGCCTGCGGTGACGCCCGTGTGCACTTTGTCACCCATTCCATGGGCGGAATCCTCGCCCGTGCATGGCTGACCAATAACCGGCCCAAGGTGATGGGCCGTGTTGTCATGCTGGGGCCGCCCAATGCAGGGTCTGAACTGGTGGATATCTTCGGCGATTTTGAACCTTTTCAATGGGTGAACGGCCCGGCGGGCCTGCAATTGGGCACTGGCGATGCCAGTTTTCCAAATCAGTTGGGCACACTTCCAGAATACGAGGTGGGCATCATTGCCGGTAACCGCACGCTGAACCCAGTTTATTCTGCCCTGATCGACGGACCCGACGATGGCAAGGTTTCGGTCGCGTCCACCCGGCTGGCGGGGATGCATGACCATATCGAACTACCCGTGACCCACACCTTCATGATGAACAATCCGCTTGTGATGGAAGAGGTACTGATCTTCCTGCGCGACGGGCGCTTTGACCGCAGCCTCAACATGACCGATGTGATCCTCGGCACGGATTAAGAGGCGGGCGCGACGACCCTGTTCACATGCCCCATCTTGCGGCCCGGTTTGGCCTCGGCCTTGCCGTAAAGATGGATCGCTGCATCGGTTCTGGCAATTTCCGGTATCCGGTCCATATCGTCGCCAATCAGGTTTTCCATCACCACATCCGAATGGCGCGTGCCATCCCCCAGCGGCCAGCCCGCAACGGCGCGGATATGCTGTTCGAACTGGCAGATGGTGCAGCCGTTCTGGGTCCAGTGGCCGGAGTTATGCACACGCGGTGCGATTTCATTGACGATCAGACCACTGCTGGTCACGAACAGCTCAACCCCCAGGACGCCCACATAATCCAGTGCGTTCAGAATACGCGCGGCGATCAACACGGCATCGGTCCGCTGGTCAGGGGTCAGCCGGGCGGGGACGGTGGTTGTCCGTAGTATTCCGGCCTCATGCACGTTTTCGCCCGGATCATAGCAGGCCAGAGCCCCATCAGCGCTGCGCGCCCCGATGACTGACACCTCATGGCTGAAATCAATGAAACCTTCCAGGATCGCCGGGGTACCCGCCATATCGGCAAAGGCTTTTTCTGTATCGCCCACGTCCATGATGCGGGCCTGCCCCTTGCCATCATAGCCCATCCGCCGGGTTTTCAGGATGGCTGGCGTGCCGATGCCATCAATGGCGATAGTG
The DNA here is from genome assembly GCF_046762905.1 of Yoonia sp. R2-816. Classification (NCBI taxonomy): domain Bacteria; kingdom Pseudomonadati; phylum Pseudomonadota; class Alphaproteobacteria; order Rhodobacterales; family Paracoccaceae; genus Yoonia; species Yoonia sp. R2-816. The sequence goes on along the minus strand of NZ_JBKQXN010000177.1, from coordinate 18,015 downwards.
AGATCATCTAGGCTTGTGACATCGGCGAAGGGTGCGGTTTGCAAGCCCAGATCCTGCAGGAAAGATTTTTCGTTTAGCCGATCCTGACTGGTCGCCAATGCAAGCCGCCCGGGATGGATAGGTACATGATCTTCGATTAGATCAAGCGCTGCGGTCGGGATGTTTTCGAATTCATAGGTGACGACATCGACGCTTTTAGCGAAGTTTTCCAACGCGGCCTGATCGTCATATCCTGCTTTCATATGAAAATTGGACACATGTGAGGCGGGGCAATCGCCGCCGGGTTCAAAAATGCATGTCTTGAACCCCAGACGGGCCGCCGCGACCGACAGCATTCGCCCCAGTTGGCCGCCGCCGAGTATACCGATTGTCGCCCCGGTGGGCAGTGGATCAGTCATCGCTTGGCTCATCAGGGATCGAGGCAGACAATGCACTGCGCCACTGGTCAAGGCGCGCAGCCAGATCGGTGTCTTGCAGGGCAAGGATACCGGCCGCCATCAGCCCGGCATTCGCCGCCCCTGCGGCACCAATCGCCATTGTCGCCACGGGATAGCCGCGCGGCATCTGCAGGATGGAATAAAGACTGTCGACACCCGACAGCGCCTTGGTCTGCACGGGGACACCAATCACCGGCACCCGAGTTTTCGAGGCCATCATGCCCGGCAAATGGGCCGCCCCACCTGCACCGGCAATAATCACCTGCAAACCACGATCCACGGCTGTCTTACCATAGTCCCACAGACGGTCCGGTGTACGATGGGCCGACACGATCTTGGTCTCGTAAGGAATACCCAATTGGTCAAGCATTTCAGCGGCTTCGCGCATGGTGGGCCAGTCTGATTGACTGCCCATGATGATACCGACCAAAGGTTGGGCCATGACGCACCCCTGCTGCCAAAATAAAGCGGCACTATAGCGGCGACACAGGGCGCTGCAACGCCCTATCAGGCGATAATATCAGGCAAAATACGATCTTCGAGGGCGACAATCTGGTCTTTCAGGGCCAGTTTTTGTTTTTTGAGCCGTTTGATTGTCAGCATATCCGCAGACCCGCGCTCCTGCAGAGCGTCGATGGCTTCGTCCAGATCCCGATGCTCGCGCCGCAGCACCTCCAGCTTGACGCGCAGGACCTCAACCTGTTCCATTTGTGCAGATTTGTTCATCTGTGGCGTGTCCGATTGCTTGTGATCTTATCACTATAGATAGGGGTTTAGTCACAAAGTTCCTAACACTTCCTCTTGATCACAAAGGCTTGCAGACCCATATTTTCAACAACGGTCGCCGAAATCGGGGCCAGAACTGACAGTCGCTTGACGAAAAGGGCATGTCTTATGACGAAATTGGCTTTGGGAACGCATCCGTTCCTGTTGGGTTTCGAACAGCTTGAACGGCTGGTCGAACGTACCGCGAAAAGCGGAAATGACGGCTACCCGCCGTATAATATCGAACAAACCTCGGATCATTCCTATCGGATCACGCTGGCTGTGGCCGGTTTTGCCGAAGATGATCTGGCGATTACCGTCGAAGATAACTCTTTGGTCATTCGTGGGCGTCAGAATGAAGATGACGCCGGGCGTATCTATCTGCATCGCGGCATTGCCGCGCGGCAATTCCAGCGTTCTTTTGTGCTGGCCGATGGTGTCGATGTGGGTGAGGCGGTGATGGAAAACGGTCTGCTGCATATCGATCTGACCCGGGCGATCCCGGATCGCATCGTGCAGACGATCAATATACGGAAAGGGTGAGTCATGAATACCAAGTTTGATCTGAAATCAATGGGCGAGGATATCGTCTATGTGAAAGCCATCGCCGTGACTGAACTGCCGCAGGAATTGCAGCAGCAGGCAGGTGATCTGGACACGCTCTTCTCGGTCCATAATGCCCAGGGTGAGCAGTTGGCGCTGGTGGCTAACCGCAAACTGGCCTTTCATCTGGCGCGCGAGAACCACATGCGCCCAGTGACTGTTCACTGACAGATGACACGGCGTAAGATGGGTCTTGACCCATCCTACGCTTTGATCAGCCCCATGCTTTCGAGCTTCAATATCACCTGATGGGCGCAGTTGTCGACCGGGACATTCTCGGTCTCGACGCGCAATTCAGGGTTTTCGGGAACATCATAGGGGTCTGAAATCCCTGTAAACTCCTTGATCTTCCCTTCGCGCGCCAGCTTATACAACCCCTTGCGATCCCGCCTTTCGCATTCCTCGATGGATGTGGCGACGTGGATTTCGAGAAATGCTCCGAACTGTTCGATCTCTTCGCGTACGGCCCGCCGTGTCGCCGCATAAGGTGCGATCGGTGCACAGATCGCGATGCCGCCATTCTTGGTGATCTCAGAGGCCACGAATCCGATCCGCCGGATGTTCAGGTCGCGGTGTTCCTTGCTGAACCCCAGTTCCGACGACAGGTTCTTGCGCACGATATCCCCGTCCAGCAGTGTCACAGGCCGCCCGCCCATTTCCATCAGCTTGACCATTAGCGCGTTGGCGATGGTTGACTTGCCGGACCCTGAAAAGCCGGTGAAGAACACGGTAAATCCTTGTGCGGCCCGTGGTGGCCGCGTTCTGCGCAGCTCCTCAACCACGGCAGGGAAGGAAAACCATTCCGGTATTTCCAGCCCTTCCGACAACCGCCGCCGTAATTCCGTGCCAGAGATATTGAGGATCGTGACTTTATCACGGTCGTGTATTTCATCGGCAGGTTCGTACTGCGCCCGGTCCTGCACATAGACCATGTGCTGAAAATCGACCATCTCGATGCCCATCTCGTCCTGATGTTCGCGAAACAGGTCCTGCGCATCGTAAGGGCCATAGAAATCCTCGCCCTGGCTGTTTTTGCCGGGTCCGGCATGGTCGCGACCTACGATGAAATGGGTGCAGCCATGGTTTTTGCGGATCAGCCCGTGCCACACGGCCTCGCGTGGGCCGGCCATGCGCATGGCGAGGTTGAGAAGCGACATCGTGGTGGTGGATGACGGGTACTGATCCAGCACGGCCTCGTAACAGCGCACACGGGTGAAATGGTCGATATCGCCAGGTTTTGTCATGCCGACAACCGGGTGGATCAGCAGGTTCGCCTGCGCCTCTTTCGCCGCCCGAAAGGTCAGCTCCTGATGGGCGCGGTGCAACGGATTGCGGGTCTGAAAGGCCACCACCTTGCGCCAGCCCAGTTTGCGAAACAGGGCGCGGAGTTCATTGGGCGTATCGCGGCGACCCCGGAAATCGTAATGCACGGGCTGCTGGATTCCAGTAACAGGGCCGCCCAGATAGACGCTGCCTGCTGTATGATGCAGATAATTGACCGCCGGATGCGCCATATCATTGGCACCAAACACCTTTTCCGCCTCGCGCGCCTTGTCCGGCGACCATTTGTCGGTCACGGTCATGGTCGCCAGGATCACCCCTTCCTGATCGCGCAGGGCGATGTCCTGACCCAGTTCAACCGCCTCGGCAAAGCGCTCTGACACATCCAGCGTGATCGGCATGGGCCACAGCGTACCGTCGGCCAGCCGCATGTTTTCCACCACGCCGTCATAGTCGGCTTGCGACAAGAACCCTTTCAGCGGATTGAACCCGCCATTCATCAACAGTTCCAGATCGCAAATCTGGCGCGGGCTCAGATCATGGCTGACCAGATCGGCCGCCTCCATCTTCATCTTCTGGGCGCTCTCATACGAAACAAAGAGTTCCGGGATCGGGGCCAAATCCTGTGCCATCATAACGACCTGACGTTTGTGATTTTCAATTGCGTGGTGGCATAGACCCGGCTTTGGCCCGTGTCTAGCGACCACTGGCAGTTAAGACCGGGGTTCGCGCGAAACGGCTGAAGCGGGAACCAACACGTGGCTAACGCGGGATCAGACGGACAGGCAGACCACCCTTTGGGAAGGGGATCGGAACGCGCTGCCATTTGACGGGTCCACCATCGGCCCGTTCGACCCGGTAGCGGCGCAGCAGCAGCGCCATGAACACCTTGACCTGCATCGTGGCGAAATGCAGGCCGATGCATTTATGTGCCCCGCCACCGAACGGCGCCCAGGCGTAACGATGGCTTTGATCCTCGGCACGGTTTGGTGAAAAGCGGTCAGGGTCGAAAACCTCGGGGTCGGTCCAATGATCCGGCGATACCAGAACCATGCCGGGCATGGCGGAAACGGATGTGCCCGCCGGGAAATCCATGCCGCCATAGCTGAAATCGCGCACCGCCAGGCGTGGGATGAACGGCACTGGCGGTAACAGGCGCAGGCTTTCGCGAAACACCCGGTCGGTCACATCAAGTGCGTCCAAGGCAGTGTCATCCAGCGGTGCACCGCCAAGGGCGTCGACCTCTGCCACCATCAGGTCCTGCCAGTCTGAATATGTCGTCATGGCCCAGATCATTTTGGTCAGGGTGGCGGCCGTGGTGTCATGTGCTGCCATCAGCAGGAAATTGAAGTGATCGACGATCTCTTCATCTGTCCAGACATTGCCGTCATCATCGGTGGCGAGGCACATCTGGCTGAAGAAGTCATCGCCGCCTGTCTTGCGCCGCTCCGGGATCAATTGGCGGAACGTTTCGGACAGATAGCGGCGCGCCAACATGCCCCGCCTGATCTTGGTATAAGGCAAGGGTTTGCGGATGATCCCGAGTGAGGCTGCAACCTCGGCCTGGAAGGCTTGATTGAGTTCAGGCACCCTATGATCGTGGATCGAAAGCCCCATGAAGACCGCACCGCCCATCTGCAAAGTCGCTGTCTTGATGGCGGGAAAAAACGCGAAATCGGTTTCGGCTGGCCAATCCGTGATCAGACTGTCAAGCGCAGTCGCCATGCTGTCGCGATAGGCGTCCATCACTGGCTTGCGAAAGGCTGATTGCATGATCCGGCGATGCGCGCGGTGATCGCCAAAGTCGCGCAGCATCAGCCCCCCGCCGAACAGCACATCCAGCATGTCCCAGCCGCCGGCGCTGGAAAACAGGTCATCCTTGTCGCCAAGTATGAATTCCAGCGCATCTGCACCGTTCAGGGCGACACGCCATTTCCCGAGCACCTTGACCTTGTAGATTGGGCCATATCGTTTAGCCGCGTTGCCATGAAGGCGATAGCTGTCGATCAGAAGGTCAAGCGTATGTCCGATCAGTGGTTTGGGTCGGGGCCCCGGTACATGGGCCAGCGTATCAGCGTTGGCCATCTGCCCTCCGATCACTGCGATAACGAAACTCTACCGCAGATTGCAGAAACGTCAAAATATAGATGGAGTCCAGTCAGTTGGGCTAGCCGCGACACGCAGTTGCGCCGCGCCCGGGGCATTCCAGCGAAACAGCACCAGATGCCACCGTTCCGGCGCCCGGCGCGAGGCATAGATCATCCCATCCGCGCCACTGGCCCGCACCGCGTCTGATGCTTTCCAACTGGTGGCGGGCTGGCCGTTTGCCCGCTCGTCCGCCCATGGCACGCTGGGCCAACGCGGGTCTATATCGAGCTGATCACAAGTCGCCGGGTCGCGCAGATCGGCAAGCCTTGCGTCGCTCACTTGCAAGGGGATCATGACGCGTGGCGGATCGTCGGCACGCAGGTAGATGTCAATCGCGATGGCTGCTGTTTCCGGCGTAGGCGAAGCATAGAAAGCAGGCTGCCCGCTATGGTGAAACCGGCCTTCAGGGTGGATCACCCCGTCCAGCACCTTGTCGGCATATCGCGCAAAGGCGATGCGAAAAGTAGGTCCCGAAAACAGTGTCAGATTGGTATTGCTGGCAGTCATTCCACGGCAGCAAGAACGGGCGCATCTTCCTGTTCTGCAAGGAATTTTTCGGCATCCAATGCTGCCATGCAGCCCATACCGGCGGATGTGACCGCCTGACGGTAAATGTGGTCGGTCAGATCGCCCGCGGCAAAGACACCTGGAATGGCCGTGCGGGTGCTGCCCGCCGTGACTTTGACATAGCCGCCATTGTGGGTTTCCAGTTGGTCCTTGACCAGTTCGGAGGCGGGCGCATGGCCGATGGCGATAAAGACGCCCTTGCACGGGATTTCGGTGATCTCGCCGGTTTTGGTGTGTTTGACACGCACGCCTTCGACGCCAAGCGGTTGGTCGGTGCCGTAGACCTCATCAATTTCGTGAAACCACAGCGTTTCGATTTTCTTGTTGTTAAACAGTCGGTTCTGCAGGATTTTCTCGGCCCGCAATTCATCGCGCCGGTGGATCAGCGTGACCTTTGAGGCGAAGTTGGTCAGAAACAGCGCTTCTTCGACGGCCGTGTTGCCGCCGCCGACCACGACGATTTCCTGACCGCGGTAAAAGAACCCGTCGCAGGTGGCGCAGGCGCTGACGCCGAAGCCTTTGAACTTGTCCTCGGTTGGCAGGCCAAGCCATTTCGCGCGGGCCCCGGTGCAAAGGATCACGGCGTCGGCGGTATAGACCGTGCCGCTGTCGGATTGGGCGGTGAAGGGGCGCTTTTGCAGGTCGAGCGATGTGATGATATCGCCGATGATTTCGCAGCCCATTTCGCGTGCATGGGCCTCCATTCTGACCATCAAATCAGGGCCTTGCACCTCGGTGTCGCCGGGCCAGTTTTCAACTTCGGTGGTGGTGGTCAGCTGGCCGCCGGGTTCGATGCCCTGCACAAGGATCGGTTCCAGCATGGCACGCGCCGCATAGACGCCTGCGCTGTAACCAGCGGGGCCGGAGCCGATGATCAGGACTTTGGTGTGGCGGGTGTCGGACATGGCGGGCCTCATTACGCTGCAATGAATCCGATATAGACCCGCCTGCACGAGGATAAAAGGCCGGGGCAAGTGGAAGTGATACGTTATTTTATTGCTGTTTGGTGAAATATTGTTGCGTAGGCGCGCGCTGTTTCGTAGTATTCGCAAAAATCACAGGGAATATGATGCCAGGAACGAAACTTGATGACATCGACCGGATGATTCTGGCCGAATTGCAGGCCGATGGTCGCATGACCAATGTGGAACTGGCCAAACGCGTTGGAATATCGGCCCCGCCATGCCTGCGCCGGGTGCGCACTTTGGAAGAGCAGGGATTTATTCAAGGATACCATGCAGATGTAAATGCCCGCGAGCTTGGCTTTGAGGTGCAGGTCTTTGCCATGGTGGGTTTGGTCAGCCAGGCGGAGGTGGACCTGAGCGCGTTCGAGCGCCGCTGCCAGGAATGGCCGCTGGTGCGCGAGTGTCATATGCTCAATGGCGAAGTGGATTTTATCCTGAAATGTGTGGCGCCGGATTTGCGCACCTTTCAGCGGTTTTTGACAGAAGAATTGACGAGTGCAGACAATGTGGCGTCGGTCAAGACTTCGCTGGTCATTCGTGGCGCCAAGGACGAGCCGGGGGTGCCGTTTGACGTGCTTGAGGCGCGGTTGGCGCAAGAGGCCTGACGCAACGTTCGGTGGGGTGCGGGGGGCGGCGCAACACCCCGATCAGCCCATTTTCGCGAATCATGTGTTAATACAGGCCTTTTCGCCAAAATTGGCGGTCGGCATCGCGTCGGCAAAACGTCGGACTTGCGTCGGACCCTTTTGGGCGATTTTGCCGGATTAACCCGGCGTACGGTCGAAATATGAAGGCGTTGTTAAGGTTTGAGGTCGTCTGACTTCAGGACGCGCGGGCCAGTGGTTTTTGCCCCGCGATCTGGCGCGCCTCTTGCAGCGTTTTGGGTTTGCCGAAATAGAAACCCTGCGCATAAGCGCAGTTTTCAGAGCGCAGGAATGTCAGTTCTTCCTGCTGTTCGATCCCTTCGGCCAGCACCGGAATCCCGAGGGCGGTGCCAAGCAGAAGTGTAGACCGGACAATGGCCGCGCGCTGATGATCGCTATGCACATCAGAAATGAAACTGCGGTCGATCTTAATCTTGTCGAAAGGGAAGGCCTGCAAGGTCGAAAGCGAGGAATAGCCGGTCCCGAAATCATCCATCGCGATGCGGATACCCATCGCCTTGAGCGCGTGCATGGCTTTCAGGGTACGGACCTGATCGTCGATAATTGATGCTTCTGTCACCTCAAGCTCAAGCCGTTCAGGCGGAAAGCCGGTTTCTGTCAGGATGGTGGAGACTTTTTCCACAAAGCAGGCCTGGACCAATTGTTGTGGGGCGACATTGACGGCGATGCTGAATTCGGTTGGCCAACTGGCGGCCTCAGTGCAGGCGGTGCGCAGGACCCATAGACCGATATCACGGATCAGGCCGGTTTCTTCGGCGATGGGGATGAATTGTGCGGGAGAAACCGGGCCGCGTTGGGGGTGGTTCCAGCGCAACAAAGCCTCGAACCCCACGGGTTGCAGTGAGTTCAGATCGTTCTGCAACTGATAGACCAGTTCAAATTCGCCGTTTTCGACCGCGTGCCGCAGATCGTAGATCATCAAGGTCCGTTCCTGCGTTTCACGATCCATTTCGGCATTGTAAATGCAGATAAAGTTTTCGGGGTCCGATTTGGCCCGGTACATGGCGATGTCGGATTGCCCCAGCAAGTCGTCCATCTTGATGTCATCGCCGCATGCGATGGCAACGCCGATGGCCGCCCGCACGCTGACCGGGGCCGCAGGCAGTTCAATCGGCTGGACGACGGCGTCGTTCAGGCGTGTGCCAAATGCGATCACGTCATCTTCGCTCTGAAAGCCGCGTTTGAGGGCGACAAATTCATCACCGCCAGTCCGGGCGATGAATTCATCGTCTTCGATGGTCCAGCGGAGCCGTTCACTGACCACCTGGAGCACCTGATCGCCGGTGGCGTGGCCATAAAGATCATTGATTTCCTTGAAAAGGTTGAGGTCGATGGTCAGGACGGCGACCCGAGCGCCGGGGTTGGTCTGCAGTTCTTCGGCATACCGATCAATCCGGTTGGCCAGTTGCAGACGGTTGGGCAGCCCGGTCAGCGGATCGTTCAGGGCGGCGATCTTGAGCTGCTTTTTTGCCTCTTCCTCAATATTGGTTTCGATGCTGACCGAGGCAAATCCGATCAGCAGGATGACGACCATGATCGCAAGGATCAGAAAGCCAAGCGCTGTGTCCGAGATTAGCTGCGGCGGCACCTTATTGAGCGTGTTGAGTTCGATTGTAAACGCGCTCATCCCCGTGAAATGCATGGTGCAGATGGCGGTCACCATCAGTATGGCCCCGCCCAGCCAGCAGTAGCGCGTAACCGGAAAGGCGATGCGGTGAAAGGCAGCCGTGCCTAACCCCATGCCCAGCAGAACAGAGGCAATGACCGGCCCCGTATGCCAGATGACGTCCCCCGGAAACAGATAGGCCGACATACCGACATAGTGCATGATGGATACGGTCAGGCCGAAGGTGGTGCCGGCCGCGATGGTGTCGCGCAGGCCTTTGCCGCGCCCGAACACCGCATTCGCTGCCAATGTGCCAAAGATGGCGATAACCAGCGACAGCCCGGTTGTGAACGGTTCGTACCCGTGTTCGACGCCCGGATCATAGGCCAGCATGGCGATGAAATGCGTGGTCCAGATGGTCGTGCCGGTGATCAGACCGGTCAGGGCAAGCTGGACAATCCGGCGCAGGCCGTGGGCCCGCAGCATCCGCCGACTGAGCAGGACAGCCAGACATGACCCCACAATACAGACAAGCGCCGCGACGGCGACCAGCCCGTAATCGTGTTCATAGACCAGACATGCGATTACCCGATACATTGACCCGCTTTGTCAGTGAAACCATCACCGCACCGTTTCATCTGACAATGAAGAGTTGGTTAGGTTTCGCCGCATAATGGTGAGTAAGTCGGTTCAATTTTAATCGTTTTGTCGGCTTTGACAGGTCTATGACACCTCTCGCCATCATCCCAAAACAGGCGTAAGTCGGTAATCATGAAGATTGTTCGTCTCGAAGATGCGCGCCATCTGCCGCTGTGGCGCAGGCCCACGTCGTTGCTTTTTGTGATGGCGATGGCCATGCCTGTGGCGTTTGCTACGTGGTCGGCGCTGCTGAACAACTTTGTGATCGAGGTGGCGGCATTCGATGGATCTGACATCGGCTGGCTGCACACCGTTCGTGAGATACCGGGGTTTTTTGCCATTGGGGTGATCGCCCTGATCATGTTCATTCGCGAACAGGTGCTGGGCCTCGTGGCGCTGGCCATGCTGGGGGCGGCGACGGCGGTGACGGCACAGTTTCCAAGCATGGCGGGTATTCTGACGGTGACCATGCTGTCATCCATCGGATTTCATTATTACGAGACGGTCAACCAGTCGTTGCAGTTGCAGTGGATCGAAAAAAAGCGCGCACCGCAGACGCTGGGCTGGCTGATCTCTGCCGGGGCGGGGGCCACGATTGTGGTCTATGTGCTGATCGTGCTGAGCTGGGATCTGCTGGGCCTGACCTATTCCATCGTCTACTGGCTGTCGGGCGGCTTTACGGCGTTGGTGGCGTTGTTGTGTCTGTTTGCCTATCCGCAGTTTGAATCGCCCAATCCACAGTTGAAGACCTTTGTGCTGCGCCGCCGCTATTGGCTTTATTATGCGTTGCAGTTCATGTCGGGCGCCCGCCGCCAGATCTTTGTCGTCTTTGCCGCATTCATGATGGTCGAACAGTTCGGGCTCGAGGTCGATGAGGTGACCAAGCTGTTCCTGCTGACCCTTGTCATCAACATGATCGCCGCCCCGTTTCTGGGCAAGCTGGTGGCCGTGTTCGGTGAGCGCCGGGCGCTGGTGTTTGAATATACCGGCCTGTGCCTGATCTTTTTTGCCTATGGGGGCATTTATTATTTCGGCTGGGGTGTGCTGTTGGCGACGTTTCTTTATGTGGCCAACCATATCTTTTTCAGCCTGGCGTTGGCGATCAAAACCTATTTCCAGAAGATCGCGGACCCGCAGGATATCGCGCCCACTGCCGCGGTCGCCTTTACCATCAACCATATCGCGGCTGTGTTTTTGCCGGCCCTGCTGGGTTATATCTGGCTGCAATCGCCGGGAACGGTGTTTTTGATGGCGGCGGGCATGGCGATCATTTCGCTGCTGTTGTCGCTGTTGATCCCGCGCCATCCTGCCCCGGGTCACGAGACCGTGTTTCAGTTCCGTTTGCTTGCAGCGGCGGAGTAGAAATTGCGCCGCCGGGCATTATATTCTGCCCTGACCCCCAGAGGAGAGTTCAGATGTTTTTCACCAAGAGCCCGAAGTCCGAGATGGTGACCAAGGATGCCGCCCTGCCGGGCCGGTCCGCGCCGATCCCGACAGCCCCGACCCATTTCGTTTATGGCACGCCGCTGACTGGCGAGGTGCCGCAGGGCATGGAAGAGGCCATGTTCGGCATGGGCTGTTTCTGGGGTGTGGAGCGGATGTTCTGGAAGCTAGATGGTGTGCAGTCGACGATGGTGGGCTATGCGGGCGGCTATACCCCGAACCCGACCTATGAAGAGGTCTGCACCGGCAAGACCGGCCATAATGAGGTGGTCCGCGTGATCTATGACCCGGCGGTCATTTCCTATGATCAGCTGTTGCAGGTGTTCTGGGAGGGTCATGACCCGACACAAGGCATGCGGCAGGGGAATGATCGGGGTACGCAGTACCGGTCTGGCATTTATGCCTATTCGGCCGCACAACGCGAAGCAGCTGAGGTGTCCAAGGTGGCGTTTGCACCGCGGTTGTCGGAGGCGGGGTATGGTGCCATCACGACCGAGATTGTCGATGCGCCGGAGTTCTATTTCGCCGAGGATTATCACCAGCAATATCTGGCGAAGAACCCGAACGGCTATTGCGGCATCGGGGGGACGGGTGTGACCTGTCCGATTGGTGTTGGCGTCTAGGCGATTTGTCCAATGTGATGTGTTCAGTGCTGTTCCCTCCAAAGGGAACGGGCTGGCTGTGGTTGTCGATGCCGATGGTCTGACTGATGACCAGATGCAGGGGTTTGCCGCCTGGACGAATCTGGCGGAAACCACGTTTCTGACCAAACCGACCGCCCCGGGGGCCGATTATGCCGTGCGCATCTTTACCCCCGGTCGCGAAATGCCGTTTGCAGGGCATCCGACGCTGGGGAGTTGTATGGCGTGGCTGCATACCGGTGGTGTGCCCGCCGAAGCCGGTGTCGTGCGTCAGCAATGTGCGATCGGTATTGTTGAGATTGATGTGACCGGGCCGGTGCCCGCATTTGTTGCCCCGCCGACCAAGGTGATCCCGATGGCCGATGCGGACCTGACCCGCTATGCGCAGGCGCTGGATCTGCGGCCCGAACAGGTGGTCAGGGCGACCCAGTTGGATAACGGCCCGGTCTGGCAGGTGCTGGAACTGGCATCGGCAGAGGATGTGCTTGCGATTGATGCGTCCCGCGTCAGTTGGCCTGATTTTGTCGCGCTGTCGGTTGTGGGGCCTTACCCCGCCGGGGCAGAGGCGGATTATGAGGTCCGTAACCTTTCCCCGTCCAGCGGTATGATCGAGGACCCGATCACCGGATCGCTGAATGCCGCCATTGCGCAGTGGATGCGGGCCGAAGGGCGGTTGACCCGTGATCTGGTCATGTCGCAAGGCACACAGATTGGCCGGGTCGGCCGCGTATTTGTGCGCCCGGATGCCGACCGGGTGATGATTGGCGGGCATGTGAATGTTCTGATCAAGGGGACCGTCGATCTGTGATCGTCAATGTGCTGTCACATACTGTTCTGCTGCCGATCCTGCTTGCGCAGGCGGCCTATGTCCGGCGCCATGTCATCGAACTGCCGGAACCGCCGGGGGATCGTAGTGGCGCTGTGGGTGATGGTCCGCCGCTCCGACTGCTGATCATCGGGGATTCGTCGGCTGCCGGTGTCGGCGTGGCGACGCAGGCCGAGGCCCTGCTGGGGCGTATCACGGGACGGCTTGCGGGTGTCGCGCGGGTTGAGTTTGATCTGGTGGCCCGCACAGGGGCCAAGACCGCAGAGGCCGTGGGTTGGCTGGATGACCTGCCGAGTGATCAATATGACGTGGTCGTTACTGCTTTGGGCGTCAACGATGTGACCAAGGCGACCCCGCTCAGCCGCTGGCTGTCGTTGCAGGCCCGGTTGCTGGACCGGCTGAAAAATGATTTCGGCGCGCGGCGCATTGTTGTCTCTGGTCTGCCGCCGATGGGGCAATTTCCATTATTGCCGCAACCCCTGCGCTGGGCGATGGGCCGACGGGCGCTCTGGTTCGACAAGCATCTGCATCGGTTGGTGGCGGCACGGCCTGCCTGCACCCCGGTCACCATCAAGCTGGGTCTGAACGATACAAATATGTCAGCGGATGGATTTCACCCCGGCCCGTCGGTTTACGCCGCCTGGGCGGACGAGATTTGCGGGGTGATCCTGTCTGATCCCGGTCTGCTTGACGCAGCACGGCGCAAGGCCTAACCGGTGGCATCCCTGACAAGGCATTGACGCGATGACCACCTATTCCGCCCTGACGACGATCCCCGGCGAAGATGCGGCATATCTTTTGGCCGATGATCTGGAAGCGCTGGTGCCGGAACCGACCGGTGTGGGTGTGTTCGAGATCGAGGATGGGTCCGGGTTGTGGGAGGTTGGTGCCTATTTCACCGAAGCGCCTGATCAGGCGGCGCTATCAGTGCTGGCGGCCTTGCATGGTGCCAAGTTGTTCGCGGTGTCCGACATCCCCGAACAGGATTGGGTATCAAAGGTGCAGCGCGAACTGGCCCCGGTCGCGGCAGGCCGGTTTTTCGTCTATGGCGCGCATGACGCCGATAAGGTTCCCGACGATGCGATTGCATTGCTGATCGAGGCGCAGATGGCCTTTGGCACGGGTCATCATGGCACGACATTGGGCTGTTTGCGGGCGTTTGACGCGTTGCTGACGGACGGGTTTGTTGGCGAAAAGGTGGCCGATATCGGCTGTGGCACGGCTGTTCTGGCGATGGCAGCGGCGCATGTTTTGCCCGGTCAGGTGCTGGCCAGCGATATTGATCCGGTGGCGGTTGATGTGGCGCAGGCGAATGTGGCGGCGAACGGTCTGGACGGGCGGGTTAACTGCGTCGTGGCCGCTGGATTTGATACGCCTGCGCTGTCCGATGCGAGCCCCTTTGATTTGATTTTTGCCAATATTTTAAAGGGACCGCTGGTCGGTCTGGCACCTGCGATGGCAGCCCATACCACACCGGGCGGCTATGTGATTCTGTCCGGTATTTTGAATGAACAGGCCGACGAAGTAGTCGGCGTTTATCAACAAAACGGGTTCAATCTGGTGCAATCGGACAGTATTGTTGACTGGACAACCCTGGTAATGAGCAAAAACACACCGGTATTGTGAGATTTCGCACGTTCAACAGTGAAATGTCTTGTTATAGCCAGATTTGTTAGCGATCTTTGATAGACCGTAGTTGGTAATTTAGCGGAGGATGGCATGGCTCAAGCCAATGTTCCTTTTGATAAGAGACTGAAGCGTATCGTGCGCCGCCATGATCGTATGGCACGTGGCGTTGTGAAAACGGTGAATGCCGATGGCCTGATCGTGGCGCGTCCACGCATCTATAAGCCGCGCTTTCCGCTGAAAGGGCTTCTTGCCCTGATTATCACCGGCTTCCTGTTCAAGGGCTTCCTTTTTGCCTATCTCGGCGAAGCTGCTTACGCCGACCGTGTGACCTCGCTTCAGCAAGGTTCCATGATGGAGCAGGCGGGCGCATGGGTGATGCAGGCTGATCCTGCAACTGTATTTATCTCAGGTGCGATCCAGAATATTCTTCCTTGATCCTGCTAGGGTGACGGAAACAAAAAGGCCGCTTCCAGATGGAAGCGGCCTTTTGCGTTGATGCCTCGCGCGGGTTCAGCGAATGCCGCGTGTCGCGATGTTGTCGATGTCGCCATAGGACAGACCGATGTCTTCCAGTTCACGGGCGGAGAGTTTCGACAGCGCGTTGCGTGTAACGCGCGCATCGTTCCAGGCTGCCAGAGAAGCGAAAGAGCGTGCAACGAAAGCGGAGAAAGCGCCGGCGGAGAGGCCAGCAGCGGGGCGGGTGGTGTCAAATGCGGCCATGGCCTTGTTCCTTGATTTGTGCTGCGATGCAGCGTTGTCTGATAAAGCGCATCTAGGAGGCTTTGATTGGTGTTACCAGTGACGTTTTTGCATGACTCATATGCGTTTTCAGAATGCCTTATTTTTGTGCGGATTACGCCGTAAATTGTTTATTTACAAATAGTTAAATCTGTCGCCTTTAGGCCCCATTCCGACGCATTCAGGCCGTTGGTGTCATGCCGTAGCGTCATGGCTCGGCTGAAAGCCTCTTGGTCTTTGTTCGCGTTTTGTGCTAGCAATTTTATGACAATAAGAAGAATGGGGCAGTGATGCGTGTTTTGGGGATCGATCCGGGCTTGCGCAACATGGGCTGGGGCGTGATCGAAGTGACCGGATCGCGTCTGAGCCATGTGGCGAATGGCGTGTGCCATTCGGTTGGCGATGATCTGGCTGCCCGGTTGCTGTCCCTTCATGCCGGCCTGACAGAGATGATCGCGGCCCATCGCCCTGATGCCGCTGCCGTTGAGCAGACCTTCGTCAACAAGGATGGTGTCGCGACGCTGAAGCTGGGACAGGCGCGCGGGATTGCCATGCTGGTGCCTGCACAGGCAGGTCTTGCCATAGGCGAATACGCCCCGAACGCGGTCAAGAAGGCTGTCGTCGGTGTGGGCCATGCCGACAAGTGTCAGGTCGACCATATGGTGAAACTGCAGTTGCCCGGTGTGCAGATCGCCGGGCCGGATGCGGCCGATGCTCTGGCGATTGCCATTTGCCATGCCCATCATCTGCAATCTGCGGGCACTTTGGCGCAGGCGCTGGCGAGGGCTGGCGCGTGATTGGCAAGATTGCAGGGCGGCTGGAATACCGCGCCGCCGATCATGTGCTGATCGATGTGCGCGGCGTGGGCTATATCGTTTATGTGTCGGACCGGGTGATGGCGGGCTTGCCCGCCAATGGGGAAGCGGTCGCGCTTTATACCGATCTGCTGGTGCGCGAGGATAATCTGCAGCTTTTTGGTTTCACGACCTTGGTCGAAAAGGAATGGCACCGCTTGCTGATGTCAGTGCAGGGGATCGGGGCCAAGGCCTCAATGGCAATTCTGGGGACGATCGGGGCTGACGGCGTCAGCCGGGCGATTGCGCTGGGCGATTGGAACGCTGTTGCCAAGGCCAAGGGCGTCGGCCCCAAAACGGCGCAGCGGGTCACCATTGAGTTGAAAGACAAGGCGCCGGGTGTGATGGCGATGGGCGGCACAGTGGGCGACGCGCTGGGCGACGTTGTGATCGAGGCTGAGACGCCGGATCAGGTCCGGCGTGCCCCTGCACCCAAGGCAAACCCGGCGCAGGCGGAGGCCCTGTCGGCCCTTGGCAATCTGGGCTACGCGCCCGGCGAGGCGGCAAGTGCCGTGGCAGAGGCGGCTGGCACGAACCCTGATGCGGATACCTCTGCCCTGATCCGTGCGGCCTTGAAGCTGTTGGCGCCGAAAGGCTAGGGAGGGCGTATGACCCAGCCTGATCCCACCTTGCGTCCTGATCCGCAGCCTGAGGATGCTGATCGCGCCTTGCGTCCGCAGACGCTGGATGAGTTTATCGGGCAGCGCGAGGCGCGCGCGAACCTGAAGGTGTTTATCGAAAGTGCGCGCAGACGTGGCGAGGCGATGGATCACGCGCTGTTTCATGGCCCCCCCGGTCTGGGCAAGACGACGCTCGCGCAGATTATGGCGCGGGAGTTGGGGGTGAACTTTCGCATGACCTCTGGCCCGGTGCTGGCCAAGGCGGGTGATCTGGCGGCGATCCTGACCAATCTTGAAGCACGGGATGTGCTGTTCATCGACGAGATTCACCGGCTAAACCCGGCGGTGGAAGAGGTGCTGTATCCGGCGCTTGAGGATTTCGAGCTGGATCTGGTGATCGGCGAAGGCCCTGCTGCCCGCACTGTCCGGATTGAGTTGCAGCCCTTTACCCTTGTCGGGGCGACGACGCGCATGGGGTTGCTGACGACGCCCTTGCGGGATCGCTTTGGCATTCCGACGCGGCTGGAGTTTTATACCGAGGACGAGTTGCACGAGATCGTCACCCGTGGCGCCCGGCTAATGGGGGCGCCTGCCGCCGATGCAGGCGCGCGCGAAATTGCACGCCGCGCGCGGGGGACGCCGCGCATCGCGGGGCGGTTGCTGCGCCGGGTGGTGGATTTTGCGATTGTCGAGGGCGATGGCACCGTGACCCAAGCGATTGCCGACCGGGCGCTGACCCGGCTGGGTGTGGATCATCTGGGGCTGGACAATGCCGATCGGCGCTATCTGCGCCTGATTGCAGAAAGCTATGGCGGCGGCCCTGTCGGGGTTGAGACGATGTCGGCGGCCTTGTCGGAAAGCCGCGACAGTCTGGAAGATGTGATTGAGCCTTATCTGTTGCAGAAAGGGTTGATCCAGCGGACGCCGCGTGGCCGGATGCTGGCGCAAGCGGCCTGGGCGCATCTGGGGATTGCGCCGCCAAAATCTCAGACGGATTTGTTTGGCTAGGCTGCCTCCGGCGGGAGTATTTATGGAAGAAAGAAATCAGGATATTGCCGCGCTCTTCACTCGTGCCGACGGGAATTATGTGTTTGCCCGCTGGGGCAGGCCGATTGTGCCGGTGGTATTCGGGGTGGATGATGCGACCCTTGCGGTGTTCAAGGGCGCGATTGAAGCGGTCGTGACCCTGGCCGGGCATCAGATGGCCGAGACTGATCCGGAACTTGGTGCCAATTTCATGATCTTCTTTTGTCGCGAATGGGCTGAGTTGCCCCAAGTGCCGCATCTGGATGCTTTGGTTCCTGATCTGCTTCCGTTGGTGGCCAAACTGCAGGAGGCGGATGCCAATCAGTACCGGATTTTCCGTTTTGACGCGGCAGGTGCCATTCGCGCGGCATTCGTGTTTTTGCGCATGGATGACCATCTGGCGGCCGTTTCCGCTGATACGCTGGCGCTAAAGCGTTTCGGGATTAGTTTGAGGCATATCCGGCAGCCTTGAAGTAGTTCCAGCACTCTGTGGGATCGTATAAGTCGCAGATTTGGCCGATGGCTTCGAATACAGCAGTGAACGAGCGGGCACCGACGCGGC
>NZ_JBKQXN010000176.1:0-10659 GCF_046762905.1 Yoonia sp. R2-816 | reverse complement strand
GCCATCTTCCAATACATCAATGGCTTCTACAATCCGCGCAGGCGGCACTCAGCTTTGGGCTGGAAAAGCCCGGTCGCTTTCGAACGGAAAGTGGCCTAAACGAGCACCTGGGGCGGCACAAAAACGTGACAGGTCCAGTTGAGCCCAACGATCAGCGCATGTTGGCTTTTGCTACAGTCCTGATACTCATCGACAAAAACGCAAGCATAGGTGGCAAGTATGATGTCATCGACGCTGCGGGAGCGGACGAGTTTTTCCGCAGCAGGATAAACCGCTGACCAGTCGTTGTTGTGCTGTGGGTTTGTGTTTTTGATACCAGATGTCTTAGGGTAGCTCTTCGCGTACCGAAGACTCCAGCTCGCAATTGTATCGAGCCGGTAAGCCGAAGCTGGCACATTTAGTCCGCGTAACCGCTTCTGCAATACGTCTACGCCCGCAAACGTATGGGTTAAAATGAGACAGCGTTTTGAAACTGTTGGATCATCGCCAATAGCTTTTACAGTGCGTACAATCTGCTCAGTCTTGCCGCATCCAGCGGCCGCGATAATACTGCCGGATTTGGTCGCGCGAATGGTTGCCGTTACTTCCTCTTGGGAAAGTTCAGGCATCGACCCAATGCCTCACGTCATTTATCGTTTTCGCCAGTGGCGTCTGGGGAATTTCTGGTAGACAGCCGAACACGATCCGTCCCAACTGCTCCCCGCGCGTCATATCTTTGAACCATGATCGATCTTCTTTGCCCCCTGAGCTCTTTTCAACTTTTAAAATGGCGGCCGAGGCCAACCATGCGCGATTAGCGTCAGACTCGGGAAGTGCGTCTAAGGCAACCCGATCAAGGTTTGCGGCACCGTCAGCCAAGCGAAGATTGCTCAAAACCCTACCTTCGCCGGAGGTCTCAAGAGCGTATTCGATTATTTTTCGCACGGTCCCCCATGGAACATCTAGAAAGATCCTGCGTTCGATATCGCAGCCGTCCGCCCATTCAGCGATTAGTCCCCCTGCTTCTTCAAATTTTTGTTTGTTGGCTGCGGATACAACAACATCCGTGTCAAGCAATGCGAAGCAGCAATAGCCGAGTTTCTGCATATGCAAACCGAGCTTCACGGCATTGTCGTTTCCGCCACCGTCAATTGCAACGACACCTTGATAGGCGAAGGACTCCTTGTCATTGGCGCACCACAGATCATCAAGTGCGCGCCAAAAACCAACCTCTGTTCGCCCTTCACCGATCAACAAGCGTGGAGCCAAAAACGCATGAGGACTGGATCTAACGTGCCGCTGTGCTGTTTCCGATTGCCCCTCAGCTGGCTGCGCGCATCTGACGGTGACGCTGCCTGCGCTGTTACGAACGCAATACAGTTCTGCGACATCCAATTCACAAACAACTACCGGTGAATGAGTTGTCAGGAAGGTTTGGTGAACGATAGGCGGTGCTTCGCCCTCCTGTGGGAAACCAGATCGTAGAAAACGCAACAGGCGCATTATGCGATGAGGCTCCAGCCCTAATTCAAGCTCATCCACCAATGTGATGTTCTGCTGCGGGCTTGAGTTTTGGACACCAGCTACCATAAGGCGTGACGAGCCGCTACCGAGTGTCCTCAGCGGCATATTGCCGTCATGCAAAGATACTGCACCTGAAGCGAGCATACCTGAATGGATATCTAATTGGGCTTCATATGCTTGGGCCTTGGGCACCAAGAAGTTCGCACCGACTTTCTCTGTAAGCTTTACAACCTCATCAAACGACGAACGGTCGCCTGCAGCGAATGATGCCTTTGCCTGTCTAACTGAACTAGCCAAAAGTTCAGACGCGTTTGGCCCTTTCTCGACTCTTCCAAGCACAGAGTTTCGACCCCAAGTGAGGTGGCGGTCTGCGTATTCTCCAAGGCGGTTGGGTGCGATGGACTTTGCGTCTTTGAACCCCAATCGAGGTGGCTCGCCTTCAAGACGCTCATTGAAAATTTCCCATCTCCATTCTAGGGTATCTGGGTCAAGCACGGCCCTGATCGTTAATGCGGTCTGGTCACCTTCAACCATTTCATCGTTTACTTTTTGATCCGTCTCGTTCCAGCCACGCAAGTGGAGCCCATATTTTTGATCCACGATCAAATCATCCGGTAGACCGACAAGAGTCAGATAGATCTCGGGTTTGCTAGTCGGGTTACAACCGAACAGATCTGGATCGCTTCCAGTGTAGCCAAATCGTGGGCCTAGACCGATTTCAATTGCGTCCAAAATCGTTGTCTTGCAGGAGTCACCTGGACCAATCAAACAGTTTACGGTTGGCGAGGGCGCCCAATCAAGTGACTTTATGCCTCAAAATTCTGAAATCGAAATATGCGCTATTTGCAATTGAGATAAGCCCGATAAGTAGCGAAAGAAATTTAGTTAGTGAGGTAGACGTTAGTTTAGAAACATGGTCGCCCGCAACCTGTAGGTGAAACCGATTTCGGATGACTGATATCCGCTTCCAGTAGGCTGGCTGGACTGCCTCGCGGTCGCAGCGAATGTTCGGATTCCGCCGATTCTGTGGAAAAACAACGTGTTGCGAGCGCAGAAAGTGGACAGCTGTATGGCGCGCAGGCGCCTTTCTTGTCAGGCTTTGCGTGTTTGCTGCGGTGCAGGAAAGATCTTGGCTAGTTTGCGGAGGTTCTGGGCGGCTGCGGCGAGGAGGAATTCGTCATTTGCGCCACATGGGCCGCGTAACCGGAGCCGCCCCAAGCCAAGGATCCGTTTGAGGTGGGCAAAGAGCATCTCGACCTTCTTGCGCAGCTTTGATGAGACTTTGTACTGGCGCGTTTTTCTGATGGCACGGGCGACATCTCTGGCGTCTTCATGTTCTTCACGGGTGATCTTGCGCTTCACCAGCCAGTCCAGCATCGGACCGGAGCCGTAGGCGGTGTCCGCGATCAGGCGTTCCGGATGCAAGTCGAACTTGGCTCTGACGCGGTTCAGCATGGTCTTCGTCGATCCCACCTCAGCCTGCCGGATCGATCTGGTCGCTTCGACATCAACGATAACACCGTGATCCGTGTCGATAAGATAGTTGTCGGAATAGCTAAAGAATGCAGGGCCTTTGCGCGCAGCAGTCCACTGACTGGCAGGGTCGGAAAAGGATGTGAACTTGGGCTGCACTTCACTGGCTGCACCAAAGGCAGCCTCATCCAGGGTGTTGAGATACTCGCGAACAGCGCGTGGTGCAGTGCCCACATCGATACGCGCCGGGTCCCATTCTTCCTTCGGGGCAGAGCACTGCCTGTTCGCATCAGCTTCGATCAAGCTGGCATCGACTGCCATGCGCTGACCGCTGACAAGGCCTTCGGTGATGCATCTCGCAACGGTCGTCTCAAACAGATGGCGCAGCAGTTCGCTCTCGCAGAAACGTCCATGTCGGTTCTTTGAAAAGGTTGAATGGTCTGGGATGCGGTCATTCAGGTCGAGACGGCAAAACCAGCGGTATGCCAGGTTCAAATGCACTTCTTCGCAGAGTCGCCGTTCCGACCGGATACCAAAGCAATAGCCGACCAGCAGCATCCGGATCAGCAGTTCGGGATCGACTGAAGGACGCCCTGTATGGCTGTAAAAATCGGCCAGATGAGCGCGAATGCTTCTCAGATCGACAAACTGGTCAATCGACCGCAACAGGTGATCTTGGGGGACATGATCTTCCAGCGAGAACTCATAAAACAATGCCGCCTGCGCTTCCTGCTTCGGTCCCAACATCGCCAATCCCCCCAATCAATGGGGGAATTGAATCAGCAGTTCAGGCCTCGATCAAGCATGAGTTTTTCAACAAAATACGCCCTTGGTGCCAAATCCCACGCCTTCAGAGCTCGCGCAACGCGGCAGTTATTGCAAACCAACAAACCGGCCAACTAAGCTGTCAGCCGACCACTCAAAGCGGCAGATATGGTGGAAGTTGCATTCTTACCCGACAAAAGTTGTAAGTCTCGCCGGACAAGTTGCGATTCACGCCGGACGACACACAGAGGAAGTGCTTGGCTGGGATGGTAGGATTCGAACCTACGGTACACTGTACCAAAAACAGTTGCCTTACCACTTGGCTACATCCCAGCAGCGTTGCGCTAGATACTGCGATGATCGGCGCGTATCAAGTACCGATTGTCAAAAATCTCATTCTTTTGGGGCGTCCTCGGACAACAGATCACCGGTTTCGCCGCCTTCGCGTTCGGCATCGATCATTTCTTCCAACTGCTCATCGCCGGTTGCCGCGACATCGCCGGGTTTCGATGGTTTTGCCGCCTTGGGTGCCGGAGCAACAGGCCGCTCTTCCGTTTCGGTGATCTGAGCCGTCTGCGCCCCCAGCATCTGGATCCGATAGGTCGTGTCCGGCACTTCCACGCCCGCTGCTTCGATCGCTTCCTTTACAAGGCGCAGTGTTTCGCCCCGCGCGCGCAAAAGGTCGGTTTCACGCTGATCAATCCAGCCAGTGACCGTCAGGAAAATGGCACCGTCGCCGATCCGGTTGATCCAGACCGCCGGTCCAGGCGCCTCGACCACAAAGGGCTGTGCGGCAACCGTTTCCGCCGCCAAGTCCCGGACCGCCCCTAGATCGGCGTCTGAGGCGACCCCGATCTCGAAATCGAACCGCCGTTCGGGGTTGCGCGAATAGTTGATGATCCGGCTTTTGAAAACGGTCGCGTTGGGGATGCGGATGTGGTTGCCGTCGAATGACAAAAGGATCGTCGCCCGGCTCGTCAGCTTGATGACCTTTCCCGTGTCACCGTTGATTTCCACCGCATCGTTGGGGCTGAACGGTTGCCGGATCGACAGCATGACCGACGCGATATAGTTTTCGACCGTGTCACGGACGGCAAAACCCAGCGCCAGACCGATGATCCCTGCCGCACCCAGGATCGTGCTGAGCAGGGCCGTCGCGTTCAAAACATCAAGTGCAACCACAATGCCGATGATGACAAACGCGATGCGGATGAACTGGCGGTATAGCTCGGCGATAAACGCATTTGGGGCCAACCGGTTCCAGGGTTGGCGCATGCGAGCGATCAGCACACCCACAAAGACGATGGCGATAAAGACGCAAAGGGCGATCAGGGCCAATGGCAGAAACGCGATCAATTGGTCCAGACGCGCCCTGAAACGATCAACCGCCGGGTCCAGCCGGGCGCCGATATCAGCGGTTTCAACCACATTGTTGCGGACGGCCACGACCCCTTCGACCCGGTTTGCCAGCGGTTCCAGTGCGGCTGCCTCGGCTGCGGAGGTTGTCGTGCCACGCATAGTCACGACGCCCTCGTTCACGATGACGGTCACATCGTCGTAATTTCCCAATTCACGCAGGATTTCCCGCAGCCTTTCGGCGATGGCAGCATCCTGGCTGGCAGAGTTTTCGGTGCCAATCATGCCGCCGGCCTCTTGGGCGGCGACAGGCAGGGCAAGGGTTAGCAGAAGGGCGAAAAGGGCAATAAGGCGCATGGGAAACTCGGGCGAATGGCATTGGACCAACCCTAGTGGCTGGCGGCAGCCTGTCCAAGCCCTAAACCCGCAGCGGGTCCGCCTTGGCCAGCGCGTCAAACTTCATCAGGCTTTGCACCAGCGCACCCATCTGATCAAGCGGGATCATGTTCGGCCCGTCGGACGGGGCGGTATCCGGATCCTCATGGGTTTCGATGAACACCGCCGCAATGCCAAGCGACACAGCGGCCCGCGCCATCACAGGGGCAAACTCGCGCTGCCCGCCCGAGCTGCTGCCCAAACCGCCCGGCTGCTGTATTGAATGGGTGGCATCCATAACCACTGGATAGCCGGTGCGCGCCATCGTGGGCAAACTGCGCATATCGGCAACCCAAGTGTTATAGCCAAATGACACTCCACGCTCCGTCAGCAAAATCCGCTTGTTTCCTGTACTTTCGATTTTGGATACCACATTGGGCATGTCCCATGGTGCCAGCCACTGCCCCTTCTTGACGTTGATCACAGCACCGGTTTCGCCCGCCGCCAGCAAGAGATCGGTTTGGCGACACAGGAAGGCCGGGATCTGCATGACATCGCAAACGGATGCGACCGTTGCGCAATGATCGGGCGCATGAATATCAGTCAGCACCGGGCAACCGATACTGTCCTTGACTGATTGCATGACTTTCAGACCCTCATCCATTCCAAGGCCGCGTTTGCCCTCCAGCGAGGTCCGATTGGCCTTGTCATAACTGCCTTTGAACACAAACTGCGCTCCGGCAGCGGCACAAACCTCGGCCATGTGGCCTGCAATCATCTGGGCGTGATCAGTCCCCTCCAACTGGCAGGGGCCAGCGATCACCAAGAGCGGGCGATCATTGCTGACCGTCAGCGCGCCAATCTGCACATCATGCATCAGGAACTGACCTGTTCGCGCAGGATAGAGGCGGTGAGTGAAATCATCAGATAAATCCCCGAAAAGATAAGAAACGCCAAGATCGTGTTTTCAAACGCGCGCGGATAAGTCGCCTCGTCCGGGGCGATGGGCCGCACGCTTTGCGACAGGTAGCGGACTTGCCGATTGGCTTCAATCCGGGCGGTTTCCATCTGTTCCAAGGCCTGCTGGACCAGCACCGTGCGGAAGGCATAGTTTTCCTCGGCCGTGCGCAATTCGGTGTTGCGGGCGGCCAGCGATGTTTCCGATGAGGTCCCGGTGGTCATTTCCGTACGCTTCTGGGCGATCAAGTCATCGATATTCGCAATCTGATCACGCAGGCTTTGCACCTGCAATTCGCTGGGCCGGGCCACATTCAGGCGTGATTGCAATATCAGGTTCAACCGCTGCCGTTCGGTTTCAAGCGATGTAATCTGCGCCATCCGGGCCGAGGTTTCGCTGGCCACATCAATCTGCTGAAAATCCTCCTGAATGCGTAAAAGATCACTCAGCGCTTCGGCCCGTTGGCGTTCGGCATCTTCAAAGCTTTCGCGCGCCCCGGCCATCTGATCGTCGCGCAGGCGGCTGGTCAGCTGGTCCACCTGTTCTTCGGCATAGCCGATCAGGGCATTGGCAAATTCCACGCTTTTGTCGGGATCAGCGGCAATGACCTCCATCCGGATGATGCCTTCGGTCGGATCATAGCTGATCTTGACGTGGTTGGTGTACAGGTCAAAGGCACTTTCGTTTGTGGCGTCGGCGGGCAGCCGCTGGATTTCGTCGATATCGCTATCCGAAAAATGTGATTTGAACCCGTGATCTTCGTCCAAACGCAGCATCGCCTCGCGTGAGGCCAGATAGGATTGCACCGCAATGCTGTCCTGCTGGGTCGCCATGGATGTGCCTTGAAACAGGCTGGCAAAGCCGCCAACCGGCTTTTGCGACTGGGCCTGCTGAATAACGATTTCGGAATTGGTGGCATACATTGGCGTTGCCATGGTGAAATAATACCAACCAACCAGAAACGTGGGCAGGAAGACGAAAAACGACAGACGGGTGAACAGCAGGGCCAGCTTGCGGCGGCGGCGCCGGGCAATGTCGCGCTGGATTGCAGCCACTTCCGAGATTGGTGCATTCGGGGCCTTAGAGGTCACCACCGGCATGGTGCTCTTGTCTTTTTTCAGGGCCTCGGGCAGTTGCGGTTGCTCTGGTGCCGCAGTCTTGCCGTCCTTGCCTTCGGTGACAAGCTCGAGCACGGAACTGCGCTGGAACGGATCAATGCCCGCCTTGCGCAGCTGATAGACCGCATCAAAATCCGAACTGACCGCCAGCCCGTTTTTCTGTGCGACACGGCGGGCCATACGCAACTGTCGGGCGGTTAGACCTTCCTTGGTGATCGCCTCGATCTCGGCCTCTTCGGCTGGGGTTGGCGGGGCTTCGGCCTCGGTCACCGTGACATCATCATCCTTCCCGGTCCCGGTCGGATCGAGCATATTCAACAACCGGCTGCGCCGTTGTATCCGAAATTTCTTAACCCTCGGTTTCGTAGTCATAGAGCCGTTTCGCCTCTTCCAAGGTGTCAAACATATGCAGCTGGCCGTTCTTTAGAACAGCCGCCGAGCGCGCAAATCTTTCTAGTGTCCCAGGCTGGTGCGACACAATGATGATTGTGGTCTTTTCCAGCCGCTCACGCAAAATCTGGCCCGCTTTGCGGTTGAATTCGGCATCCGTCGATGCGGGCATACCTTCGTCGATCAAGTAAATCTCGAAATCCAGCGCCAGCATCAAGGCAAAGGAAAACCGGGCCGCCATGCCAGCGGAATAGGTGCCGACAGGCATGTCGAAATATTCTTCCAAACCACAAAGCCAGCGACAGAAGGCTTCGACGTAATCAGGATCAAGCCCGTATAGACGCGCGATATAGCGGCTGTTTTCCATGGCGGAATGCTTTTGGGTCACGCCGCCCATAAACCCCAGCGGGAATGATATCTTGCTGGTCCGGGTAATGGTGCCTTCATCCGGTTTTTCCAGACCGGCCATCATCTTGATCAGGGTGGTTTTGCCCGTGCCATTGGGCGCCAGAATGCCCAGTGAATTGCCCAGCTCAACCCGAAAGGACACGCGGTCAAGGATCACCTTGCGCTGCGTGCCGGTCCAGAACGACTTGCTGACATTTGCGAACTCTATCATCTTGGTCCAGCTTTGGGCAGTTTCGTCATGACGACAATAGGTTAACACCCTATCACAATCAGCGCATTATCCCTAAAATACGGCGGTAATACAGCGACAATGGCGTGATATGGGGATTTCGGTGGGTGCCTGGCTGTGTCAGAGCCGCGCTGCGGTCAGAACCGCGGCGACCGTTCTCTGTAATTTGGGAACCAATTCTGCCTCAAACCAGGGATGCTTGCGCAGCCACGCGTTGTTACGCCATGACGGGTGAGGCAGCACGAAAGTTCCCGGCGCATGAGCCCGCCAATTGGCCACGATATCCGATATGTGGATAGAAAACCCTGTCCTCATGGTCCGCTTTTGTTTGCAGAACCAAGGAACAACGAAAACTCTTGGGTCCATTCGCCCGACACACTGCAAGATGCAGCAACTGGACCCAAGATAGCGTGTCCCAAGACGGATATTAAGCCAAACGAGTCTCGCGCAAGTTGGTCCCTCAACTTATTGTACATTTAAACCAGTATTTTAAGTTAGGGTCATCACACGTTTTTTTCCTCCTGAATCACGTCACGAAACTGAAATCAATGGGTCCTGACCCTAACACTTCAATCAATTGGTGGTTCGTCCCCATCCGCTTCCGGCCTAACAAACGCAGTCTTGCATCAAGTCGTCGAATAACACGGTCACGATGAACGCCTGATCATAATCTGTATCTTCTGTTGCCCCTGCCTGCACTTCGGTTGGATCCAGAATGATCGTCATCAGATCGCCTTCACCAGCTTCAAAACCGTCGCCCTCTTGAAGTGCGAGAGCAAGAAGCTCTTCCACGTTTTCCTGCGTCCCATTATAGAAGTCGCCCACGAAAACGGGAATGTTCATCTGCGAATTGCCATCTGTCAGACCCCAGATCGCATGTTGGATTTCAGCTTCGGTATAGTCGCGGCCGACTGATGGCCCACTGACGTCACCATTGCTTGTTTCGGTGAAGTTCTGGTTCAGCAGCCAGTTGATCGCATCAAGGTTCTCAACCAGGTTGTTGGTGAAAATACCGCCATCCACTGCGCTTTCCGTACCGGCATAAAGATCCATGCTCACTTCGATATCAGCGATGAAATCCTCCTCTCGTTCGATGCAATATGCGGATTCGATGCTCAGACCATCCAAACGGCTGTCACCGGTGCCATTAATGGTTGATGAATAGCCAAGACCTGCCCGGAAGTTGCCTTGTGTCGTTGCAGCCGCCATTGGCAGGGTTTCGGCAATCGTTTCCACTGTATTCAGAGCGCCTTTGACCTCGACCGTCACCATGGCGTCATCTGTGCCATCCCGACCGTCCGAGATCGTATAGACGAAACTGTCATTCAAGGTCGTCCCGATGAGGATATCTGCGGCCGCAACACCATCCAGTACAGCATTTGTGCTGTCATACTCCAACGCACCAGCCTGATTCAACGACACGACAGCACCGCTTTCCAGCGTTGTGCTTTCGCCTGCCGCCAGTGCAACACCGTTGACGGTTGCCAACGTGACAATGTCATTGTCTGCATCCGTATCATTTGCCAAGACGTCAATCGTGGTCGTTTCAAGCGCACACACCATGGCCGCATCATCTGTCGCAACAGGTGCCGCGTTTTCCGCCACAAAGCCGGCATCAACCGTCAAATCGGTTTCGCCGATACCCAGAACGATGTCCCCGGTTTGCCCTGTCGTGGCGTCAGCATCACTATCGGCCGCATCGTTGCCGGTATTCGCGGTTGTAAAGTCAAATCCGTCGGCTTCTTCAAACAGAACGCTGTATGTGCCCGCATCCAGGTCGTCGAAAAGATAGGTACCGTCGGCTGCCGTTGTGGTCGTGGCAATGACGATGTCATCTTCATCCAGCAGAGTGACACCAATGTCGGCCAGCGTCGCCTCGCCAGTGTCAAAGGATCCGTTCCCGTTTTCGTCGATAAACACCGTGTCTCCCAAGGAGGCTGTCCCCGGATCGGCGATGCCGGCGTCGACATTGCGGATTGCGTCGCCGATGTTCACCATCACGGGGGCTGTGGTGGCTGTGCCGTCGCCATTGTCCACCGCGTCGCTGTCGGTCGTGTCGTCTCCGCCCTGATCGGGGGTCACAA
>NZ_JBKQXN010000175.1:0-516 GCF_046762905.1 Yoonia sp. R2-816 | reverse complement strand
GCGGCACCTTCACCGGCACCGCGCCGATCCCCGTCATAACCTCGCGCTCCGGCAGGTGACCATGGCGTACTAATCGTGTGCGGCCATCATCGGTTCGCTCGTCCGAATGCGCCTCCAGCAACGCTGTAAGTTCAGCTTCACATGATTTTTGTTTTAAGTCACGCGCTCGAGTTCTTTTAATGTCGGTGAAAGTATCAGATGTAAATGCATTTGTTTAGGGCAACGTAGTGATGGTAGTCTTCGTCATGTTTAATTTACTTTTCTCATATGAGAATTGAGGCGCTTCAACAACTCCATTATATGCCGCCCCTCATGGGCTATCACCAACTTTCAGCTATATCTCTCTCATATCGGGCCTACATCAGTTGGTTGACATGAGATGCCGCCGTGACGAAGCTAACTGGCAACCCCTTTTGACAGGCCGCCAAACCCAGCCCTAGGGCGACATGGGTTTTGCCGGTGCCTGATGGGCCAAGGGCAATGATATTCTCTTGCCGCTCTATCCATTCGCAGCGG
>NZ_JBKQXN010000174.1:0-3727 GCF_046762905.1 Yoonia sp. R2-816 | reverse complement strand
GATCAGCTGGCATTCGTATGGCCAGGTTAATACGCCTGACGGTTTTGAAATCTATTCTCAGCTCTTTGATGCGGAAGGCAACAAGGTCATCCGGACAATCTTTGACGGCGGTGACGGGGACGACACGCTCAATCTGTCTGCGAGCAGCAGCAACGAGACCCTTCTCGGCAAGACGGGGGACGATCGTCTCACGGGTGGCAGCGGTGAAGATGCTCTCTTTGGCCATGAGGGCATGGACACCCTCGCGGGCGGTGATGGCAACGACACCCTGACCGGCGGATCGGGAGACGACACCTTCGTCTTTGATCCCGGTTTTGGCGAGGATATCATAACCGATTTCGTGGCTGGTGCTGGGACGGAGGATGTCATCGAATTCAGGGGTGTCACCAACCTGGCCTCCTATGCAGACGTCCTGAACAGCGCGGCGGATGACGGCACCGACACAACCATCACGCTGGATACTGACAACAGCATTGTCCTGAAGAATGTCGTCGTGTCGGATCTGTCCTCCGACGATTTCCGGTTTCACGCGTAACGAACACGACGCATGGTGTCGCATTCACGCTCCCAGGACGGGCTTGTTGCGGAGTGCCTGAAGGCACTCCGTTCTACACTCGCAGGCATTGGCCTGCTCAGCCTGCCGATCAATCTCCTGATGCTCACCGGATCGCTATTCATGCTGCAGGTGTATGACCGGGTGCTGGCGAGCGGTTCGGTGCCGACGCTGATCGTACTGGCTGGTTTGGCGGCTGGCATGTATGTGTTCTACGGCCTCCTTGAGGGCATCCGCTCGCGTGTCCTGCTGCGCGTCGGGCAACATCTTGATGCACAGCTTTCTGCAACTAGCTATGAATGCGCGATCACGCTGCCGGTTCTGATCGGCCGCAAGGCGGAAACACTCGACCCGGTGCGCGATCTCGAAACCGTGCGCCAGTTCCTCGTTGGACCCGGACCGACAGCGATCTTCGATCTTCCCTGGATGCCGGTGTACTTGACCATCATCTATGTCTTTCACCCGATCCTTGGACTGGTCGCCATTGGGGGCGCGGTCTTCATTTGTATTTTGATCGGCCTGAATGAACTGGTATCGCGCAAGCCGTCGGCAGAAGCCAACCGGCATGCCGTTCAACGCGCGGCCATTGTTGAACAGGGCAGGCGGAATGCCGAGGCCGTTCGGGCCATGGGTATGACGGCAACGCTGAAAGAGCAGTGGGAGGCATTCAATGGAACCTTTCTCACAAAACAGCGGCATGCGGCAGATATGGCGAACCTCTTTAGCACGATCACCAAATCCTTCCGCTTCATGCTGCAATCCGCCATGTTGGCAACAGGCGCCTGGCTGGCCATTGGTCAGGAGATCACGCCTGGCGTGATGATCGCGGCTTCCATTATGACGTCGCGGGCGCTGTCTCCGGTTGAGATGGCGGTCAGCCAATGGCGCGGATTTGTGGCGGCGAGACAGGGGCTCAAGCGCCTGCGGGATGTCGTGGAAGGTCGCCCAGAAGAGCCTGAACGCATGGAATTACCATTGCCGTCCAAAACCCTGGCCCTGGACAATGTCGTTTCGGGTCCAGTAGGCCATCCGGTGCTCCAGAATGTCGGATTTGCGCTGGAGGCAGGTGACGGGCTCGGTATCATTGGTCCCTCGGGCGCGGGTAAATCGTCACTGGCCCGGACCCTGGTTGGTGTCTATCCCGTGCTGCGCGGCTCACTCCGGCTGGATGGCGCGGAACTCTTCCAGTGGGCGCCGGATCGGCAAGGGGCGTTCATTGGGTATCTGCCACAGGATATCCAGCTCTTTGCCGGAACCGTCGCCCAGAACATATCCCGCTTCCAGATGGAAGCTCCTCCGGAAGACATCATCCGGGCAGCAGAGCTTGCCGATGCGCAGGCGCTGATTACGTCGCTGCCGAATGGGTATGACACCGAGATCGGGCCGGGTGGCAGCACATTGTCCGGTGGGCAGATGCAGCGCGTCGCCCTGGCGCGCGCGCTTTATGGGAACCCGTTCCTGGTCGTCCTGGATGAACCCAATTCCAATCTCGATTCTGAAGGCGAAACCGCTCTTACCAAAGCCATTGGTGCTCTTCGGGACTCCGGTTCGATTGTCATCGTCATTGCCCACAGGCCAAGCGCACTGGCAGGCGTGGATACCGTCCTGTTCATGAAGGAGGGACGCGCCCAGGCCTTCGGGCCAAAGGAAGACGTCCTGCAGCAGGTTCTCACGCAAAGCCCCAAACCGGTTCGGGCGGTGTAGCAGCGACATGAGCGAAACTGTCCAAACACTGCGTCGCAGCATCAGGCGGCATCTGTGGGGCGCTGGCCTGTTCTTCTGCGCGCTTCTTGCGTTCCTCATCGGCTGGTTTGCATGGATGCAAATCTCCGGGGCGGTCATCGCGCCCGGCGCCATTGTTGTCGAATCCAATGTCAAAACCCTCAAACACAAGGAAGGCGGCATTGTTGCAGAAATTCTTGTAAAAAATGGCGATGTGGTTCAGGTGGGTGACCTTCTTCTGCGCCTTGACGATGCGACCACCCGTGCAAATCTTGCAGTTGTCCGTCAGCAGCTTGACGAACTGGTTGCGACGGAAGCGCGCCTGATTGCTGAACGCGACAACGCAACAGTCATTGTCTTTCCGGAGAGTATTGCCCGTCGTACATCTGATGCAGAGATATCCCGTATTTTGACAGGGCAGCGCCAGCTTAGGGCTGCAAGACTGGCAGGATTGGTGGGGCGGACTGATCAACTCAATGAACAAATCAATCAACTCGGCAGCCAAATCAACAGTCTCGAGGTTCAGGCGGAGGCCAAGGCCGAAGAGATCGACTTGATTGATATGGAACTTGTCGGGCTCGAAAAACTGCTGGAAAACAGCTACGTCTCCACAAACCGGGTACTGGCGGTCCGCAGGGATAAGACCCGCCTGCGAAGCGAGCACGGGGCATTGCTGGCCGAAGCGGCCCGCACCGGGTTGGAAATCAGCGAAAGACGTATTCAGATCCTGCAATTGCAGGAAGACCACCGTGCCGAGACGCTCCAGCACCTTCAGGAAACGCGCAGCGAGATTGCGCGCCTGGCAGAGCAGAAAGCGGCGTCTGTCGACCAACTCTCGCGCATGGATATCAGGGCACCAAGCTCAGGCTTTATCCATCAACTCAACGTGCACACGAGAGGCAGCTTCATCAGCCCGGCAGAACCCATCCTGTTGATTGTTCCGAAAGAAGACGCGCTTATTATCGAAACGCAGGTCGCACCGACAGATGTCGATCAGATATACACGGGTCAGCAGGCGGTCATTCGCCTGCCTGGTTTAAACCAGCGCACAACACCGGAATTGAAAGGTCAGGTTGTCACGATTTCTGCGGAAACGACCCTCGATGAGGGAACCGGCATGCGTTTCTTCACCGTGCGGCTCCGGTTTCTGGAGGGAGAACGGGAGAAGATCGACGGCAACATCCTGATGCCAGGCATGCCGGTCGAAGCGCTGATCCAGACCGGCGATCGCACGATCCTGTCTTATCTTATCAAGCCGATCCAGGATCAGATCACCCATGCCATGCGGGAAGAGTAGTTTCTCAAGCAGGTGGTTCATCGTGAGCGATGCGTACGTGGCTCACCCAAACCCCGACCGCCATCGCAAACGGGCGTAAACAGTCCAACATCAGTAGCCTGATGCCCTGGAGTTACGCCAAACAGGTGTGAGCCACGCACCGCTTACAGGGCGTT
>NZ_JBKQXN010000173.1:0-374 GCF_046762905.1 Yoonia sp. R2-816 | reverse complement strand
AACCTGATGGGACATGCTGGCGAAGTCTCAATCAGCCAGGCGCATTTTCTCGGCAGCCCAGGCACGATACGCCTGTCTGTCTCAAGTCCGCTCCAGATCTCCTCTGGCGAAATCTCAATCGACCTCCCGCAAGACAGGGTTGCAGCAGTGGCCGGTCAAGACAGCACTGGCGTGACACGAACCTCGCATACTGTGGACATTATCCCCTCAGAGCGGCCGCTCGATATTGGCCTGACCTATCAGATTGCTTCGGATACTCCCGGACCAGACATCTTGTTGAACGCGGGATATCGCGCACAGGGCGGTGACCCAAATCCCTACATTGGGTTTGCGCTCAGTCACAGCTTTTGAGCCGCAGGGGGCTTTGTTGCACA
>NZ_JBKQXN010000172.1:0-5518 GCF_046762905.1 Yoonia sp. R2-816 | reverse complement strand
GATCAGCTGGCATTCGTATGGCCAGGTTAATACGCCTGACGGTTTTGAAATCTATTCTCAGCTCTTTGATGCGGAAGGCAACAAGGTCATCCGGACAATCTTTGACGGCGGTGACGGGGACGACACGCTCAATCTGTCTGCAAGCAGCAACAACGAGACCCTCCTCGGCATGGCGGGGGACGATAGCCTCACGGGTGGCAGTGGTGAAGATGCGCTCCTTGGCCATGAGGGCATGGACACTCTCGCTGGCGGTGGCGGCAACGACACTCTGACAGGGGGGGCGGGGAACGACACCTTCGTCTTTGATCCCGGTTTCGGCAAGGATATCATAACTGATTTCGTGGCTGGCGCTGGGACGGAGGATGTCATCGAATTCAGGGGTGTGCCCAACCTGACCTCCTATGCGGATGTTCTGAACAGCGCGGCGGATGACGGCGCTGATACAACCATCACCTTGGATACGGACAACAGCATTGTCCTGAAGAATGTGGTCGTGTCGGAGCTGTCTTCCGACGACTTCCGGTTTTACGCGTAGCGCACAGGACCCATGGTGTCGCAATCACATACACAGGACGGGCTTGGCCTGCTCAGCCTGCCGATCAATCTCCTGATGCTCACTAGTTTGAATTGGAGACCGTAATGACCCTTACGAACAACACACCGGTTTTGGCAATTGCGTTGCCCAATCAGTCTTCAGCGGAAGATGAGACTGTGAGCTTTGTCCTGCCAGCAAATGTGTTCACGGATGTGGATGGCGATGAACTGACCTTACGTGCGGCGCTTGTTGATGGTGCCGCCCTGCCGGACTGGCTGGTGTTTGATGCGGCTGCAGGGAGCTTCTGGGGCACACCGCCCCAGGACTCCAATGGCACATTGATTGTAACCGTGACGGCCAGCGACGGGTCTCTTTCAGCAAGCAGCACCTTTGCGCTTGAGATTACGCCTGCCGACTATGCACTTGCCGCGACTGATGAGAGTGTTGGTCCGAGCGCATTCAGCATCAACGAATTCACCAACAGTTCGCAATTCTACTCGAGCGTTACAGCCCTCGCCCATGGCGGTGCGGGCGATGATTATCTCTATGGCGGCGCGGGCGATGACGATCTGCATGGCGGCGCTGGCGATGACTGGCTACATGGCGGTGCAGGTGCGGACCATCTGGATGGCGGCGCGGACCAGGATGGGGCGGGGTATTGGGACGCGACCTCCGGTGTGACGGTGGATCTGGGCGATGCTGCGAACAACACGGGGGACGCGTTTGGCGATGGTTTTATGTCCATCGAGAATCTCGCGGGATCTGCCCATGCAGATATGCTCTATGGGGATGAGGCCAATAACAGTCTTTGGGGTCTGGGCGGCAACGACGAGCTGCAGGGTGGCGGGGGTGATGATTATCTCTATGGCGGCGCGGGCGATGACGATCTGCATGGCGGCGCTGGCGATGACTGGCTGCATGGCGGTGCAGGTGCGGATGAGCTGAATGGTGGCGATGGCCAGGACGGGGCGGGGTATTGGGACGCGACCTCCGGCGTGACGGTTTTTTTGGGCGCCAATGGGACCAACACGGGGGACGCAGCGGGTGATGTTTTTGTGGCCATCGAGAATCTCGCGGGATCTGCCCATGCCGATACGCTGCATGGGGATGAGGCCGATAACAGTCTTTGGGGTCTGGGCGGCAATGACGAGCTGCATGGCCACGCGGGCAATGATTATCTCTATGGCGGTGCTGGCGATGACACGCTGCAGGGCGGCGATGGCGATGACTGGTTACATGGCGGTGCAGGTGCGGATGATCTGGATGGCGGCGCGGGCCAGGATGGGGCGGGGTATTGGGACGCGACCTCCGGCGTGACGGTTTATCTGGGCGCCAATGGGACCAACACGGGGGACGCAGCGGGTGATGGTTTTGTGTCGATCGAGAATCTCGCGGGATCTGCCCATGCCGATACACTGCATGGGGATGAGGCCAATAACAGTCTGTGGGGTCTGGGCGGAAACGATAGCCTCGATGGTGCCGCGGGTAATGATTGGATGTATGGCGGTGGTGGCAACGACACCCTGACCGGCGGGTCGGGAGACGACATCTTCGTTTTTGACCCCGGTTTCGGTGAGGATATCATAACTGATTTTGCGGCTGGGGCTGGGACGGAGGATATCATCGCGTTCAGGGGTGCCCCCAACCTGACCTCCTATGCAGAGGTCCTGAACAAGGCGGCGGATAACGGCACCGATACAACGATTACGTTGGATACTGATAACAGCATTGTCCTGAAGAATGTCGTCGTGTCGGAGCTGTCCTCCGACGACTTCCGGTTTTACGCGTAACGAACACCACGCATGATGTCACAATCACGCACCCAGGACGGGCTTGTTACGGAGTGCCTTCAGGCACTCCGTTCTACACTCGCAGGCATTGGCCTGCTCAGCCTGCCGATCAATCTCCTGATGCTCACCGGATCACTGTTCATGCTGCAGGTGTATGACCGGGTGCTGGCGAGCGGTTCGGTGCCGACGCTGATGGTGTTGGCTGGTCTGGCGGGTGGCATGTATGTGTTCTATGGCCTCCTTGAGGGCATCCGTTCGCGTGTCCTGCTGCGCGTCGGGCAACATCTTGATGCACAGCTGTCTGCAACAAGCTATGAATGCGCGATCACGCTGCCGGTTCTGATCGGCCGTAAGGCAGAAACACTCGACCCGGTGCGCGATCTCGAAACCGTGCGGCAATTCCTTGTCGGACCCGGGCCGACAGCGATCTTCGATCTTCCCTGGATGCCGGTTTATCTGACCATCATCTATGTCTTTCATCCGATCCTTGGGCTGGTCGCCATTGGGGGTGCGGTCTTCATTTGTATCCTGATCGGCCTGAATGAACTGGCATCGCGGACGCCGTCGGCAGACGCCAACCGGCATGCCGTTCAACGCGCGGCCATTGTCGAACAGGGCCGGCGGAATGCCGAAGCCGTCCGGGCCATGGGGATGACGGCAACGCTGAAAGAGCAATGGGAAGCGTTCAATGGAACGTTTCTCACAAAACAGCGACATGCGGCAGATATGGCGAACCTCTTTGGCACACTTACCAAATCCTTCCGCTTCATGCTGCAATCCGCCATGTTGGCAACAGGCGCCTGGCTGGCCATTGGTCAGGAGATCACCCCTGGCGTGATGATCGCGGCGTCCATTATAACGTCACGTGCGCTGTCTCCTGTTGAGGTGGCGGTGAGCCAGTGGCGCGGATTTGTGGCGGCCAGGCAGGGGTTCAAGCGTCTTCGGGATGTCGTGGAAGGCCGCCCGGAAGAGCCTGAGCGCATGGAATTGCCATTGCCGTCCAAAACTCTGACCCTGGAAAATGTCGTTTCGGGTCCGGTCGGCCATCCGGTGCTTCAGAATGTCGGATTTGCGTTGGAGGCAGGTGACGGGCTCGGTGTCATTGGTCCCTCGGGGGCCGGTAAATCGTCGCTGGCACGAACCCTGGTTGGTGTCTATCCGGTGCTGCGCGGTGCGTTACGGCTGGATGGTGCGGATCTCTTCCAGTGGGCGCCGGATCGGCAAGGTGCGTTCATCGGTTATTTGCCACAGGATATCCAGCTCTTTGCCGGAACCGTTGCCCAGAACATATCCCGCTTCCAGATGGAAGCTCCTCCGGAAGACATCATCCGGGCGGCAGAGCTTGCCGATGCGCAGGCGCTGATTACGTCGCTGCCGAATGGCTATGACACCGAGATCGGACCGGGTGGCAGCACATTGTCCGGTGGGCAGATGCAGCGCATCGCCCTGGCACGCGCGCTTTATGGAAACCCGTTCCTGGTCGTGCTGGATGAACCCAATTCCAATCTCGATTCTGAAGGCGAAACCGCTCTTACCAAAGCCATTGGTGCTCTTCGGGACTCCGGTTCGATTGTCATCGTCATCGCCCACAGACCAAGCGCACTGGCAGGCGTGGATACCGTCTTGTTCATGAAGGAAGGACGCGCCCAGGCCTTCGGGCCAAAGGAAGACGTCCTGCAGCAGGTTCTCACGCAAAGCCCCAAACCGGTGCGGGCGGTGTAGTGGCGACATGAGCGAAACTGTCCAAACACTGCGTCGTAGCATCAGGCGGCATCTGTGGGGCGCTGGTCTGTTCTTCTGCGCGCTTCTTGCATTTCTCATCGGCTGGTTTGCCTGGATGCAAATCTCCGGGGCAGTCATTGCGCCCGGCGCCATTGTTGTCGAATCCAATGTCAAAACCCTCAAGCACAAGGAAGGGGGCATTGTTGCAGAAATTCTTGTGCAAAATGGCGACCTGGTTCAGGCAGGTGACCTTCTTTTGCGTCTTGACGATGCGGTCACCCGCGCAAATCTTGCAGTTGTCAGTCAGCAGCTGGACGAATTGGTCGCGACAGAAGCGCGCCTGATTGCCGAACGTGACAACGCGACAGACATCGCGTTTCCGGAGAGTATCACCCGTCGTGCCGCGGATACGGAGATCTCCCGTATTGTGACAGGGCAGCGCCAGCTGAGGGCTGCGCGACTGGCAGGGTTGGTGGGGCGGACTGATCAGCTCTATGAGCAAATCAATCAACTCGGCAGCCAAATCGACAATCTCGAGGTTCAGGCGGACGCCAAGGCAGAAGAGATCGGCTTGATCGATATGGAACTTACCGGGCTCGAAAAACTGCTGGAAAACAGCTACGTCTCCACAAACCGGGTACTGGCGGTCCGCAGGGATAAGACCCGCCTGCGCAGCGAGCACGGGGCATTGCTGGCCGAAGCGGCCCGCACCGGGCTGGAAATCAGCGAAAGGCGCATCCAGATCCTGCAATTGCAGGAAGACTACCGGGCCGAGACGCTCCAGCACCTTCAGGAAACGCGCAGTGAGATTGCGCGTTTGGCGGAGCAGAAGGCCGCTTCTGTGGACCAACTCTCGCGCATGGATATCAGGGCACCAAGCTCAGGCTTTATCCATCAACTCAATGTGCACACGACAGGCAGCTTCATCAGCCCGGCAGAACCTATCCTGTTGCTCGTTCCGAAAGAAGACGCGCTTATTATCGAAACGCAGGTCGCACCGACCGACATTGATCAGATATACACGGGTCAGCAGGCCACCATTCGCCTGCCTGGTTTAAACCAGCGCACAACACCGGAACTGAAAGGGCAGGTCGTCACGATTTCCGCGGAAACGACCCTCGATGAGGGAACCGGCATGCGTTTCTTCACCGTGCGGCTCCGGTTTCTGGAGGGAGAACGGGAGAAGATCGACGGCAACATCCTGATGCCAGGCATGCCGGTCGAAGCGCTGATCCAGACGGGCGAGCGCACGATACTGTCTTATCTGATCAAACCAATCCAGGATCAGATCACCCATGCCATGCGCGAAGAGTAGCTTTCCCGGGCAGGCGGTTCATCGTGAGCGATGCGTACGTGGCTCACCCAAACCCCGACCGCCATCGCAAACGGGCGTAAACAGTCCAACATCAGTAGCCTGATGCCCTGGAGTTACGCCAAACAGGTGTGAGCCACGCACCGCTTACAGGGCGTT
>NZ_JBKQXN010000171.1:0-369 GCF_046762905.1 Yoonia sp. R2-816 | reverse complement strand
GAGATCGAATGGCCAGTTCGGGCTGGCACAAGTCATCTGATCAAAACCATCAGATGTCAGCAGCGATGAAGATTTTCTTATTCTGGCAATGGCGCGAGGTCTCAGCTTGGCAGAAAGTGTGGCCCGCGATGGAAAATCTATCAGGGTGGAAGCCGCGGGGGTTGGCGGGGTCTATGGGGAAAGTGTGCTGCCGCTTGGATCTGAGTCTGCCGCGGTTGCGTTGGTGTGGGGATTGAAGACGATCGATTTCTCTTTCCACCGTCTGGATTGCAGTGGATTTTACACGCCGTGCTCGCGGTTTGCGCCCATTACCAGCCAACCCGGATCGCAGCCCACCAGGCCGTTTGATCGGGTTGGCTGAGCCCACAG
>NZ_JBKQXN010000170.1:0-5803 GCF_046762905.1 Yoonia sp. R2-816 | reverse complement strand
ATGTGTTGCGGCAGAACACCCATCGAAACTATGATCGACGGGAAAGAAATCTGGCGGGAAAAGTTCGTGAACTGAACTTCACCTGACAGACGCCGCCTGAAAAACGGCCAACTGTCAGATCACATCTGAACCACTACACCTAATGCGTCGAAAGGGCCGTCGACGTGCGGTCGTCGCTGTCGCTAGAAAACTTGCCGTCATCATGCATCGCATGTGGGCAGACGGCACCGAGTTCCGTCATGAACCATTGAAGGGGGCCATATGACCTGATCAACATCCTCCAATACCATTGACGGGATCGTCCCTCACCGGAGAGCTATGCCCGAAAGTTGGTGACGGCGTGATTAACGCGCTCGGCCCCATAATGAATGCCACGCCTGCAATACCTAGAGCGGCACCTGTCAGTTTCTTTGCTGTCAAAGGCTCATCTGGCAGCAACAAACCTGCAACAACAGCCGCGAACATAGCGGTTGTTCCGTTCAGAATGGATGCCAGCCCACTGTCAATCTGCGTCTGCCCCCAGAAAATCAACGAAAAGGGAATGGCGTTGTTGAGCGCACCCATCACCAAGTAAGCTCCCCAAACCCGAAGGGAGCGAGGAGCCGCAATGCCTTTAGACAGGACGAGCAAAGCCAAAAAGGGCACAGCCCAGATTACCCGATGAAGGGTAATAGTGAGTGGCGGAACTTCACGCAGAGCAATCTCACCGAAGAAAAACGAACCACCCCAAACCGCTGCAAGCAGCAACAGCATGATGGTGGATTTCGTATCCAAGGTCAGCGTGGAGGCTTTGCTCATGTTTGGTGGGCCCAGATAACTTGTTTGCCTTAGTTGCCTCGCTTAGGCGCAAGGAAGCGACCGATTCATGCGGGTTAGAACTGAAATACCCGGTAAAACTTAAGCAGTGGCCTACATAGCAAACCTTGGCGCAACCACGCCGGAGGGCCATTTGGCTTCGCGAACAGCTTATCGCCGATGTAATCTTCGCGCATCCTGAACAAATGGCTGCTTCTCGCGCGGCGCAGCGGCACTCAGAATGATGCAGTCGCGGCGATTTTCCTGCTGCGTGCGCGCGCAGCGAGAAATGGCAATGGCCGAGTCGGACACACTTTCCCGACATTCGCCGCGTGAAGCTTGAAGGTCCGCTTCGGCCATCAATAAAGTAGTGATACTTCTCGGTTATCATTACTCTCCACTTGATCGTCGCCACCTGTTCTGAGCTAGTGACACCTGACAGTTGCATCCGATCAGTAATTTCATAAGTTAGAGCGCGAATGGATTTGCGGAGTTTTACGCCATGGCTGATGTTGCTGAAAAAGAGACCTTTTCCTTCCAGACCGAGGTCGGACAGCTCCTGGAGATCGTTGCAGGCTCTCTTTATTCCAATCGTGAGGTCTTCCTGCGGGAGTTGGTCTCGAACGCTTCTGATGCTTGTGACAAATTGCGCTATGCCGCCTTGACCGATGCAAGCCTGTCGCCTTCAGACGACTTGGTGATAACTCTAGAACTTGACGCTAAATCAAAGACGCTAAGCATCTCTGATAATGGCATAGGTATGAACCATGCTGATTTGTTGGAAACGTTGGGTACCATCGCGAAATCCGGTACCGGTGCATTTATTGAGGCGCTCAAGGCAGAAGAAAAAGATCATGTTGGACTGATCGGCCAGTTTGGTGTCGGGTTCTATTCAGCATTCATGGTAGCCTCGAAGGTCGACGTAGTGACGCGCAAAGCGGGAGAGGTGGAGGCCTGGCTTTGGTCGTCGGACGGTAAAGGCGCCTTTTCGATCGAACCGGCTGACCGTGCGTCATGCGGTACGACGATCACGTTGCATCTGAAGAAAGATGCCGAAGAGTTCGCTGATGAGGTGCGCGTGCGCCATATCATCAAGACCTATTCCGAGCATATCAGCTTCCCTGTTAAGCTGAGTGGAGAAACCCTGAATGCTGCCGAGGCGCTTTGGCTCCGACCGTCAAAGGAAATCACAGAGGAGCAGTACACCGCGTTCTACCGCGACAGTTCGCACGCGTTTGATGCGCCATGGCATGTGATGCACAATCGTGTTGAAGGCACGCTAAACCATACCAGTCTATTGTTCGTGCCGTCACAGCGGCCCTTTGATTTATTTGAGCCTGAACGCAGAATCCATGTGAAGCTTTACGTAAACCGCGTTTTCATCTCCGACACGACCAAAGATCTGATACCAGCCTATCTGCGTTTTCTGCGCGGTGTAGTCGACAGCCAGGACCTGTCGCTGAATGTATCTCGTGAGATGCTTCAGTCTGACCCTCAACTTACAAAGATCAAGACCTCAATCACGAAGAAGGTGCTGAGCGAACTCGAGAAAAAGGCCAATAAAGCGCCAGACGAGTACAGCGCGTTCTGGGGCAATTTCGGTGCCGTGCTCAAAGAGGGGCTGGTTGAGGATGTGGCGTTGCGTGATCGTATTCTGGAAATTTGCCGTTTTGCGACGACGGATGCCGCCGATCTCAGCAGCCTTTCTGACTATGTCGAACGCATGAAAGAAGGCCAAGATGCCATATTCTACATTGCGGGTGACGACGCGGCAAAGCTTGCCCAATCGCCTCACCTCGAGGGTTTCAAGGCGAAAGGTGTCGAAGTTCTGTTGCTCGCAGATCATGTCGATGAGTTTTGGCTACAGCACATAACAGAATTCGATGGCAAACCGTTCAAATCCATCACACGTGGCGCTGCCGATCTTGATGAGATCAAAACCGAAGATAAACCTGAGGAAAATAAGA
Organism: Yoonia sp. R2-816; assembly: GCF_046762905.1. Lineage (NCBI taxonomy): Bacteria > Pseudomonadati > Pseudomonadota > Alphaproteobacteria > Rhodobacterales > Paracoccaceae > Yoonia > Yoonia sp. R2-816. Next base: position 3,041 of record NZ_JBKQXN010000170.1, on the reverse strand, counting down.
CAGACGAAGCCGATCTGTCTGAGTTGATTGCTGCAATCAAGTTGGAATTGGGCGAGGCTGTCAAAGATGTTCGCCCGTCGAAACGACTGACCGACAGCCCGGTTTGTCTGATCGCCGATGATGGAGACATGGACGTGAATCTTGAGCGTTTGCTCAAACGACACGGCCAGCTAGAACACGGTGCACTGCGTGTGCTTGAACTGAACCCAAGCCATGCCATCATCAGCAACCTAGCGGAACGAGCACGTTCCAAGGACGCGAACGCAGACACGCTTTTGCAAGATGCGGCGCATCTTTTGCTGGACCAAGCGTGCATTGTCGAAGGTGAAGCGCCTGTGGATGCGGCAGCCTTTGCTCGCCGTCTTGGCAGTGTGATGTCCCGCGCCTTCACGAGTTAGCAGAGGGATATCGTCTTATGCGTAATCACCTGACGGCTGTGATGTCGGGTGACTAAATTACCAGATCGTCTGGTGTTTTGCCCGCTTCTATTGCGGCAACGAACCAGTCAGGCCTGCGACCTTTGCCTGTCCATGTTTGCGTTGCATCGCTAGGATTTGCGAACTTTGGTTTGCTAGGGGCCTTCGCCTTCCGGGTCGTTTTGCGTTTCCCTTTTGTCGAAATGGTGTCAGGGGCGGTAATATCGGCGAGCATGAAACCATGTGCTTTGACGGCTTTCTCGGCGGCCGCCAAAGCAGCTTTCTTCTCTTTGGCAACGATCTGTGTGAGCGCTTTATCGATACTGTTAGAAAGCTTCTCGAGCTCTTTGCGCGTCATGGATTTCAAGTCGTACTTCATGGATTTTCTCCTTGTTCCACTCTATTTATGCGCCAGATTAGTTGATTGAGTGAAGGGTTTGATAGCACACGCATAAGCTGGGGTAACCATTATACCTCGACCGCTCTAGAGATGTTGAAGAAATCCGGTAACTTGGCAGCATGTCAAAGAAAACTCTGAACAAAGCGAACCTTGCTGACCTTGGCGCCGACCGGCTCGCGGACCTTCTGATTGAAGTCAGTCAAGGGAGTGCAGACATCAAACGTCGTCTGCGCTTAGAACTGAGCCATATATGTTGGTTTTTCTGACAGCTCAAATCTGACTGCTCCGCAGCAGCAGCTACCAGGGGTATTCATGGTATTCTCCAATCTTCCGGCGTTCGTCGATGTGGAAACATATCATGAACAAAAGCTACTCTGCAATGCAGATATGGACTCGCTGCCGACATTTGACGGTTTTGGTCGGATACCGGTTGATCACCGGTCTTTGGTTGATGGTCTTGAGTGTTGTATGGGCATTCGTGAGCGATGCAATCAGCGCTGATAACGAAGGGCAGCAAAGCGGCCGCCACACGACAATTTGATGAACCCCTGATGGTTCTGCCAATGTCTCACTCAGGTGAATGTCCGCGAAGATCTCGATGATGTTGTTTTCGGGGTCCCTGAAGAACAATGTCCGGTGGGTCCAGTCCTGGTTCGTAGGTGGTTCGATGACGTCCAAGCCACATGCGACAAGCTTGTCATAGGCGAGATCGACATCAGCGGGAGGCACACGAAAGCTGATCTGGATGGAAGCGGATGATGACGGCACGCTCGGTCCATCATAGGTACGCCCACGCTTTCGTAGGCCGAGAAACAAGGTTCCAACCCTAAAGAACATCATTCGCTCGGGGAAATCCTCTTCTATATGGAACTCAAATAGCTGCTCATAGAAAGTTTTCATCTTTGCAAGGTCATGGCAAAGGATGATCACGTAGTCCAAGCTGCGAATGGCTTTGAAGCCGCTGTATTTGTTCATGTCCGTTCAACCTCAATATTTTGGTTCGTGAAAGCGATCGTCGGAGATCACGGCAATGGGCGCGACTTCCACCAGTAGGTCTTGTGTGATCAGCCCCGCTGCCTGGATTAGAATGCTGACCGGGCCATGCTCCAGTTGGAGGCGTTCTGCCCTGACTTTCTGTATCGCTGGCATGTCCGTTGGGTCGAGATAGAAGACGGTCAAGGAGACGATATCTTCCAATCGCCCTCCGACGACTTTCAGATTGTTCTCGACATTGTCGAAGCATTGCCGTGCTTGCGCTTCGCAATCGCCCTTGCCAATCAAGTTGGCATCTTTGTCCCAAGCCACTTGTCCGGTCATGTGGAGCGCGTGGCCCTTCGGCGCGATCACACCGTGATGGAAAGGGCGGCCAATTTGTGGCCATCCAGTCGGAGGGTTATATCTGATCATCGTGGAGGTCCTCATCCTGACTTTTGGCAAGACTTGACCGGATTGCCTCCTTTTACTCAAACGACAAAATTTGAGTGCAAGACTTAGAAAATCTCGGTCTCGTTCGGAGGTCGTCCATGCTAAGACGCCGCCAAGGAGGTACCATGACCTATCGATTTCCATCCTTGAACGGGCTCAAAGCATTTGAGGCAGCGGCGCGGCATTTGAGCTTCAAGGCTGCCGCAACTGAGCTTGGCGTCACGGCCGGTGCCGTCAGCCAGCAGGTCAAGCGATTGGAAATGTCTCTCGGTATCTCTCTCTTCCGGCGCCTGCCTCGAGGGTTGTTGTTGACACAGGAAGGCGCTGCTTATCTCCCGGACATCTCGCGCGCTTTCGGCGTCCTCACAGACGCCACGGAAGCAGTTGCTCCAATCCTCAATGGCCGCAAGCTGAGCATCGGTCTCGACCCACTCGTTGTTGGGCAGCTTCCAAATGGGTGGCCACGGCATTCGATCGGGTTAGAACCTTATGTCCGAGAAACTATCACGCTGTCAACGGAGATCCCTTAGCAAAGCAAAAAATCGAAGCCGAAGCCGCGGTGCAAAGGCAAGCCGAACGCGATGCACGGCAAAATGCAGAACGCGCCGAGAGGTTCAAACACCTCGGGACCAACGCTCAATCCCGTCCACCGGAGCAGCTTGGGCTTCTGTGGTTGCCGCCCTGGATGCAAGAAGTTTTTGACTGATTGGAGGAGTGATCGCGTGCGGTCTTCTGTCAGGCCTCAGTTTGCGGCATTTTCAGAAGCCGCGGGCCGGTATGGTGATCAGCGGATTGGGTCC
>NZ_JBKQXN010000169.1:0-495 GCF_046762905.1 Yoonia sp. R2-816 | reverse complement strand
TCGTACACGGCCACAATTGAGAGAGGACGGCAAAATGATTGATACAATGATCGGTGTAGACTTGGCAAAGAATGTGTTTCAGCTTCATGGTGCTTCGCTGACAGGGGAGGTCAAATTTCGAAAGAGGCTCTCCCGACCTCGGTTTCGAAGGTTCATGGAAGCTCAGCCTGCAAGTATCGTTGTGTTTGAAGCTTGCGGCGGTGCTCATTTCTGGACGCGGGAGATGCAGCAACTTGGGCACGAGGCAAAGCTGATCGCTCCACAATATGTGAAGCCATTCGTCAAACGGCAGAAGAATGATGCGGCTGATGCTGAGGCGATTGTGATTGCGGCGCAGCGCCCGGAGATGCGGTTCGTGGAACCCAAAAGCAACGCGCAAATCGCACGAGGTGTTGTGTTCCGTTCACGCGACCGTCTGGTGCGCCAGCGCACTGAACAGATCAATGCGCTGCGATCGGTTCTTTATGAACAGGGCCAGGTCTTTCCGACCGGCGT
>NZ_JBKQXN010000168.1:0-69301 GCF_046762905.1 Yoonia sp. R2-816 | reverse complement strand
CCTGTCTTGCGGGAGGTCGATTGAGATTTCGCCAGAGGAGATCTGGAGCGGACTTGAGACAGACAGGCGTATCGTGCCTGGGCTGCCGAGAAAATGCGCCTGGCTGATTGAGACTTCGCCAGCATGTCCCATCAGGTTTGCGCCGCCAGTGACCAAACCTTCCTGTTGGAAATCCGTCCGGCTTTGCGTGCCAGATGCTGTCAGGAGCGTGCCGCGCCCAAAAGCAACAGATCCCGATATTTCCAAAAATGAGGTATTGCTGTGCCCGTCTTGACCTGCGGCTCCCATAAAGCGTGATCCAAGGACTGTCCCGTGTTCTTCGATACGGCCGAACTGGGCAGAAAAGCCTGACCCATCTCTGTCTTTTGCTTCAAGCCCTAGGCTGGCCCTTGAGAAGGTGTCAGTGGAGGATCCGACAGCATGGTCCGTCGTCAGCGCCAGCGCGTCTGTAAGCTGGAAGTCGTGTCCGAACGCGTAGTCCTCTGTCAGAAGCTGTCCAAATGGATCTGCGCGTGGATCTATATCTCCGAGGCTTATCTCATAGGAGGACACTTCTCCATCAACACGGAGACCTGTGCCGTGATCCGAACGCATGATTGTCAGGGTGTCACTGGCCTTTACTTCCCGTACGAAGGTGGGGCGGGGTTCCGGCGCTTCGAATTCGGAGACCAGGGCACTGGCGGCAAGCTCAAATCCGCGCGTATACGCATCTGCAACCATCAAGACCTGTCCTGCGAGGGCCTGGTTGAGGGCGGGCGCCAGGGCGCCGCTGGCGACGACGCCCGTTTCGGCGAGCGGCATGGCGTCGCTCTCGATGCTGTTCCCCTGGTAGACAACAAGTTCACCGGCAGGGAGCATGGCGCGGGATAGATTAAGGAGGCCGTGCCCGTAGATCGGGTCTACGCCCGGCTCACCGAGATCTTCAGCTGCCGCGAACATAATCTGAGCGATTACGGGGGCTGTCAGGTCTGGCCACTGGCTCTTCAAGACGGCATAGGCTCCGGTGACGTATGGGGCTGCAATAGATGTTCCGCTCACATTAGCGAAGCCATTGCCGTCGGGGATGATAATGACACCTGTGCCTGGCGCAGCGAGGCAAAAATCCTGTGCGACGCCACAGTGGTTGGAGGAGTGCCATAGGCTCTTGTCTTCACGGACCGCCACTACGGCGATGAAGTGACCGTTATATTCGGGCAGAACAACTGGAATACCTGCAGTGACTCCGACCTCGGGCAGGCCGCTGTTGCCTGCGGCAAAAACGAACATCAAGTCAGCATCTTTGGCTGCATTCAGGGCATTGATGGTTCTGGACCCAAGAAAATCTTGGAGCGCGGCCCTATTTTCCTCCGAAGAGTGACTTGTAAAATCAGAGATTGGCAGTTCGACTATGAAATCATCGACAATTTTTGTTCGACCCCAGCTGTTGTTCATGACATGCGCACCAGCATCGATTGAGCGATGTATGGCATCAGCCCATATGTTCCTGGCCTGAATCGTAAATCTGGGGTTGAGGCCCCGTGCAATTCCTTTGAAGATGACAAGCTCAGAGTCAAAGGCAACGCCGTGCAGGCCTTGACCGTCTTTCCTGCCTGCCGCGATGTTGGCAACATGCGTGCCATGACCGGAACGGCCATGACCGTTAGGTTCAGAGATATCGTTTGGGTCTCCGACAAAGTAGGAGTGGCTGTTGTCAAAGTCGATTTTATTGTCGACGCCTGGAAGGTTAGCGAATTCTGGACTGTCGAGATCGATGCCCGTGTCCAGGATTGCAATCTTTACGCCTTGTCCTCGCCAGCCTTGAGCGTATTTTTTATCGGCTCCAATCAGAGACAAGGCATAGTTTCGGTTGAATTCTTCGGTTCGGTAATAGGCGGGGTCGTCAGGACCGGGACCTGGATCGACCGGATCAATTGGATCAATTGGATCAGGCGGATCAACTGGATCAGGCGGATCAATTGGATCAGGCGGATCAATTGGTTCAGGTGATGGGTTGGGACCTGGGCTTTCACCACCGCCATTGTCTGCAAGTGAAATTGCAGCTGCGGTTCCGACGACCCCGAGAACGATCATCGAACCCATTCCGGAGGTCTCCCCGGCGCTTGGCTCCAAAAAAGAAAAGCGACGAGTGTTTGGCGCCCAGCCTAAGGTTTGGCTGAGGTATTCCTCCAAAATGTCTGGTCGGTTCAGGATGATGTATGCGTGCGCATCCTCGAAGGTCGATGGATCTTGCGCATATTCGCTGACGAGGTAGTTCAAGACTTGTTGATCTGAGTAGGAGATGAGTTGACCTTCGTAGATGTTTGCAAAGACGGAGGTGGCCAAAGTGACAATGGCCGTCGCGGTCAGGGCTAACTTCCTAAAATGGCGCATGACGATTACTCTGCTTTACCTGTTAAAATGTAATCACTCGCTTGCTACAGCGAGCCTTTGATACCAATGGACCGATAAACCGGCAGACCCACCCGGCCCGCAAGTAACAGACTGAATTTATTGTGGATATTGGCGAGTTTTTATCGAGCATTTGGTGGGTGAGCCATTCGTTTCTTGCCCAACACTAGGACTCGGTTACCGCATTGGGAAATACCTCAATCCTATGTTTAAATAGGCATCAGCTATGGTCCGACCTTTAGCCGGTCAGCGGACGTTGCGGTCGTGCGCGTGCTCTCAAGCAATAGCTGCTGCCAGTCCAAACCAGCCATTCGATCTCCGGGCAGGACTGGCCGGTCAGCGGGACTTGGTTGCCATTGCTCATACAGCGACGTTTGCTAGTCTTAAGTCATGTCTGACCTATCCTCAAAAGGTGTTTGTGTCGGCTGTGGCGCGGTTCTGGAACGAATTGATGGTCCAACCCACACCTACATGTCGTCATCACCGGCTTATTTTTCGCTTTTTACTAAAGTGCTGGCGTGTGAATACAGTGATCGCACGCTTCTCCCCACGCATCGCTTGACGGTTGATACCTATGCTGTTCAGCATCCTGCGACAGGTAGACTTCGGAAAGAAATTCAGTCTGTTGGTCTACATCTGGCGCGCTTGATGCTGCAGTTGGACAATCCACTTCCACCCAAAGAAACAAACGACGTGATGCTAGGGTTAGGTCGCCATAAGGCTTCCCTGATCTTCCTTCAACCACCGACGAGTTTCACCATGACCGTAGCAAACGTCGCCAAATTTGCGGGCGAACCAGAGCACGCTGATCGAGTGCGTGAATGGGCCGATTCAACATGGAAAGATTGGCCACAGCATCACGATTACATTCGACACTGGGTCGCCAAATCAATGGCAACATAGGGCTCGCTGCTGGTATCTGACGGTTTTTGGTCGGATGACTGGTGTCAGCCCAAAGCGGACATGACGATCCGGCACCACCGGCGGGAAGCGATCATTCGCTGCTTTTGCAAACAAAACAGAGAATAGGCGTGAGGTCGGTCATTGACTTGCAACATACAGTTGTGCTCGCATCGCATATGGGTCTATCGTGCAGCGGATATCTAGGCCATTTCTTAGGTCGCATGCCCATATTTAGCGTATTTTGGTGACAATGAACCAAGTAACAACTCTTCTGGATCTACTGTCATCAGAGATAAACAGCGAAAAACGGCAAGAGATGACGAAATTCATCGGTGACCTATACACCTATGTTCATACACGCGATCCTAACGATCCTGACGATCTGGATAGCAAGCTTACTTCTTCCAATCGAACAGAAGAGCTTCTGATCGCACCGGCCGCACTTGAACAGTTCGAGATGCTCTTGGAGACCTATCAACACTTCCCTTCTGGGCAGAAGTTATTGGGACTATTCTTAGCACAAATTCATGATGTCTTTTGCTACCAGATCGTCCACAAGGGCATTGCCGACGACGAAATCGACACAATCATTCAAACCAAAATTGTAGATAAGATCATCACTGACATGGGGCTTGGTTTCGAACACTTCACTTTGACACCACGCCACGTGCGCGGCATGATCTACTTCTTGGCTGATAAGTGTTTCGTTAGATGGGATAGCAAATGTTCAGCCTAACGTATTCTTCGGCTTATGATCCCTATCATGCCGTTTTTCGTTTTGTGGCGTTGTTTGAACACGTTGAAGAGGGTAGCGCGGTCGACTTTGAGAGTTTGAGGATTGCAGATTTTTATCATTCATTTCCTTGGCTTCTGAGAGATTTTTCAGCGTATGCGAAGATCCCCGGCTTCCTTAAAGACAAGAACGCTATCGTCAAGAAGTACCCACAAACAAGGTTTGACAGGCTGCCAGACAAAAGATTGGTTTTCCGTCGAATGCTTGCCTCACAGTTCGCAGCTAGGACAGCTCTGGTTCAATCAGGCAGCTGGACCGCTTCCGAGGAGAGTATTGAGGCGGTCACACGTCCCGCATTCAACAGCGAAATGATGGAAGCAATTGGACGATACAACTCTGAAAACAAAACGCTATTAGGCTTCCTAGGCAGCAAGCTAATCTCAGTACCATTATTTGGACCCGGCGGGCTTAAGGACCGCAGTGGTCTTGGAGAGTTCCGATATGACATCGTATGAACCATTCCTAAAGGTCAATCACCTTACCGTTTTTCGGGGTGAACACACCGTGTTTTCCGAGGCTTTTCATTCTGGCTTAAACATAATCAGCGGTGAGAACAGCTCCGGGAAGTCCAGCATTATGGATTTCTTGTTTTTTGGTTTGGGTGGTGATTTAGCAGAAAACCAATGGAGAGAGACTTCCCTGCTTTGTGATCGAGTGGTTCTTGGCGTGGAAATGAACGGGCATCACATATCGCTATCTCGTGAAATCGAACAGAAACGCATGAGGCCCATGGAGATCTTCTTTGGCGATCACGACACTGCTGTAACTGCGCCTCGACACGAGTGGAGTAAGTACCCGTATTCACGTGGAGGAGGCAGTAGCGATAAGGAGAGTTTCAGCCAAGTTCTCTTTAGACTTCTCGGGCTGCCTGAAGTGCGCATAGATGAACAGAATGTCAAAATTACAATGCATCAACTACTCCGCATTCTGTATTCGGATCAGCTGACATCCACTGAAAGAATTTTTAGATTTCAGACTCCGGACGACGCTGTAACACGTTCAACCATCGGTGATATTCTAATGGGTGCTTACAGCGACAAGTTCTATTCCGCTACGCTGCGGTTGAAGGATGCCCAGGACGAACAGAAGGACGTACATACGCGCATCCGAGCCTTAAGGGACAGATACCAAATAGACGGTCAACCACTGACGGAACAGTGGTTGGACGCTGAAACAAAAAAGTTGAAGCACGAAATTGACATCATCGTCAACGAAATCGCTACGTTGGAAAATCAGATATTCTCTGAGCAGTTTGACGATCGGCTTACGCTCAACGACCAAAAGGAAACATATCGTCGAGTTGTTAAGGCTCAGACAGAAATTGGGGCTATTTCGGAACAACTGAACGAGGTGGAGCTGGAAATTTCTGAGGCTGGAGACTTCATCAAAGCGATGGAGCGCAAGGTCAATGACCTGACAAATGCCAACACTGTCGTGCAAGAGTTCGAATATCTTGACTTTGATATGTGCCCCGCTTGCATGGGAATCGTAGAAAATCATCAAGTTGATGGAGGCTGTTCGCTTTGTAAACAGCCGTTCCAACAGGAAACTGTTGTTGACCGGTCTGCAAAAATGCTGAACGAAGCAATCCGGCAAAGAGATCGCTCTTTTGCAATTCAGAAGGATCGTAAAGCAACGCGCGACAAAATGGCAGCTGAGTTGCAAGAAAAGAAATTGCAATGGGAAGATGCAAGTCGACATTATACGATCTCTTTACGCACACCGACTTCTTCGCTTCGGTCCGAGCTGCGAGACTTGAACCGGAAAGCAGGATATAGACACCGGCAATTGGAAGAGGTTTTCTCAAAAAGAAACATAGTTGAGGAGATGAAACTTCTAGAAAGCCAGAGAAGCGAACTGGTTTCCGAAATCGAAACTCTGTCCGCCGCCATTGAAAGTGAGAAGCGGAGAAACATTGATCGGAAGTCACACGCTCGAAGCATGATTGAAAACGTGGTCCTTGATTTCCTGCACCGTGATCTTGAAAGACAATCCACGTTCAAGTTGGCTGATAGAGTTTCATTTGATTTTGAGGGTGATAGGCTCGCTGTGAATGATGAGAGCTTCTTCTCGGCCAGTTCGATGGTATATCTGAGAAATAGCTTTTTGGCTGCATTTCATTTTGCGGCGGCCACCGATCCAGGTTTTGGTCACCCACGATTTCTCCTTATGGATACGATCGAGGATAAAGGAATGGAGCAAGATCGGAGCAGGCACTTCCAAGTGTTGCTGGCTGAAAAATCGAGAGAAGCAAACTCAGAACATCAGCTTATCATCGCCACGTCAATGATTGCCCCCGAGCTAGATATCCCAGAGTTCGTGATTGGGAAGCACTATTCACATGAAAACCGAACACTTAACATAGCAGTACGCTAAGATGTTAGGACTGGAGAAAATATTTCGAGCCAGAGGGCACGACGAAACTTTCTTGCAGGAGAATGTTAATTGGATGCTTCTTCGTGGCTTTGGCGCCTCAAAAGTCGCCTCCGTATCGGTTCTGATGCCATTTGTTGGGTACATCATCCTGTATAATTCGGAATTGCAGAATTTGTTTGGTGACTTTGGCGGGCTTCTCAGTAAGCAACCGGCAGCAAGCAGTTGTCCGCAATATATTTCAAGCTTTCAAAGATTGAATCTGCTGTACTGCGGTCTTTTTGCTCTGGGCACGTCAGCTCTTGTCTTTAGGTCTGCTGCACCCAGGGAACTCAAGCTTTACTCTGATAGCAATGACTTTATCGACCGAGAACGTAGTAATTTGTCTGCTAGACGAGTGCGCTCCATGTATCGGACGGTGAATTTTCGGCGGAACCGGATCGGTGAGGAGCTCTGCAATCGTGCGAATTGGCTGACTGCGGACGTCCCCATCACAAAAGCATCTATCGAATTTGCCAACAACAAAAATGAAGATGTCGTTCTTGATCTTATGCGTACTTTTTTTCAGGCTCAAGATAGGCACTTCAGAAGGTGGGCCGTCTTTTTGTGTTTCTTTCTTCTAGTTATTGGCGCTGTACTTTTAGCCATCCCTTCGGGAGCGTTTACTATCCGGGTTCTTTGTACCGTGCTTTCCGGGAATGGTACGCTAGGCAGTCCATAGTCTCAATCTCGGATGGCATTGGGCTCCGGCGATACCCTACCACTCGATATGAGTGTCCATTTTAGGAAGCCTTGATCCTGCGACTGTAAACAGGATTGCAAGATCGCGTTGCGGCTGTATTGCAGAGGGAGGTTGAATACCCAGGTACCACTTCCGTCACGATGTCCGCAAAGTAGGCTGAGGTCGCAGCATTGTGGGACATGCTCGAGTGACCGCTTTGGGCCGTTACATTTGGTTTGGGGGTTTTTTCTTTCGGTCTGCGACCAGCTTGAGGGCAGCAGCGTGAGCTGACGTCACAAACAATTTTCCAGGTACTTCCACCGCATTTTCATCAGTAACTATCAGCTTACGCCCAGTCTCTGGGCATTCAACCAACGTTCCGTTCTCAACTTCAACAATCTTCATTTGGCCGAACATGACCTCTTTCCTCCTTCCGATCTGTTCGATCCGACCTGCAAGTAGGTCGATGAAACCGAATTCTATTGCCCCTTGATAAATATCTGCAAGTGCCAGGAAGTATTGCCTGTGTGTGAGCCAGATGCCGCACACCGAACGAACGACAGCAATGCAGGCTGCGATTGCGGCACCGCAACTACTAACTGAGTGTCGGCTTTGGGCCGTTCGCTAGACTTTGCAAAGTCCGCTTCCTGCGCATTGCTGCATCAAACGACTTCTCAACCACGCCACAGGTGGCGGCAGGTCTATTGCTTCCCCTCACATTCTGTCATTTAACCTGCTGAGCAAGATTTGGGACAGAATGAGATGCAAACCGATCTGAGATCATTGACACGCAAAGAGCTGGAGAAGCTCAAAGCCGATATCGACAAGGCCCTGGCGAAAGTGGCCGCGCGCGATAAGAAGGCCGCACTTGTTGCCGCCGAGCGAGCCGCGAAGACGCATGGGTTTACGCTTGCCGATATCACCGGCACGGCTGATACACCCGCAAAACCCAGACGCAAGACGGCCAAGAAGCCAGCCGTGCGCGGCAAGCCCAAATACGCCAACCCTGATGACAAAAAGCAGACCTGGACTGGCAAGGGACGCAAACCGGACTGGTTCAATGCAGCACTTGCCGCCGGTAAAGCACCAGAAGACATGGCGCTCTAAGCGCTGGGATCGCCTCAGCGCCATTCGCGTGGTTTAATATGTGAGCGGTTTCGGTAGGTGTCTTCGTTCCGAGGGATCGGTGCTGTTGATGTCACTACGCCGCGCATTCGGCCTCCCGGCTCAATCCGTAGCACCCACCATCCGCTGGCGGATCATGTCCTGCAGCGCCTGCATTTGCTGTTCCTCGTCGAGATCATCCGTGTCGCAGATGCGTTTTGCGTCCGGTAGCATGTGCAGGATACGCAAGATGTAAGAGGATGACCGCAGCGTCGCCCCGCGCTTGATGACATAGCCCGCATCAAGCCAGGCCTGACGGACCTCCGTGAGCAATTGCCGTTTCGACAGGGCCTCCCGCTGCATCATCCTGAACACGATATCACCCCCACGCAGCTGTTCCCGCCGCGGCAAGGCTTGGTTAAGAAGCTCAGCCAGTAGCAGGCCCCCGCTTGGTGGGGCGCCCTCCCGATGCAAGCCATTCATCCGCCGCTCAAGCGCATCCTGCCAGAGACACGCATCAATGATGCGTTTGGTATTCAGCATGGTAATGTATTCATCGTGATCAATGGGACCGCGGATCTGAACACCGGTGCGGTCATCAATCCAGATATCGTCGGGATGAGGGAAGTCCAACGGTTCACACCCGTGCTTCTTCATGTGGTCGGTGAATCTCTCGCGTTGCGCCTGTCTTATCGCACGCCACTGCGTGACGGAGCTGTTGATATCGCGTTGCTTGTTCTCGGCAGCCATGCGCTGGAGTTCATTAAATTGCCGAATGCTTTGTACGCTACCTTTCAGAGCCGATGCCGCCAGCCTTTGGAGAACAGCTGACTCTATTGAGGCCTCGGTAGGCTGACCATCCTTCACGATCGTGACCTTGGTTTTGCCCAGTGCTTCCACCAACTCCCAGAACGCGTTCATTGCTGGTGTATCGTCGTCCAGGTTGTTGTCTCCGTTGTTCTTGCTCATTGGTTCAGATCCGCGCGCTGCGCCGCGCGGGCACGGTCGCCAAAACACGCACCATCCGCATTGCGGACATCACGATCACCAGTCAGCGCGATGTATCGCCGGATGATTGTGTCGCAGTACAGCGGATCGATCTCGAGAAGCCTGGCTTTGCGACCACAGCTTTCCGCCGCGATCAATGTGCTGCCAGCACCGCCAAAGCCATCCAGCACGATGCTGCCGCGACGGCTGCAATCCTTCAGAGCATCAACAATCAGTTCGACAGGTTTGACCGTGGGATGCATGCCAAGGGCCTCGTCACGCGCAGCCCTCAGCACATTAGCCCCGGCATAATCCCAGACATTCGTGCGATAGCGACCGCTCTCTCCCAGGCCAAAGCTGTTGATATGGGCGGCTGTCCCGATCTTGAAGACAAAGACGAGTTCATGTTTGGACCGGTAGAAACTGCCCATGCCGGCATTGGTCTTGTTCCAGACACAGAGGTTCTTCAGCTCTGTGAAGGCTGTCTCTCCCGCGACAAGCAGGTCCTGCATGTGACGCCAATCCATGCAGACATAGGCGATCGCCCCGTCAACGGCGACAGACGCCATGTTTGACAATGTGCTGGTCAGGAATGCGGTAAATGCTTCACCGCTCATCTCACCTGAGGCAACGGCAAACTCCCGATGCTTCTGCCGCCCAAGACCGGTGACGTTGCCATCAATCTTCACATTGTATGGGGGATCGGTGAAGATGAGTGCGGCCCTGTCATCCCCCATGAGCCGTGTCATGTCGCTGGCGGCGGACGTATCTCCACACAGCAGACGATGTGCGCCCAGATGCCAGAGATCCCCGCGCTGCGTGACGGCTGGTCCCGGCGCGGGGTCGGCGACCTTGTTCAAGGCCGGATCGGGCTGTGCCTGTGCTGTCCCATCCAAGACCACTTCGATCTCGCCCAGCGAGAAGCCGGTCAGTTCAAGGTCAAAGTCGATCTCGGCCAGTGCCTGCAGTTCGATCGATAGGATGTCGGCATCCCAGCCGGCATTCTCCGCCAGCTTGTTGTCTGCAATGACATAGGCGCGGCGTTCCGCTTCGGTGAGATGCGACAAGGTCAGAGTGGGCACCTCAGACAATCCAAGGGCCAGGGCCGCACGGACCCGACCGTGACCGGCGATGATTTCACCATCATCGGAGACCAAAACCGGGTTGGTAAAACCAAACCGTTTGATGCTCTGCGCGATCTGTTTGATCTGCGCGTCAGAATGCGTGCGGGCGTTATTGGCATAGGGCGTCAGCGCTGCCGGATGCACATAGCACAGGGCGGCGTGTGGATTGGGCTGAGCCCAAGGATGGTCGGGATGTGTGGCGGTCGAAGTCATAATCGAGTCCTTTGTTCATGATGGAAGTGACGTCATGAACAAGGGCTAGCCTGTCAGAACAGCGCGCAATACACGCAAGGGTTTGCGTGTATTGCCTCAGCCTGCGGCACGAGCCATTCCTTGATGCGCGCGCATACGAAGACCACCGCGAAGCAGTTCGACACCTAAAAATCAGAGGCAAAAGGCGGCACCGGGTGACGACAACAGGCCCTCGGCAAATGCCGCTGCCTTCCCAGCAAACGACAATCCGATCCCACATATCGACACGGCCATCCCGCAAAACGACACAAACGGTGCCTGATCGGATCGCAAAACCGCAACAAGGTGCCCGAAAGCGACCCCAAAACAGCAGTCACATCCCGCATATCGGACCCCAAAATGCCGCCGGGAGGTGGTCAGCAATAGAGCAAGAAAGTCATAAGCCTATGAAACATATATCTAATATCATATCCCGAGACCAGCCAGCCGATAAACAGAGACGGGTTCGAGAAAAAAATTCCGCTCCGCCACAAAATCTAGAAAATTCATAAAAATAAGGGGTTTCAGAAATCTGAAAACCCTAAGGTCCATCTGAGGTCCAGATTATTTTGCATTGCGAATGATGTTTGGTGACGTTACGTAACGCTTACCGATGAAACATTTGGTGAGGGGGAATTCCCAATGGTCGATACGCCAACCCTTACTCTATCAATCGCTTCCCCAGCGTCAGCCACGCGGGCAATCAGTCATTCATCCGACCTTCGCTAGAAATTTGTTGGGCACAGGCTCTGGGGGACAGTGCACGAACCAGACCGCGCGGGCTTTCGGTCCTCACCACTGTTGAGGTTTGCGCAGGCCAAAAAAAAACGGTGGCGGTGCATGAAGAAACATAACACGCACCGCCACCAACACTCACTACACGGCTGACCAGCCGTTTCCACTCACAGCGCATTTGTCGGCTTTGAATGTGTCAGCTTGTGGCCGTCCAAGACTGTCCCTTTGGAAAGGATGGCCACAATTTTGCCCTAGAACGTAAATGGAACATATGGCAACATCGTGGAACGTCCTGTGTAGCGAATGCCCCATGTGTTACCTGTATTCGATGACCAGTTCCCAAGCCGCAATCATTGATCTGGTAAATGCGTGGGATGACAGAACCGGCAACCTGCCAAGTCTGCCCGGCATCTACCCCGACAGAATGGCCCCGGTGGTCATCAATTCTCCTGAAGGTCGCGTCCTGACCAACATGCGTGGGGGATGCCGTTGTGAGTTTTGCGGGTGAGGATGGTCGCGCCGGGTTGATTACGCGCACGCACATTGGCGTTGCGTTGGGCCATGAATGACGCCAGCGCAGCCACAGGGTCATCCAAGTGCATGTCGCACATGCGGACCAGGTATTCGGCTTCAGTCGCGGGGCGCTTACGCAGGTGGAATGTGCGACGATGAAGGCGGGTGAAGAGGTCAGGCGTCATCATGTGGCCGAGCGCGTGCGCGCGGCTCATATCAACGTGCATGCGATGGAAACCCCTTGGCACGGAGGCAGTTGGCGCGTGTTTGTGGATCAGTTCCAGGCTGCGTCTGAAAACCTGATCCGTCTGCAGATCACCTACGAGGACGAGTCGGGCAACCGGTCGGAGCGGGCGGTGCGACCTTTGGGGGGCTGGTTCTGGGGCAAGGTTGTACGGCTGGGTGCTGGTGTGAATTGCGCAATGATTTCAGAATGTTCCGGTTGAACCGGGTGGTCGAACTGGCCGAGCTGGACCGGTATCGGCCCGTCAAGGGGCAAAGTCTGCGCGATTTCTATGAAACGCAGGCTTATTGCCGGTAAGCCTGAAGCATTTCGCGAAAGATTGATTCACAGATTTTCGGTAAACGCGCTGCAACGCCGATATGTTGCGCGCGCTTCGCTTCTGACTGGTATCTCCGGTTCAAGGTGAAACGCTTTGGCGCGCCCGGTTCAAACACCCCATTGTCGTCGGGCACGATTTGGGTATTGATGAGCTTTGCAACATGAGGATGAGCGTCATGATCTTTCGCAATGTGGTTTGGGTGGTGCTTCTATGGTGGGGTGCTGCCGGGCTGGCACATGCTGACGAGCTGCGCGTCCGCTATGAGATAGACCAACGTGTTAGCCAGATGTTTAATGACCGCGACTATGCCGCTCTCGAACAAATGGCGGCGACATTCCGCGATGGCAATGAAACCTCGCCCAGCGGCCTACAAAAGCTGACTCTGTTCTATTCTGGCGTCTCCAAAAAGATGGAACGTTCGCTGCGTTTGGGCCTGACTGAGCCAGGTCTGATGCAACGGATCGACGACTGGCAGACCGCTTATCCTAACTCGCCGACATCCGCGATCGCGCGTGCCATCGCCCTGCGCAATGTTGCCTGGCATATTCGCGGCGGCGGGTATGCCGCCAGTGTTGACTCCGATGCATGGGCGCCGTTTTACGCAAAACTGCAAGAGGCGGAAGCGGTTCTTGTCGATGCAAAGAATTATGCCGCGATTGACGCGCACTGGTACATTGAACGCGCCTATGTCCTGACCCATCAAGGTGCTGCCCCGGATGCTTTTGCTGACCACATGGAAGAGGCGCTGGAAAGCCACCCAGGGTATTATCAGCTGTATTTTGCGGCAATCGAGTATCTCGCGCCCAAATGGCATGGCGATGCGCTGATGATTGAAGACTTCGCCCAAGAGATGACTGCAAGAACTCGTGATGTGGAAGGCGAGAGCCTTTATGCGCGCATATATTGGTACGTCGCCCAGACACAATATGATGATCGCCTGTTCCAAAGCTCGTATGTTGAGTGGGACCAGATGCGGACCGGCATGATGGATGTGCTTGCCCGTTATCCTGATCAGTGGAACATCCAGAACTTCGCCTATTTTGCTTGCTTGGCCAAGGACAGGGATATGCTTGGTCGCCTGTTGTCGCGTATGGATGACCAGCCGATTATGCGTGTTTGGCGGCGGCCCGAGCTTCTAGCATATTGTCGCGACATGGCGGCACCTTTGTAGCGGTGCTCGTGGGAGTTGCGGCGATTTCCGCCGTCCTGTGAAAAACCGGGCTCTGGTCGAAGGTTATCTGAACAAGCGTGCGATTTGTGGCCCTCCCTTGGCTGCCATCTGTGCTGCTGACACATCAAACTCGGACTTGATCCACGGGTCTGCGCTGGCGTTCAGTAAGGCGGTGATAATCTTCCCTTCGCTGAAGTACTGCTTGCGCGTGGCACGCTTAATGTCTTGAAGATCTTCTCGCCAAGGCTCTTCCTTGTCTTTCTCATCATCCACGCCTCAGTGGTGACGACGAGCCAAAATCACTCTTCCAGTAAATCAGCCTAATGGACCCATAGTCGCTGACTTCAGACACCATTGCACATCCTGCCTCCAACAAAGCAACGACTAAAGTGATTGATAATATCACGGCTTTCGGATTTCGTTTTCGCCATCTACGTTCTCGATCCTAGATCAACGGCGTTTTCCGTTTTCATCGAACCCCATCTGGTCATTGACCGACCAGTTTAGGCCGATTGGCGTGCCCTCTGACGGTTGTGGTTTTTCGGCTGACTGGCGCACGGTCAGGACCTGTTCGTTTGGCAATCGCACATGCACTAGCGTTTCAGCGCCCAAAGCCTCGCAATAGAGAACTTCACCGCTCAATCGGGCATTCTCTGTGACGATCTCCATATGTTCGGGGCGGACCCCAAGTGTCTTGGCATCGGTCTGATGCGTTTGCACCAGATCGGCGCTGAAGAAATTGGTGGGTGGTGATCCGATGAAGCCCGCGACAAATTCGGTTGCCGGGTTGGCATATATGTCCAAAGGGGCACCGATCTGATCAGCGCGTCCTGCATTCATGACGATCATGCGGTCGGCCAGTGTCATGGCCTCGACCTGATCGTGGGTGACGTAGAGGGACGTGACGCCGAGGCGCCGCTGCAGCTGTTTGATTTCCAGCCGCATCTGCACCCGCAGCTTTGCGTCCAGGTTGGAGAGCGGTTCATCAAACAGAAACACCGCCGGTTTGCGCACGATGGCGCGGCCCATTGCGACCCGCTGCCGTTGGCCGCCAGATAACTCGCGCGGACGCCGATCAAGATAGGGTTCAAGCTGCAGCAGCTTGGCGGCCGTATCGACCCGGTCTGCGATTTCATCCTTGGGGCGGCCCGCGATTTTTAGCCCGTAGCCCATATTCTGCGCCACGGTCATATGGGGGTAAAGCGCGTAGTTCTGGAAGACCATCGCGATGTCACGTTCCATCGGTTCCATATCGTTGACCTTGCGGTCGCCGATATGCACCTCGCCTGCAGTGATCGTTTCCAGCCCGGCAACCATGCGCAGCAGGGTGGATTTGCCGCAACCGGACGGGCCGACGATGACGATGAATTCGCCCTCTTGAATGTCGATATCGACGCCGTGGATCACGTCGGTCTTGCCAAAGGATTTCTTGATATTTTCGAGGCTGACGGTGGCCATGGTTATTTCTCGCTGTCGACAAGGCCGCGGATGAACAGCCGCTGCATGGAGATGACGACGATCACCGGCGGGATCATCGCAAGGATTGAGGTTGCCATGATCACCGGCCAGTCGGCGATATCGTCACCTGAGGGGAACATCTGTTTGATGCCCATGACGATGGTGTTCATGGACGGGTCGGTGGTGATCAGAAGCGGCCAGAGATACTGGTTCCAGCCATAGATAAAGAGGATCACGAACAGGGCCGCGATATTCGTCCGGCTCATCGGCAGCAGGATATCCCAGAAGAACCGCATCGGTTTGGCCCCGTCGACGCGCGCGGCCTCGGCCAGTTCGTCGGGGACGGTCATGAAGAACTGCCGGAACAGGAAGGTCGCCGTGGCCGAGGCGATCAGTGGGAAGATCAGGCCGGAATAGCTGTTGAGCATACCGAAGCCTGCCACGACCTCGTAGGTGGGGACGATCCGGACCTCGACCGGTAGCATCAGCGTCAGAAATATCAGCCAGAAGAATGTTTTGCGCCCCGGAAACCGGAAGTAGACAATGGCAAAGGCCGACAGCAGCGAGATGATGATCTTGCCGATGGCGATGCCCATCGCCATGACCAGTGAATTCAGCATCATCCAAGCCACCGGCGCGTTGACGCCTGAAAGCAGGGCCTCGCTGTAGTTTTCCCAAAGCTTGCCGCCGGGCCACAGTGGCATGGGTGGTCGCACGATTTCCTGCTGGTCGACGGTCGAGGCGACGAAGGCGAGCCAGATTGGGAAGAAGATAAAGAGCAGCCCGATGATCAGCCCCAGATGGGTTAGCCAAAGCCCGGCGCCGCGTCTTTCAACCATGCCCGTACGCTCTGCCATCAGTAATGCACCCGCCGTTCGATGAATTTGAACTGAACGATGGTGAGCAGGCCGACAATGACCAGCAGAACGACTGATTGCGCGGCTGACGACCCGAGATCCTGCCCGACGAACCCGTCGGAATAGACCTTGTAGACAAGGATCGTTGTGCTTTGTTGTGGTCCGCCTGATGTGATGGTGTGGATCACGCCGAAGGTTTCGAAGAAGGCATAGACGATGTTCACGACCAGCAGAAAGAAGGTTGTGGGCGACAGAAGCGGGAACACGATGGTGCGGAACCGGGTCCAGAAATGCGCGCCGTCGATGGCTGCGGCCTCGATCACAGATTTCGGGATCGCCTGAAGGCCCGCAAGGAAGAACAGGAAGTTGTAGCTGATCCGCCCCCAGGCGGAAGCGACGACAACAAGGCCCATCGCTTCTTCGCCGTTCAGGACATGGTTCCAGTCATAGCCGAGCAGGCCCAGATACCATGTGACCACGCCAACCCGCGTATTGAACATGAAGAGCCAGAGCACACCCGCCACGGCGGGGGCGACAGCGTAGGGCCAGATCAAAAGGGTGCGATAGACGCCAGATCCCTTGATCAGCCGGTCAGCAAGGACGGCGAGGTAGAGCGCGATGCCCATGGACACAACCGTGACCAGGATCGAGAAGATTGCGGTTGTCAGGAATGATGCCCGATAGAACGGGTCGCTGAACAGGAATTCGAAATTGCCCAGACCCACATATTGCATCGAGAGGCCGAAAGGGTCGGGAATGAAAAGCGACTGCCAGATGGCTTGCCCAGCAGGGTAGAAGAAGAAGACAGCTGTGATGACGATCTGCGGCAGGACCAGCAGAAGCGGCAACCAGATGCCTTTGAATGTGACGCGCTTTTCCATGGGAAAGCGCCCCGGCGTGAACCGGGGCGCAGCCTTTGATCAGCGGTTGGCTTGTTCGAACCGGCGCAGCAGGCCGTTGCCCCGTTCGGCGGCACTGTCCAGCGCCTCTTGCGCGGATTTGTCACCGGCCCAGACAGCTTCGAGTTCTTCGTCGATGATCCCGCGGATCTGGTCGAAGGACCCAAGGCGCAGACCCTTGGAGTTATCTGTCGGTGCCTTGGCCGTCATCTGGATCACGGCCACATCGGTGCCGGGGTTTTCATCATAGAAACCCTGTTCGCGGGTCAGATCAGCGGCGGCGGATGTGATCGGCAGATAGCCGGTGTCCTGGTGCCATTTGGCCTGAATTTCAGGCGAAGACAGGAAGTTCAGGAAGGCGGCCACGCCTTTGTATTCCTCGTCTGTTTGACCTTCCATGACCCAAAGTGATGCCCCGCCGATGATCGTGTTCTGCGGCTCATCCGCGACGGCTGACCAATAGGGCAGCGGCCGGACCTCGAAATCGAATTCGGCTTCAGCCTTGATTCCAGCATATCCCGCCGAGCTTTCGGTGAAGAGCGCGCATTCACCGCCCCGGAAATTGGCACCACCTTCGTTGCGGCGACCGGCATAGATGAATTTGCCATCCTGCGCCCATTCGCCCATGGCCGAGATATGTGCGACCTGTGCGGGGCCATTCAGGGCCAGTTCGGTGTCCACCCCGCTAAATCCGTTGGCCTGGGTTGCAAATGGCGTGTCGTGATAGGCCGAAAAGTTTTCAAGGTGGATCCAGCTTTGCCACGCGGTTGTCATCGGGCAGCTGCTGCCGGCTTCTTTCAACTGAGTCAGAACGTCGCCGACCTGTTCCCATGTGGACAGGTCAACATCGGGATCGATTCCGGCCTCTGACAGTGCGTCACGGTTCACCCATAATACCGGGGTTGATGAATTGAAGGGCAGGGACAGCATGTTGCCATCGCTGGAGGTGTAATACCCTTTGACTGACCCAATATAGGCGTCCTGATCGAAGGTGGCACCAGAGTCTGCCATTACTTCGTAAACAGGTTTGATCGCGCCGGATGCGGCCATCATGGTGGCGGTTCCGACCTCGAACACCATCAGGATATCGGGCTGTTCGCCCGCGCGGAACGCGGCGATGCCAGCGTTCAGGGTTTCTGAATAATTGCCCTTGTGGGTTGCGGTGACGGTGTAGTCGGATTGCGAAGCATTGAACGTGTCGACCTGTTCAGCCACTAGTTCGCCCAGCCGCCCGGTAAAGGCATGCCAGAATTCAATCTCGGTCTGCGCGGCCAGCGGGCCGGCAATGGTCAGCGGAATCGCCGAAGCGAGCATTAGCTGCTTGTAAGTCATGGTATCCTCCCAGATTTATCCAATCAGGATAGTAGCAGGTCGGTTCGGAAAGCAACCACCTTAACTATCTGGCGTGATTGTATGTTTTTTATGGCCTTTGATGTGGTTTTTCGCGCTCTGGGACCGTTTTGCCCGTTAAATTGACCTAGCGACAATGTGCTTGGCATCGCGGGGTAATCGTGATCGTATGCGATTATTCGCGCGGCGCACCGTTCGCGCGTCAACCAAAAACCGTGGGGGTTCCATTACATCGGGGTGTCACGCCGTCTAAGCGGCGCAGGGCCACGATTGCTGTGCCATCCGCGATAAGCGACAGTTGGAGGAAACAAATGTCCCTTAAACAGAAACTGGCCACAGGGCTGCTGATGGCCGCACTTGGCGCGTCCGTGGCATCCGCGCAATCGCTGGTCTATTGCTCCGAAGGATCGCCAGAAGGTTTTGACCCGGCGCTTTATACTGCAGGTACCACTTTTGATGCCTCGAGCCATCCGATCTACAACCGTCTGGCCGAGTTCAAGGTGGGCACGACCGAGGTGATCCCGGCCCTGGCTGAAAGCTGGGAGGTGTCAGAGGACGGCATGACCGTCACCTTCAGCCTTCGGCAGGGGGTTCAATTCCATTCCAACGATATGTTCACCCCGACGCGCGACTTTAACGCTGACGATGTGATCTTTTCCTTCAATCGCCAGAAGAACGACGACCATCCCTATAACGGTGTGTCGGGCGGGACATGGGAATATTTTGACGGCATGTCGATGCCCGATCTGGTCGATAGTATCGAAAAGGTCGACGACTACACGGTCCAGTTCAACCTGACCCGTCCCGAGGCGCCGTTCATTGCCAACATGGCAATGGATTTCGCATCAATCGTGTCGGCTGAATACGGGCAGGCCATGCTGGATGCGGGCACACCGGAAATGATGAACCAGGCCCCGATTGGCACCGGTCCATTCAAGTTCCAAGCCTATCAGAAGGACGCCGTGATCCGGTATCTACGCAATGATGATTACTGGGGTGATCCGGCCAAGGTCGAAGCGCTGATTTTCGCGATCACGCCCGATGCGTCGGTCCGCTATCAAAAGGTGCAGGCGGGTGAATGCCATGTCATGGCCTATCCGAACCCTGCCGATGTGCAGGCGATGAAGGATGCGTCGGACATCGTGGTGATGGAACAGGAAGGCCTGAACGTGGGTTATCTGGCCTACAACTCAACCCAGGCGCCGTTTGACAATGTTAATGTACGGCGCGCGCTGAATATGGCGATCGACAAGCAGGCGATCATTGACGTGGTCTTCCAGGGCTCCGGTCAGATTGCTAAAAACCCGATCCCGCCGACCATGTGGTCCTACAACGATGCGATTGTCGATGATCCGTATGATCCCGAAGGTGCCAAGGCCATGCTGGAGGCCGAAGGGATCACTGACCTGTCGATGAAAATCTGGGCCATGCCTGTGCAGCGCCCCTACAACCCCAATGCCCGTCGTATGGCTGAGCTGATCCAGGAGGATTTCAGCAATGTGGGGGTCGAAGTCGAGATCGTATCTTATGAATGGGGTGAATACCTGTCCCGTTCGCGCGAACTGGACCGTGACGGTGCCGTTCTGCTGGGCTGGACCGGTGATAACGGCGATCCCGACAACTTCCTTGCCGTGCTGCTGGGCTGTGACGGTCGTGAGAATTCGAACCGCGCGCAGTGGTGTCACCAACCGTTCGAAGACCTGATCCAGCAGGCAAAGGTGCTGCCAACGCAGGAAGAGCGTCAGCCGCTTTATGAGCAGGCGCAGGTGATCTTTAAGGAGCAGGCACCTTGGGCTACCATCGCCCATTCGGTCGTCTACATGACCATGCGCCCCGAGGTTGAAGGTTACGTTGTGCACCCGCTGGGTGGTCATATCTTTAACCAGGTTGGTCTGTCGCAGTAAGCGATCCAGACATGTTGGGGGCGGCCCGGTTGCCGCCCCCATCCCATTGAAGGCCCTATCCCTTGTTACAGTCTCTTTCCGACCGTCTGGCCGCCTATGCTGCCATTGCTGCCGATCTTGGTGTTGATGCGGTAGCACTAGTCCCTGGTCCGAATTTCACCCGTGCGGTTGAACATGTATTCATGAGCCATGAGCGGCCGTTTATGCTGGTTGTTCCCGCCGCTGGTGCGCCTGCCGCGCTTGTCCCCAATCTTGAACTGCGAAGCTGGGATCTCGTCGGGTTCGATGGCGCCGTTTTCGACTGGCGTGATCAGGACGGATATGACGCGACCTTTGCCGCACTAATGAAGCATCTGTCGATCCGGTCTGTTGCCGTCGAAGGGCAGGTGATGCGTGTGTTTGCCCATCACGCGATGCTGAAGGCGCAGCCGGACCTACAGATTATCGATGCGGAGCGCGAGATTTCCGGGTTGCGAATGATCAAGACGCCCGGCGATGTTGCGGCGCTGCAGGATGCGATTGCCATTTCGGAACGTGCGTTGGCCAGGACGCTGGAGAGTGTCCGTATTGGCCAAACCGAAAAAGAGATTGAACAGACCCTGATCCAGGCGCTTTTTGCTGAAGGGGCGGAAGATAAGTCGTTTCACCCCATAGTCGCCGCAGGTGATGGTTCTGCCCGCCCGCATGCGAAGGCGCGTGCGGATTATGATGTGAAGGCGGGGGATGCCCTGCTTTTGGATTTCGGCGCGCGCAAGCATGGGTTTTGCGCCGATATCACCCGGACCGTGTTTTTGGATCACGCCACTGATGAGGCGCAGGATGTCTATGACACGGTTCTGCGCGCGAACCTGAAGGGGTTTGAGGTGACAAGGGCAGGCGTGACAGCCCATCAGATCGACGATGCGGTGATCGGCGTGCTTGAGGCGTCATCTTTTGCCGACCGCATCCGCACTAAGACTGGGCATGGGCTGGGCCGCGAGGTGCATGAGGCCCCCTATATCATGCGCGGCAACCATATGGTTTTACCCGCCGGGACGGTCTATACAAATGAACCGGGCCTTTATGAGATCGACAACTTCGGGGTGCGGATTGAGGATGATGTGCTGATCACCGATGATGGCTGCACCTCGCTGACGCAGTTTCCCAAGGACCTAACGGTGTTAAAATGCTGAACTACGTCCTGAGCCGTCTTTTGACATTCGTCCCGACCTTTATCGGAGTGACGTTGATATCCTTTGCCTTTATCCGTGTATTACCCGGTGACCCAATCATCGTCATGGCGGGTGAGCGTGGATTGACCGACGAACGCTATGCCGAATTGTCTGCCCAGTTCGGGTTCGACCGCCCGATGTATGTGCAGTTCTGGGAATATCTGACCGGGGTTCTGCAAGGGGATCTGGGCAATTCATTTGTCACCAAGAAACCGGTCTGGGACGAGTTTTTCGCGCTGTTCCCTGCCACGTTGGAATTGTCGATCTGTGCGATGATCTTTGCCGTGGTGCTGGGCTTGCCTGCGGGGGTCATTGCTGCGGTGAACCGTGGTAAATTCTTTGACCGGGCGCTGATGTCCACGGCGCTGATCGGGTATTCGATGCCGATTTTCTGGTGGGCGCTGCTGTTGATCATCGTCTTTTCCGGTAATCTGCAATGGACGCCGGTGTCGGGCCGGATCGACCTGATCTATTACTTCCCGAATGCCACGGGGTTCATGCTGATCGATAGTATTACGTCAGGGCAAAGCGGGGCCTTTACGTCGGCCGTGCGCCACCTGATCCTGCCGACAATTGTTCTGGGAACCATCCCACTGGCGGTCATTGCACGCCAAACGCGGTCTGCCATGCTGGAGGTGCTGGGCGAGGATTATATTCGCACCGCCCGCGCCAAGGGGCTGTCGCCCGGTCGGATCAATGGCGTGCATGCGCTGCGCAACGCCCTGATCCCCGTGATCACCGTGATTGGTCTGTCGGTTGGCACGCTGCTGGCAGGCGCTATCCTGACCGAGACGATCTTCAGCTGGCCAGGCATCGGCAAGTGGATGGTCGATAGCATCTTTCGCCGCGATTATCCCGTTGTGCAGGGTGGGCTGCTGCTGATTGCCGTGATGGTGATGATCGTGAACCTGACCGTCGATATGCTCTACGGTGTCATCAACCCCAAGATCAGGAAACGCTGATGACTGTGACCCTGTCAGCTGATACCGCCGAACGCCCCGGACGCCTGCGGGAATTCTGGTTCTACTTCCGGGAAAACCGGGGTGCTGTGATTGGGCTGTGGATTTTTGCGGGTTTTGCTTTTCTCGCCTTGTTTGGCCCCTGGATTGCACCGCACGATCCTACAGCACAGTTTCGC
The DNA here is from genome assembly GCF_046762905.1 of Yoonia sp. R2-816. NCBI lineage: Bacteria > Pseudomonadati > Pseudomonadota > Alphaproteobacteria > Rhodobacterales > Paracoccaceae > Yoonia > Yoonia sp. R2-816. Next base: position 46,878 of record NZ_JBKQXN010000168.1, on the reverse strand, counting down.
GATGCCACCTTGCAGCCGCCATTCTGGCAGGAGGGCGGTAGTTGGACCTATCCGCTGGGCACCGACCCGCTGGGGCGCGATATGCTCTCGCGGCTGATTGTCGGGGCGCGGTTTTCCTTCTTCGTGGGGATCGTCGTTGTCAGCATCGCAGCCTCTGGCGGGATCATTGTTGGTCTGATTGCGGGTTTTGCGCCGAAATGGCTGGACACGATCATCATGCGGATCATGGATGTCATTCTGGCCTTCCCGTCGCTGTTGCTGGCGCTTGTTCTGGTGGCGATCCTTGGGCCGTCACTGACCAACGCGATGATTGCCATCGCCATCGTTTTGCAGCCGCATTACGTTCGCTTGACCCGCGCTTCGGTTCTGGCCGAAAAGCAAAAGGATTACGTGACATCCGCGCGGGTGGCGGGTGCGGGGTTTTTCCGGCTGATGTTCGTCACCGTGCTGCCGAATTGTCTGGCACCCATCATCGTGCAAGCGGCACTGTCGTTTTCCACGGCCATTCTGGATGCGGCCGCACTTGGCTTTCTGGGCATGGGAGCGCAGCCACCGACACCTGAATGGGGCACAATGCTGGCGGAGGCGCGCGAATTCATCCTGCGGGCTTGGTGGGTTGTCACGTTCCCCGGTCTTGCCATTCTGGTGACGGTTCTGGCGATCAACCTGATGGGTGACGGGCTGCGCGATGCGCTTGACCCGAAACTGAAGCGGAGCTGAGCCATGCCACTTTTGCGGATCAGAAACCTATGTGTCGATTTTGCCACCGCATCCGGCCAGTTCCGGGCTGTTGATGCGGTAGATCAAGATGTGGATACGGGTGAAATCCTGGCCATTGTCGGTGAAAGCGGGTCGGGAAAGTCCGTTTCCATGCTGGCGTTGATGGGTCTTTTGCCGTGGACCGCGACGGTGACAGCGGACGAGATTACCTTTGACGGCCGCGATTTGTTGCTCATGGACAAACGTGACCGCCGACACATCATTGGCAACGATCTGGCGATGATCTTTCAAGAGCCGATGTCGTCATTGAACCCCTGTTTCACGGTCGGTTGGCAGATCAAGGAAGCGTTGCGCATCCATATGGGGTTGGGCCGTGCTGAACGGCAAAAACGCGCCGTCGAATTGATGGAGCAGGTGGGCATTCCCGATCCGGAAAAGCGCCTTACCGCCTTTCCGCATCAGTTGTCCGGGGGCATGAACCAGCGGATCATGATTGCGATGGCGATTGCCTGCAAGCCGAAGCTGTTGATTGCGGATGAACCCACTACCGCACTGGATGTGACCATTCAGGCGCAGATTTTGGATCTGCTCGCATCCTTGCGGGAAGAAACCGGGATGGGTCTGGTTCTGATCACGCACGATATGGGTGTCGTGGCGGAAACCGCGGAACGTGTCAGTGTGCAATATGCCGGTCAGAAGATCGAGGAACAGCCCGTTGGCCCGCTGTTCCGCAATCCGCATCACCCCTACACGGCCGCCTTGCTGGACGCATTGCCAGAGCGCGCGACTGAACGGCTATTGCCGACGATCCCCGGTGTCGTGCCGGGACAGTTTGACCGGCCTGCGGGCTGTTTGTTTTCGCCGCGTTGCCGTTTTGCTGACGAGACATGCCGCACCATGCCGCCCAAGCCGCGGGACGAGGATATGGGGCAGGCCCGATGCCACTATCCGCTGAACGCCGACGAAAGGATCGCGTCATGACAAGTGTGGTCGAGGCGAGCGGGCTGCAAAGACATTACGCCGTCAGCGGTGGATTGCTGCGGCCCAAGCGGACGCTTGAGGCGGTAGCAGGGCTTGATTTCACGTTGGCGCGTGGCAAGACGCTGGCGGTTGTCGGTGAAAGCGGCTGTGGCAAATCAACGCTGGCCCGCATGGTCGCGATGATCGAGGAACCGACTGCCGGATCGCTGATGCTGGATGGCAAACCGGTGCGGCGTGAAGAATGGGCCAGTCTGCGGCAATCGGTGCAGATCGTGTTTCAGGACCCTTACGGATCGCTGAACCCGCGCCAGCGGATAGGGGCCATTCTGCAGGAGCCATTGGTCATCAACCGACCCGACATGCCGCGGGCCGAACGCGAAGCCAAAGCGCGAGAAATGCTGCAATTGGTCGGGCTGCGGCCAGAGCATTATGACCGCTATCCGCACATGTTTTCCGGTGGCCAGCGCCAACGCATCGCGGTGGCCCGGGCGCTGATGCTGGACCCGAAAGTGCTGGTGCTGGACGAACCTGTTTCGGCGCTTGATCTATCGATCCAAAGCGCGATCCTGAACCTGCTGACCGAATTGCAGGACCGGCTGAAACTGGCCTATCTGTTCATCAGCCATGACCTTTCGGTCGTGCGTCATGTGGCTGATGATGTGATCGTCATGTATCTGGGGCGCGTGGTTGAAAAAGGGCCGAAAGAAGCACTCTTCGCCGCGCCACGCCATCCCTATACGAAGGCACTTTTGTCCGCGACGCCCCGCGCCAATCCGGATGCCAACAAGGAGCGGATCAAGCTGACAGGGGAGTTGCCGTCGCCGCTGGCTATACCCGATGGCTGCCCGTTTGCGCCGCGCTGCTGGAAGGCGCAGGATCGATGCCGCACCGAACGACCAGAGCCGGAAAATACGGCGCACAGCGTCGCCTGTTTCTTTCCAGAGGCCTAGTCGACCGGCAGGCCGCTTGGCACCGTTTCAGGCCGTCCAAGCGGGCGGGTCAGAGCGGTTTCGCCGGTCAGTGCGTTCAGGAACGCGACCAGATCATCGATTTCATCGTCCATCAGGTTGAGGCCATGCAAATCCTGCGCCCCTGCCTGACGCTGCATCTCGGCTGCGTCCTGCATGATTGCGCCATCCACATGCGCAAGCCAGGGCGCGTCGGGCAACGCCGCATCCGCCAGCGTCCAGCGGGACCGTGACAGGGCAGGGTCCATATGGTGTCGGATCATCGCCTCTAGCGTTGGAAAGGCACCGTTATGCCCGTAGGGCGCTGTCAAGGCCACGTTGCGCAGGGATGGCGTGCGGAATTTGTAGGCGTCCTCCAACAGGTTTGTTTCGCCCATCCGCCCGACATCGCGCGGGATCGGATCAAAGGGTCGGGTGCGTCCGGGGCCAAATGCGGGCAGGCCGAGCGCATGGAATTCCTGATCAGTGAACAGCGGACCCGCGTGGCAGGATGCGCAGCGATTGTTAAAGAAGAGCTGACGGCCACGTTCGGCAGCATCGGGCAGCGGCGTGCCGGTGAGCCATTTGTCGTAGGCGCTGTCGTGGCTTTGCCATTCGCTGGCGATGAATGCGCCCAGGGCATTGCCGATCTCTACGATGGTGATGTCGCCGGGTTCTTCAATATGATCAAAGGCTTGGATGAACATGCCCGCGTAATCCGGGATGGTCCGCACCCGTTTGGCGATGATTGGCCAGCCCCGGTCGATCCGGTTGCGCACGGCTCCGATTACATCGTTTTCGCCGGGGTTCCCTGCCATCTCGAACTGGGATGTCATCGGGAACAATGCCTGCGCGGCCAAGAGGTTGTCGAGGCCTTGGGGTAGCCATTCCTCGGCCGGGGAATCGAAGCCGTTGCCGTAGATATCTGATGCGGTCAGGCGACCATCGTGAAACATCACACTTACCGAATTATGCCCAAGATTCCAAAGGCTTGGCGCGTTGCGCGGGATGCGTTTGCGGATCGCATCGGTGCCTTCGCCTGGGGTGCGGTCGGGGCCGACGCCAACGCCCCCTTCGCCGATGCCGAGTGACAGACCATCGGTGCCCGCATGGTCGTGATGATGGCAGGTGCCGCAGGAGATATTTCTGTTGCCCGACAGTATCTTATCGTAGAAGAGCAGCTGCCCGATGCGGGCTTGTGCGGGATCAACGGGGATGTAATCATCCGCCGAAATCGTCTGGGCGGTGGCGAAGCCGGTGCCAGCAATCAGGAGGAAAACAGCGGTATGCAAAACGTCGGCAAAACGTCGGACTTGCGTCGGGCCCTTTGTCTGGCAATCGGGTTTTGGGCCTGTCTGGCGGTCCCGGCGCAGGCCGATATGGAAACGGCGCGCGATCTGATGGAAGCGGGGCAGTTTGAAGAGGCCCGCGCGCTGTTCGAGATTTATGCCCGGTCGGGCAATGCCGATGCCGAAGAACTGATCGGGGTCATGTACGCTATGGGCCTTGGCGTCGAACGCGACGATGAGCGGGCGTTTGACTGGTATCTGCGGGCGTCGATGAAAGGGCATCCGGGGGCGCAATCGGGATTGGGTTGGTATTACGAAGTGGGCCGGGGATTGCCCGCGCCTGATCTGGTCAGAGCCTATCTGTGGTACGCCTTGTCGGCAATAGGCGGGGACCCGGATGCGCTGGATTCGCTAGAGGAGATTACGCCTCGGCTGACGGCGGAAGAACGCGCGCGGGCGGAGGTGCTGGTGGATGACTACCGGGTGTGGATGTATCCGTTTCGGTGAATGACGGCCCGTTTGGACACGCGAGCCATTCATGGTGTCGTGTTCAATGACGACTTCCAGTTGTATCACGCGTTGGCTATAGACAACGTAACGGGGCTATAGCGCTCGAAATTCAAGGAGAATAAGATGCAAAAGGTATTCGCTAGTGTTTGTTTGGCAATATGCGTCGCTGCGCCTAGCCTTGCTTGGAGTCAGGAAATACAGGGTAATTACTTGTGTCTAACCCAAAACGGCCAGTTTGACGCAAAGCTGGCGTTCAAAGACAATGGTTTGGTTATCTTGGATTTCGTAACGCAAGAGATGGTTGATAATTCGCCAGACTTGGCTGGGAAAATGAACATACCTGGGGAGTACGAAGTCAATGGAGACGTCTTAATCGTATCTTACTTCGACGGCGCCCAGAGGCATATTTTTAACTTTGATGATGTCTCAATGTCCTCTGACAGCATGGGGCTAACCCAGTGCTTGAGGCAGTCATAGTCCAAGCCGTTCGCCGATCGTGCAGAGAGCTCTTGGGGAACCATCTGGCAATTTGTAGACAAGCAGGTGTTCGCGCAGACTGTGGCATCGGTCAGTAGGGGTTCAAAACTGCCATTCCCCAATGGTTTCCTATGCATCGGAGACAGAAAAGGGGCCGTCTGAATGGCAGCCCCTTCTACCTATTCGCGCGACTTAGTTCAGATCGCTTGCATAAGCCCCGTTGATCTCGGCCTCTGCGTCACCGACCGCTGCGATCAGCGCGTCGAGGATTTCGTCGCCCCGGTCCACGTTTTCGCGGAACCAGTCCTGTACGGGTGCTGCGGCTTCGGCGAATGCGGCTTTTTCCTCGGGTGTTGGCACGTAGAGGTCACCGCCACCTTCCACGAAGGCCTGGTAGGCTTCGATGGATTTGCGCTTGGGTGACGCGAATGTGGCCTGCTGGAGTTCGGCAAAGCCGTCAACCACGACGCGGCGCAGGTCCTCTGGCATGGCCATGAAGTTTTCGTTCGACATCCACCAGAGCGCACCCATATAGGCGTGCCCGTCCAGCGTCAGGTATTGCAGGCCCGCATCAGGGAATTTCATGCCCATGATGTCGGTGATCCCGTTCTTGGAACCGTCAACAACGCCGGTCTGGAAGCTTGTGAAAAGCTCGGGCCATGGGATCGGGGTCGGCGAGCCGCCCAAGGCCCGGACCAGTTCCTGCGGAAGGTCGGCAACCACGGTACGGATTTTCAGACCTTCCATGTCGGATGGTGCCGCGATGCGCCGCTGCGTGTTGGCAAAGTTGCGCCAGCCGCCGGTGTTACCGATCGTCATCAGGCGGATCGTGTTGTCGCTGTCTTCCAGCGCCATGTCCCGCATGGTGCGCACGAAATCGGAGGTCAGCACATGTTCGGCGACCCGGTCATTGGCCATCAGGTAGGGCAGGTCAAGCACCTGCACGTAAGGGAAGATGCCAGCCGCACCGCCGGAGGTGGAGATGTAGACATCGATGGAGCCTTCGGAGACCCCTTCGAGGCATTCCGCACCCGTCGCGCAAAGCTGGGTGCCGATGAAGAGCTCCACACCGATCCGTCCGTTTGACGCGGCTTCAACGTAGTTCTTGAACACGACAAGACCGTCATAGTCCTCATCGTTTTCGTTGGAGTTGGCCGTGGCGCGGATGGTGAATTCCTGATGCCCGTCCGCCCATGCGGCGAATGGCGTCGCCAGAAGTGCGGCCGTGGCGGCCACTTTGGTTAGTGTTTTCAGCATTATACTCTCCCTGATTTATGCTGTTAGTTTGGTACCGGCGCGGGGCTGATACAAGCGGAGAAACCGACCTCCGGGCCGCAGCCCAGGAAACCGGTCAGGTATGGCACCGTCATCGAAATGGCGGGGACATAGGTGATGAGGAAGATCACGAGGATTTCCACGGCGAGGAATGGCATGATCGCCTTGGCAATCGTTTCGACCTTTTCCTTGGACACCGTACTGGCCACGAAGAGCACCAGCCCCATCGGCGGGGTGGCCAGCCCGACGGTCAGGTTGACGCTCATGATGATCGCGAAATGGACCGGGTGAACCCCCAGATCGACAAAGATCGGTCCCAGGATTGGCCCCAAAATGATGATGGCAGGTCCGGCATCAAGGAACATGCCCACCACGAACAAAAGCAGGTTGATCAGAAAGAGTAGGATCAGCGGATTTTCCGAGAGTGACAGGATGTAGTCAGACAAGATTTGCGGGGCGTAGGACAGGCTGACAACCGTCTTAAATGATACCGCAGCCCCGACCAGCAGCAGCACGGCTGAGGTCGACAGGGCGGATTTTGCCAGCACCTCAAGCAGGTCACCAGTTTTCATTGAGCGCAGCACGAAAAAGCTGACCACAAGCGCGTAGGCCACGGCAACGGCCGAGGCCTCGGTCGGGGTAAAGACCCCGACAAGGATACCGCCCAGAATGATGATGGGGGTCTGCAAGGGCGCGACGGCCTTTTTGCAGACGATGCGGAAGTCATGGCTGACCCGCGCCTTGATCGTTTGCGTAATCACATGAGCGATGGGTAGGGCGATGAGGAAGATCAGCCAGCCGTTCACCTCTTGCGGGATGAAGCGGGTGACGATGCCTGAGACCGCGTAAAGCAGGGCGGCGATATTGATCCGGATCAGGAAGAAGCTGACCCAGCTTTCCAATGGCGTGATCGTCTGGTCCTTGCGCACGATCCGTTCTGCCTTGGGCAGGTCGTACCGGTCGGCCATCAGGCGGACCACCAACATCAGCCCGATCCCAACCATGACGCCGGGCACGATCCCTGCCAGGAATAGGGCCGCGACGCTTTCGCCCATGACATAGGCGTAGATGATCATGATCCCGGATGGCGGGATGATTGGCCCGATGACAGAGCTTGCGGCGGTGACCGCGGCGGCGAATTTGCGGCTGTAGCCATTCTTTTCCATCGCCGGGATCAGTGTGGAACCGAGGGCCGATGTGTCGGCCACCGCCGACCCTGAGAGGCCTGCAAACAAGATCGATGACAAGATATTCACATGGGCCAGCCCGCCCCGCAGATGTCCCATGAAGGCCTGGCTGAATTCCACGAGGCGGAGCGTGATGCCGCCCCGGTTCATGATTTCGCCGGCCAGCATGAAGAAGGGCAGGGCCATCAGGGGGAAACTGTCCATCCCGGTATAAAGGTTGCGATAAAGCCCTGCGACGACATTGCGCGTGTCACCTTCGATCATGATGAGCGCGATAGGCGAGGCGAGCAGGGCAAAGACGACCGGCAGGCCGATCATGATCAGAAGCAGGAAAAGCGGCAGGAACCAGAGCAGCATCAGGAAGACCCCGCGATTTCTTCTTCAGGGGTCAGCGAGGTCAGCTTGTTGCCTTGGCCCGCCAGCATGATGATTTGCCGGATGATGAGTTCCAGATTGACGAGGATCAGGAGATTCACCCCAACCCAGAGCGATGCATATTGAAAGCGGTTCTGGAACTTGTCGCCGCATTTGCCGATCTCGATCCCAAAGGGCCAGCGCAGGGTGGAGGAACAGCCGCGGCCGGAAATCGTATCAAGATGGTTGTTCAGCCCGCGATCCCACGCCACGAAAAGCACCCACATGGTGATGCACATCAGGATCAGGCCAAGAGCGCCGGCAGCGACCCGTGGTAAGGCACGCCCCAGCATGTCGATCCCGACGAAGCCGCCCATCCGGTAGGCAAGGGGCGCCATCAGACCGGTCATCCAGAGCATGCCGAAGCGCGCGGCTTCCTCAGTCCAGTTCGGAGCGTCGTTCAGGATGTAGCGGAAAAAGACCTGACCGAGGATCAGGCAGACCATGATGGCCAATGCTGCAATGGCGATAAACTTGCCAATGGCAAGCACGACATTGTTGATGCGCTCTAACGGCCAAAGCAGGCCGAACAGGACCGACATTGCAGACCCTCCCTATGTTGTCGCAGGCGACCCTCCTCCGGTGCCTGTCTTTCTTATGTCTTAAGGCAGTTTAACTGGTTTGATCGTCCCTCCGGAATGTCAATGATGTCAACAGATTGGATTGCTTTGGGCAAAGAAATTCGGCGCTGCGCCCCGCTTTGCCTGAATGACAGCGATGTGCCCCGACGCCCTTGGTAAGGGCAATCCGGTGATCGCTGTGGCAAAGGGCGGTGTGATCCATGCGCGGCCCGTCAAAACAAATTCAGTGGTTTTGCGTAGCATGTGATTTTTAATGACACAATAGTGTATCAATTTTCCGGAATGCCCGGCCTGCACTCCGACCGTATGGAAATCGGTGGGTCTGATGTTGCCGATATTCGCACCTTGTCCTTGGGCCGGATAAGCCCGATGATAGCGCGTGGAAAGCGGCCCGCGTGGCGCAGAGCAGGCAAGGGCGTCGGTGCCGGATGATTGATATTTGGGAGGGGTTGCAGGCGGCGTTCTGGCTGGTCGTCACCTTTGACGCCGAGCTGTGGGCGATCAGTCTGCGGTCACTGCAGGTCAGCCTGTCGGCTGTGGTTGTCGCCTCGCTCATTGCCATACCGTTTGGCACGTTTCTGGCGGTGCAGCGGTTTCGCTATCGCCGTTTGGCTATATCAATCATGAATGCGCTGATGGGCTTGCCGCCTGTGGTTGTGGGTTTGATGCTGTATATCCTGCTGTCCCGTTCCGGTCCTTTCGGGGTCCTGGGCCTCTTGTTCACGCCGACGGCCATGATCATCGCGCAGGTGATCATCATCACGCCGCTGATTGCATCCATCGCGCATCAGGCCATGCGCGAGCTGTGGGCCGAATACCATGACCTGCTGATCTCACTGCACACAACCAAATGGCAGCGCATCAGAACGCTGATCTGGGATGGGCGGCGTAATCTGCTGACCGCATCGCTGGCAGGGTTTGGCCGGGCGATTGGCGAGGTGGGGGCGATCATGATCGTGGGCGGCAATATTGATAATGCCACCCGCGTTCTGACCACAGCGATTGCGCTGGAGACGGGGAAGGGTGATTTCGCCTTGGCGCTGGGATTGGGTTTTGTGCTGATCGGATTGGCGCTGGCCGTCAATATCGCGATCCACTGGTTGTCACGCACGGAACGGGAGGGGCGCTGGTGAGTAATCTGTTTCCGCTGACCATGACCGATTGCGTTGTCAGGCGGCAGGGCAAGACGGTGCTTGGCCCCGTCAGCCTGACCGTTGATCAGGGTGGTCCGACGATCATTATTGGTCCAAACGGGTCCGGCAAGACCACATTGCTGCGCGTCATGCACGGGATCGAACGATTGAGCGCGGGGGCAGCGGACTGGGCGCAGAATGATCAGGGCCGTCAGGCCTATGTGTTTCAGTCGCCCATCGTGCTGCGCCGCAGCGTTGCCGATAACCTGCGCTATCCGCTGCAACTGATCGGTGTGTCGAAGGCTGAAATTGAGGTTGCTGCGACCGCGTGGCTGGATCGGATTGGTCTGAGCGATATTCGCAATACGCGGGCGAGCCGGTTGTCTGGTGGTGAACGTCAAAAACTGGCGATTGCCAGGGCGCTGATCCGCGACCCGGACGTGCTGTTTCTGGATGAACCCTGCGCCAATCTGGATGGTCACGCCACGCGCGAGATCGAGGCGCTGCTGCAGGAAACCGCTGCGGCGGGCACGCGCATCATCATGTCGACCCATGATATGGGGCAGGCGCGCCGTCTGGCGCAGGATGTGATCTTTATGATCGCTGGCAAGGTTCATGAAAAAGGCGCTGCGTCGGAAGTTCTTGCCACGCCCGGAACACCGGAACTTCAAGCCTTTCTGAATGGAGACATCGTGACATGAGGCAACTCATTTCCCTTATCCTGACCGGGTTTCTGGCGATGCCGTTGGCGGCGGAAGAGATCAGGTTGGCGGTTACTACATCATTCGAAAACTCGGGCCTTGCGGACGTTCTGTTGCCTGCCATCAAGGAGGACACCGGCATTGAGGTGCAGTTGCTGGTGGTCGGCACAGGTCAGGCGCTGCGTTTGGGTGAGGCGGGTGATGTGGATGCGATTCTGGTGCATTCCAAAACGGCGGAAGAGGCATTTGTTTCGGATGGATACGGCACTCACCGTCGCGAGATCATGTATAATGATTTCGTCCTGATAGGTCCTGCCGCCGATCCGTCCGAGATTGCCGACGCGGATAGCGCGGTTGACGCGATGCGACGGATTGCCGAGCAGGGTGGCCCTTTTGTCAGCCGGGGCGATGACAGCGGCACCCATAAGGCGGAGTTGCAGCTTTGGGCTGCGGCCGGGTTGCCGGTTGATGGCTTCGGTCCGTCCTATCTGTCCGTGGGGGCGGGTATGGGTGCTGCCCTGAACACGGCGTCGGGGATCAATGCTTACATTCTGGCCGACAGGGCAAGCTGGTTGAATTTCGGCAACAAGGGCGATCTGGCGCTGCTATATGCGGGCGATCCGGCGCTTTTCAATCAGTATGCCTATCTGCCGGTGAACCCTGAAAAGCACCCCAGCGTGCGCAATGATCTGGCCCTGCAACTGGAAGACTGGCTAACAGGCGAAACCGCCGCAGAGTTTATCAATGGCTATGAGATCAATGGCGAGACGCTGTTTGTGTTCAATGCCCAACCCTAGTGCTGGTGCGGTTCGTCCAATGAACCGTGGATCGCGAATTGCTCAAGGCCTGCGTCCTGCGCTTCGATCACGCGGTAGCTTTCCCTGACCCCGGCTTCGGTCAATTCCCGTGCGACGGTCAGCAGGGTATTGGGTGCGTGGTCTTCGCAAAGCTCCATCATCTGCGACAATTCTTCGAGTGCGACGCCGCGCGCGGCCTCAACCGATGGCGCGCCATAGATGTCCACGAAATGCTGGGCCAGCCCATCGGCCAGTCCGTCCCGTTCGACCGGTTCAATCTGAGTAACGGCGACAAAGCTGACCCGCCCAAAGGTTTCGCAGCCCATCCAGCCGTTGGAAAACGCCTGACGGGCCTTGCCGGTCAGGTCACCTTCGGTCCAGTTGGAAAACTCGAACCCGCCAGAAATGCACCATTCCCCCGTGCGGGCCGGGTTGTGAAACACGCGTGTGTCGCTGTCGTCGAAATGAATGGCGCGGGCGAGTTTCATGCGGGCCTCTCTAACAGGTCGGTGAGCGGGATCAGAACGGTTTCATTGTCGGTTTTCAAGAGCAGGCCAAGGTTTTCGTCAACGCCGAGGAAGGTGCCGGTCTGGTTTCCTACCGTGATCGCCTTGCCTTTGCCATGCGCCAGCCCGTTCCATTCACGCAGCAGGGTTTGGGTGCCATCATCGGACCATGTGTTGATGCCGACCAGTGTGTGACGCACCCATGCTTCCAGCAGTGTCACGGCGTCAACCTCTGAACAGCCTTCGGCGTAAAGCGCGGTTTCGTCCGGGGTCAGGCCCATGTCTTCGGATTTGGGCCAGAGTTGCAGGGTCAGGCCGATGACCAGCCAGTCGGGTTCTGCTGTCGGGGCAGCGTGGGATGCGGCCATTTGCAAGCCGCCGCAACGGCCCCCGTTCACATAGATCGCACCGTCCCAGCCTAAATGCACGCTCACCTCTGGCGGGCCGATGGCCCCCAGCGCGTTCTGGAATCCAACGCCGCAGACGGGCAACATGATGGCGGCTGCGGCCAACGGGACTTCGGGCGCCAGAACCATAGCCGCGCGCAATTCATCGGACCCCAGATCATAGACAACCAGACCGGCATCGCAGCCAGCGGTCGCCGCGGCGCAGGCTTGTGCGAACGGATCCTGCCCGGCTGAGTCCTGTCCGGAAAACAAGGGTGGAAAGACGGGTGCGGTCATGCTTTGCCAGCGGATACCAGTGCTTTCGCGACCTCCCGGAAACCTGTGGCCTGAGCGCTGTCGGGTTTTGAAACCACAATAGGCGCCCCGCCATCGGCAGCCAGCCGGATATCCAGATGCAGCGGGATTTCGGCGAGCAGCGGCACACCAAGTTTGGCCGCCTCTGCCGCGACGCCGCCATGGCCGAACACATGTTCTTCGTGTCCGCAGGCCGAACAGATATGCGTCGACATGTTTTCGATCATGCCAAGGATCGGGGTGCCCAGCTGGTTGAACATATCAATGCCCTTGCGGGCGTCGATCAGGGCGACGTCCTGCGGGGTCGAGACGATGATCGCCCCGTCCACATGCGCCTTTTGCGCGAGCGTCATCTGCACATCGCCGGTTCCTGGCGGCAGGTCCACGATCAGCACATCCAGCGCGCCCCATTGCACCTGCGTCAGCATCTGCTGCAAGGCGCCCATCAGCATCGGGCCACGCCAGACAACCGCTTGATCATCATTGGTCATCAGACCGATGGACATCATGGTGACGCCGAAATTACGCATCGGCAGAATGGTCTTGCCGTCGGGCGAGGCCGGGCGCCCCGAGACGCCCAGCATCCGCGGTTGGGATGGGCCGTAAACATCCGCATCCAGTAGCCCGACACGCCGACCCTCTGCAGCAAGCGCGCAGGCGATGTTTGCCGCAACGGTTGATTTGCCGACGCCGCCCTTGCCGGACGCGACGGCGATGATCCGATCCACGCCGGGGATCTTTTCAGGGCCGGATTGGGCAGGTCTGCCGGATTTCAGATCCGGCGGTGCCTTGGGCGAGCTATGGGCCGTCATGACGATCGAGACCTGATCGGCGCCAAGCGATTTGATCTGCGCCTCGGCCTCGTCTTTCAGTTTGGCGTAGGCGTCTGCATGGCTGCCGCTGACATCCATGACAAAGCGCACAGCACCGTCTTCGACGGTCAGGGCCTTCACCAACCCCGCTTCAGAAAGAGAACTGCCACTGATCGGGTCAATCAGTGACTTCAGGACGCCAAGGACGTCGTCGCGTGAAATGGCCACTTAGGATTGTCCCTCGATCGTGCCGGTCACGGTATGTTCCAGATCCAGACCATCGACGGTCAGCACAACCTTGGCCTCGAACTTGCGACCACTGGTGTCACCCGCGTTGCGCATCGCCTCTTCAATGGCCTGCTGCGATGTCACGCCGACCTGCTTGAGGAATTTGCGCATCGACATGTTGAAATCGTCGCTCATTGTCGTCTCCCTGTTTGTATCTTGTTTTGGACCTTGCCGCCTAATGGTCCTTGCGTTTTGACAGATAGTCATCCGTTGTCCGGGGGCGTGGCCGTTCGCCTGCGGCAAAGGGATTGTTTTCGGCATGAAACTGCGCGTTGATCCGACAGTTTTCGCACATCTGGATCATCTTTGTTGCGGTATCGTTGCCGAACATACTGTGGTTGCCGGCTAGTTTTTCCATGATCTTTTCAACCGTGGATTTGACCCCGAACAGGCTGCCGCATTCGATGCAGGCAAACGGTTCTTCTTCGTTCAGCACGGTCTGCGACAGGGCGCTGTCGGTCAGGTTCAACTGTGGTTGCAGGGTGATTGCCTTTTCGGGGCAGATATTCGTGCATAGCCCGCATTGCAGGCAGGCGTCTTCCTGAAACCGCAGTTGCGGGAGGTCTTCGTTGTCCATCAGCGCGCCCGACGGGCAGAGTGAGACACAGGCAAGGCATAGTGTGCAGGCGTCAGTGTCCACCAGCACGGCACCATATGGCGCGTTGTCTGGCAGCGTGATCACTTCGGTGTCGGGTTGCAGTGTCTTGGCGGCCAGACGGGTGATTTGCCGCCTTGTGCCCATGGGCAGGATAGGGTCGGCAGTGATGGTTTCGCGCGGTGCGTCAAACAGATGGTCCGACAAAGCGTCAGGATCAGCGATGTCGAGCAGAGCCACCTTGTCATGGATCGCATTTGCGAGGGCGGTTTGAGCCGTCAGCCCGTCGCGTTCGGTTTTGGGACCCAGCAGGATATCAACCCGGCCAAAACCGCTGGCAAGCCCGGCGAGCATTTCGGCATGACCAAAGGCGTTGAGCGCATCCACCTGAAGCGGGATGACATGGGCGGGCAGGCCGCGCCCATGCCGGCCGGCAAGGCCGATCATTTCGGCCCCGTGATCGTCATGAACCAGCAGATGCGGGTCGGTGCCGCCGGCCTTGCGATAGGCGCTGGCGAGGGTGTTGATCTGCCGAAAGATGTGATCGACCGGTGGCGCATCATAACTGATCGCACCCGAAGGGCAGGCGGCGGCGCAGGATCCGCAGCCCGCGCAGATCATCGGGTCGATGCTCACATGTTCGCCTGCCGAACTGATGGCGCTGGTTGGGCACAGGTCAAGGCAGTTGGAACAGGCAGGTTTTTCGGCGCGTGAATGGGCGCACAGGCTGGGTTCGAGCCGGACGTAGAGAGGTTTTTCGAACGTGCCGACCATCAGGCTGGCCTGCAGGATTGCGTCAGCAACCGCGGGTTGGCTTTTCGGATCGGCCCGCAGATAGCCATCGCGCTTTTCTGGCGCAGGGAACAACGGGGTCGCGCCCGTCAGATCGAGGATGACATCGCAGTTCGATGCCGCCCCGTCCCGCGGATCAGTCAGCGTTTGGGGACCACGACCGCCCGGTATGGGTTGCTGAAAGGCGTCGATCGACAGATCGAACCGGCCAAGGCTGCCGCGCGCCTGTTTCAACTGGCCTACCACTATGTCGAAGCGGTCAGTGACGGCCATGTCATCACCAGTTTCAAGCAGAACCGTGACAGAGAGCATGTCTGCGAGTTTCTCTGCCGCTGCGAAAGCGGTCTCGGATGATCCCAGAATAAGGCAGGTGCCTTCGGATATGACATCGATTGTTTTGGGGGTCGCATCGGGTAGGGCGGCTTCGGCCACCAGCGCGGCCATTTTGGGGCCGGTCGCAGCGTTGTCATCGGTCCAGCCGGCGCGGTCGCGGATGTCCACGAAATCGGGTATCGGTGCGTCCATATCTTCCGCCAAATCTGCGAAGACCCGCGCCTGTTGCTGGCAGGCGATCATGACCTCGCCCTTGCCTATCGCCTCTGCGGCGAGGCCGATCTGGTCCTGACATAAAGATGTATGCAGCCGCGAGCAGGTGACCCCGGTTGTGTTTATGGCTTCGGGATCAATGGTTTGCGATCCAAGGCAGTCGCAAATGAGTAGTGTTTTTGTCATCGGGTCCCCCGCTGGATCAGCGGTTAGCTAGTCAGGAAATCAGGCTGGCGTAAACCGCTTTTGATGCATGCGCGCAGGGCAGGTCTACTATTACTAAAGTCGTATGCTCTTTTTGACAGTGAAAACAACGCGTTACCGAGGGGCTCATCATTTGTGATCAACATGATGAAAAAATCGCTTTAGAAACGCGGGCTCTTCATGCAGCATGACGGCAGGGAACTTCTCAAGGGATCAGCATTGTCGTTCGTCTTTCCTGATGCACAGACCATTCCGGTTGGTGTTGTCGTCCGAAAATCGCCCGGCGTGTCGCGTTGGGTAAAATGGACATGGCAGGCGACGGGCATATTGCCGGGCGCTGGCCCTGCCGATTGGAAGCTGTTGCGCCAGGACGGCGATGTTACCGAATATCACGCTGCCACCGTTTCGCTGGATTTGTATGTTTCGGATACCGAGGCTTACGTTCATGAACTGCAGGCCCGCACGCCATCGGTCTACGTCGTTTTGCGGCCAGCAGAGAACGGGGGCGAGATGCCTTGGCGGGTCGCCCTGGTGACATGTTCGCCCTATGACGCACAGGATTATTGCGATTCATCCGAAGAGCTGGTGGAGCGGATACCGATGTCCGAAGGTATGATCGCCTGGGTCGGCAGCTTTATTGCGCAGCATCACGTGGAAGAGCCTTTCGTCAAACGCAAGCGCAAGAATGCGCGGGTGGATCGTGTCGACGATGGCATTGGTGACCCGCGCATTTCGCAGACTTCTGACGTTTATCGCGCACCGCGCCGCAAGGAGGTGCTGAATTGACCCAGGCCGTTTCCCTTTGGTCGCGTCGCCGCGCCGCAGTGGCTGCCGAGGCTGAGGCCGAGCGTGCCTTGCGAGAGGATATGGCCCACAGGGAAGCGCAGGCTGACAAGACGGATGCCGAAATTCTGGCCGAGCTTGATTTGCCGGATCCAGAGAACCTGAAGATGGGCGATGATTTCGCGGCGTTCATGTCCAAGGCCGTGCCGGAGCATTTGCGCAAGAAAGCCTTGCGGCAATTGTGGCGAAGCAACCCGGTCCTCGCCTGCGTGGACGGGTTGAATGACTATGATGAGGATTATCTGACCGGCAGCTTCGGGAACGACCCGATCAAGACGACCTATCAGGTGGGCAAGGGGCTGATGGCGCATGTCCTTGAAATGGAGCGTCAGGAGAATGGCGTTGTCGAGGCGGATGAAGCCGCACCAGAAGACGAAGAAAAGATTGTGGTCGCAACGGTCGAAAGCGAACCGGTCATTGATGAACCGTCATCTGACGAGGCGGGCGAGGGTGAGGCAGAACCCTACAGGCCCCGCCGCATGGCATTCCAGTTCGAGGGTGAGCAGGCATGAATGTCGCGACCTCCACCGTCGAAGTCGCTGAAGAGGATCGCCTGCGGGCCGATCTTTACAATTATCTCGGGCTGATCCTGTCGGCCCCACCCGACCAGATGCTGCTGGATCAGACGGCCGGGCTGAGCGGGGACGACACACCGCTTGGTCAGGCCATAACGGGTCTGGCGCGGGTTGCAAAAGTGACCAAACCCAAGGCGGTTGTATCTGAATTCAACGCCCTGTTCATCGGGCTTGGCCGGGGTGAGTTGTTGCCCTATGCCAGCTATTACATGACCGGGTTTCTGAACGAAAAGCCGCTGGCAAAGCTGCGCGGGGATATGGCCGCGATGGGGATGACCCGCGCGAGTAACGTGTTTGAACCCGAGGATAACATCGCATCGCTGATGGAAATGATGGCTGGCATGATCGTCGGGCGCTTTGGCGAACCGGCGACGTTGCAGCGGCAACGCGATTTCTTCAACACACATATCGGCACCTGGGCAGGTCACTTTTTCAATGACCTGCAGGCGGCGAAAACATCGGTCCTTTATGCGTCTGTCGGGGCAGTAGGTGCTGCATTTATGGATATTGAACGCGAGGCTTATCGCATGACCGCAGGCTGACGGGTCTGCCAAACTGGCGCGGATGCGCGTCACAAAAGGAAGGGGAGACATCCCAATGAGTGAAAAAGACGAAGGCACAAGCCGCCGGGGATTTCTGAAACTGGCCGGAACTGCAGCACCTGCTGCGGCCGCCATTGCCGCGGGGGGCGCTACGCAAGCCGCCGCTGATCCTGTCGATCTGTCATCCGATACGATGCAGGATACCGCACATACGCGCGCCTATCTGCAAAGCGCCCGTTTCTAGAATAGCCCATCCACCCGGACGTCGTCAGATGCATACCGGGCGGAGCCAGCCATAGCCAGCAATGCCAGCGACCCGTGGTCGTTACGGCAAAGGGAGGAAGAAGATGCTCAGGAAGAAGACGAACGGCTATACGCGCCGCTCTGGCAGAGCAAAAATTACCACAAATACATCCGGAACAGGCGTCGACCGCCGCGGATTTCTGCGCGGGTCAGGTCTGGCCATTGGTGGTCTGACAGCCATTGCCGCAACCGGCGGCACGGTGACCCAAGCAACCGCCCAGTCCGCCGCAGCGGGTGCCGTTCAGACGATCAAATCGGTCTGCACGCATTGTTCGGTGGGTTGTACGGTCGTCGCCGAGGTCGATAATGGTGTCTGGACCGGGCAGGAACCGGGCTGGGACAGTCCGTTCAACCTTGGTGCCCATTGCGCCAAAGGGGCCGCGGTGCGTGAGCACGCGCATGGCGAGCGCCGTCTGAAATACCCGATGAAGAAAGAGGGTGGCGAATGGGTCCGCATCTCGTGGGAGCAGGCGATCGACGAGATCGGCGATGGCATGCTGAAAATCCGCGAAGAAAGCGGTCCTGACAGCGTCTACTGGCTGGGTTCTGCCAAGCATAACAACGAACAGGCCTATCTGTTCCGCAAGTTTGCTGCCTATTGGGGCACCAATAACGTGGATCACCAAGCCCGGATTTGCCACTCCACCACCGTGGCAGGGGTCGCAAACACTTGGGGCTACGGCGCCATGACCAACAGCTACAACGACATCCATAACTCCAAGGCGATCTTCTTGATCGGTGGTAATCCGGCTGAGGCACACCCGGTGTCCCTGCTGCACATGCTGAAGGCCAAGGAACAGAACAACGCGCCGCTGATCGTGTGCGACCCACGCTTTACCAGGACCGCCGCCCATGCTGATGAGTATGTGCGGTTCCGTCCCGGTACCGATGTAGCGCTGGTTTGGGGTATCCTGTGGCATATCTTTGAAAACGGATGGGAAGATCAGGAATTTATCCGCACCCGCGTCTGGGGCATGGATCAGATCAAGGACGAAGTGGCCCGCTGGACACCAGATGAGGTGGAGCGTGTCACAGGCACACCCGGTTCCCAGTTGGAGCGTGTGGCCCGGACGTTGGCCAATAACCGCCCCGGCACCGTGATTTGGTGCATGGGTGGCACACAGCACACCAATGGTAACAACAACACCCGTGCTTACTGCGTCTTGCAGCTTGCACTGGGCAATATGGGCACCGCTGGTGGCGGCACCAACATCTTCCGCGGCCACGACAATGTGCAGGGCGCCACGGACCTTGGCGTTCTGGCTGACACGCTGCCCGGCTATTATGGCCTGTCCGAAGGATCATGGGCCCATTGGGCGCGGGTCTGGGAAGAGGACCTCGACTATCTCAAGGGGCGTTTCTCGGACGCGACATATGGCGATACGCCGATCATGAACCTCAAGGGGATACCGGTCAGCCGCTGGATTGATGGGGTATTGGAAGATCCTGAAAACCTCGAACAGCCCGATAACACGCGGGCGATGGTGCTTTGGGGCCATGCCCCGAACTCTCAGACCCGCATGAAAGAGATGAAGACGGCGATGGAGAAGCTCGACATGCTTGTCGTGGTGGACCCATTCCCGACCGTCTCTGCGGTACTGCATGACCGGACCGATGGTGTCTATCTGCTACCGGCCACTACGCAGTTCGAAACACGCGGATCGGTGACGGCCTCAAACCGGTCGCTGCAATGGCGCGACAAGATCATGGAGCCGCTGTTTGAATCGCTGCCGGATCACACGATCATGGCGCGATTTGCCGAAAAATTCGGGTTCCATGACCAGATCTTCCGCAACATCGCGATTGATGAAGGGGGTGAGCCAAATATTGAGGATATCACCCGCGAGTTTAACCGCGGCATGTGGACCATCGGATATACCGGCCAAAGCCCGGAGCGTCTGAAAACACATATGGCCTATCAGCACACGTTCGACAAAACGTCACTGCGTGCGATTGGTGGTCCTGCCGATGGTGATTATTATGGGTTGCCATGGCCAAGCTGGGGCACCCCGGAAATGAACCATCCCGGTACAGCGAACCTTTACGACATGTCGCTGCCGGTGGCCGAAGGTGGCCTGACATTCCGCGCCCGGTTTGGCGTGGAACGCGACGGTGACAATCTGCTTGCAGAAGGTGTGTCGAACCCCGGTGCCGAGATTCAGGATGGGTATCCGGAATTCACCATGCAGATGCTGATGGATCTAGGGTGGGACGGTGATCTCACCGCCGAGGAACGCGCCGCGATTGATGCGGTGGCCGGACCGAACACGAACTGGAAGACCGACCTGTCAGGCGGCATCCAGCGGGTCGCGATCAAGCATGGCTGCGCCCCCTTCGGCAACGCCAAGGCCCGCGCTGTGGTGTGGACCTTCCCCGACCCTGTGCCGGTCCACCGCGAGCCGCTCTATTCCAACCGCCGCGATCTGGTGGCCGACTACCCGACCTACGAGGACAAGACGTTCTGGCGAGTGCCGACCATGTATGCTTCCATCCAGAAGAACGATTTCAGCCAGGAGTATCCGATCATTCTGACATCGGGCCGTCTGGTTGAATATGAAGGGGGCGGTGATGAGACCCGTTCGAACCCCTGGCTGGCCGAATTGCAGCAGGACATGTTCGTCGAGATCAACACCCGTGACGCCAACAACCTGAACGTCCGTGACGGCGCCCAGGTCTGGGTCGAAGGCCCCGAAGGCGGCAAGGTCAAGGTGATGGCAATGGTGACCGAAAGGGTCGGCGAAGGTGTGGCCTTCATGCCGTTCCACTTTGGTGGTCAGTTCGAAGGTGTCGACCAGCGGGACAAGTACCCCGAAGGCGCGGACCCTTATGTATTGGGGGAATCCACCAACACCGCACAGACCTATGGCTATGACAGCGTAACCCAGATGCAAGAGACCAAAGCGACTCTTTGCAAAATCTGGGCAGCATAAGGGAGGACATGAAAAATGGCCGCTAGAGCAAAATTCCTCGTCGACGCTGAACGCTGCATCGAATGCAACGCCTGCGTCACCGCGTGTAAGAACGAGCACGAAGTGCCGTGGGGCATCAACCGCCGCAAGGTTGTCACGATCAATGATGGCAAACCGGGTGAAAGATCGATCTCGGTTGCCTGTATGCATTGTTCGGACGCCCCTTGTATGGCCGTCTGCCCGGTGGATTGTTTCTACCAGACGGCTGATGGTGTCGTGCTGCACTCCAAGGATCTGTGTATCGGCTGTGGTTACTGCTTTTATGCGTGCCCGTTCGGCGCGCCGCAGTTCCCGCAGGCCGGCAATTTCGGATCACGGGGCAAGATGGACAAATGTACCTTCTGCGCCGGTGGTCCGGAGGAAAACCATTCAACTGCCGAATTCGCCAAATACGGGCGTAACCGGATTGCCGAAGGCAAACTGCCGATCTGTGCCGAAATGTGCGCGACCAAGGCGCTGCTGGCCGGCGATGGCGATACGGTTTCCAATATCTACCGCGAACGTGTGGTGGCGCGCGGGTTCGGGTCCGGTGCATGGGGCTGGGGCACAGCCTATGATCAAAAGGGCGGCTGACCGCCCGCTTTGTACCATAGTTGCGGGGGCTGCCTGACGCGGGCGGCCCCCCTTGAACCTTATCGACAGCAAGGACTGCGCCAATGCTACGTCTGATTGCCATATTCGCCCTGCTATGCAGCCTGATGACCGCTGCCGCAGCGCAAGAGGCAACCCCTGATCCGCGCGCTGAAACCGGCGGTGCGCAAACGCTTGAGGATATTCTGCGCAGGCAGGAAGGTCTGGCGATTGATGACGAATTCCGCAGTTCGGTGACCGGTGATCCTGACGCGGCGGCGCCGACGAGCGAACAGCTTGGCACGCGCGGCGGTGCATCTGATGCTGATCTGTGGCGGGCCTATCGCTATGACAGTGCCGACATCACGACACAGGCGCGGGGGCCTGCGGTGACGACATTGATCCAGGATCGCGGTGTCTGGTGGTGGCAGTTCCGCGAAGGGCCATTGCTGCAATATGGCGCATGGCTGCTGGGCGGCACCCTGATTACGCTCGCCCTGTTTTACCTGCTTCGGGGCAGGGTGCGCATTGATGGTGAAAGGACAGGGCGGACGATCACGCGGTTCAAGGCGTTCGAACGGTTCGGCCACTGGTTGCTGGCCACATCATTTATCATTCTGGGGATCACCGGCCTGATTTCACTCTTTGGGCGCAAGGTGCTGATCCCGGCCTTTGGCCATGACGCGTTTTCAACAATCGCCGAGTTCAGCAAATGGGTTCACAACAACATTTCCTGGGCTTTCATGCTCGCTCTGGTGATCATTTTCGTGATGTGGGTGGTTCATAACCTGCCGGATCGGACAGATATCAAATGGCTGCTCAAGGGTGGTGGCCTTTTTGGCGGGGGGCATCCGCCGGCTAAAAAATTCAACGCCGGGCAGAAACTGATTTTCTGGTCGGTCATCTTGCTGGGCGGATCCATCTCGGCGTCCGGGCTGGCACTGCTGTTCCCGTTCGAACTGAACATGTTTGCCGCCACATTTTCAAAGATCAATGCGATTGGTCTGCCGGGATTATTGGGGATGGAGGCGCTGCCCACCGACCTCGCTCCACATGAAGAAATGCAATATGCCCAGCTGTGGCACGCTGTCGTCAGCTTTGTGCTGATGGCCATCATCTTTGCACATATCTATATCGGCTCTGTGGGGATGGAAGGCGCGTTCGACGCCATGGGATCAGGCGAGGTCGAGGAACAATGGGCACGCGAGCATCACAGCCTCTGGGTGGATGAGGTTGTGGCTGCCGAACGCAAAGAGGGGAGCGCCTGACATGCGTGCATTCCTGATATCGCTTGTCGCCCTCGTGGTGATCACGGTTGGGTCCAATCAGATTCTGAACTGGCTCGACTTCTCAGCCGAACAGGCTGCCGTGTCGGAACAGAATGTGCGGCTGGATTAAGCCTTAATCGCCATCCGCCACGCCTTCTGCCCGCAACCGTGCGCGTCGTGCCCGGTAGCTGGGCAGCAGAATCAGGATGGCCGCAAAGATCAAGAGCCCCATGGTCATCGGCCGCTCGTAGATGAAGCTGACCCCGTCATAAAGCTGCATCGACCGTGAGAAGTTGTTTTCCAGCATCGGTCCAAGGATGAAGCCTATCAGCAGCGGCGCCAGCGGATAATCGGCGAAGCGCAGGATCGTCGCACAGACCCCCAGGCCGACCAGGATCAGCAACTCGGTCGCGTTGTTCTGCCCGATATAGGCCCCCATCAGCGTGAAAAACAGAATGAATGGGATCAGGAAGGTGCGCGGCACGGCAAGGATCTTGGCGATGTAAGGGATCAGCGGCAGGTTCAGCACCAACAGGACCAGGTTACCCAGATACATGGAGATGATGACAGCCCAGAAAATCTGCGGCTCATCAATCATCAGGCGCGGACCGGGCGAGACATTGAGAGCGATGAGCGCACCAAGCAGGATGGCCGTGGTGCCCGAACCGGGAATGCCAAGTGTGAGCAGCGGTACAAAGGAACCGGTGCATGCGGCGTTATTGGCGCTTTCGGGGGCGGCAAGGCCTTTCAGGCTGCCCTTGCCGAATTGTTCCTGATCTTCCTTCGAGGCGATGTTGCGTTCGACGGCGTAGCCCAGGAACGATGCAATCGTTGCCCCGGCACCGGGCAGGACCCCGATCAGGAAACCCTGGATAGATTGCCGCCCGATGACAGGTGCGATGCTGCGCGCCTCTGCCTTTGTGATCCGCAGGTCCTTGATTTCGTTGTTGCCGCTTTCGGTGTTGGACCGGCTTGGGTCCAGCACCAGATAAATCGCCTCGGGCAGGGCGAACATCGCCATGGCGAGCGTGATGAATCCAAGACCCGATTGCAGGTCCATCAGCCCCATCGTGAAGCGTGGCATGTTGAACAGCGCCCCTTCGCCGACCGTGGCCAGCATCAGGCCAAGGACCGTCATCAGGATTGCCTTGCCAATCTGGCCGCTGCCGGCAAAGGCGGCGATGGCCGACAGGCCGACAACCATCAGGGCGAAATACTCGGCGGAATGGAAAAGCAAGGCGACAGAGGCAAGCGCTGGCGCAAAGATCATCAGCAAAATGGCCCCGACTGTGCCACCGATGAACGACGATATCGCAGCGACAGTTAATGCCTTGCCCGCCTTGCCTTGCCGGGCCAGCGGGTAGCCATCGAAACTGGTTGCAACGGTCGACGCCACGCCGGGCGCATTGATCAGGATCGACGATGTCGATCCCCCAAAGATCGCCCCGTAATAGACACCGGCCAGCAGGATCAACGCCGCCGAGGCGTCACCAATGGAAATTGCAACGGGGATCATAATGGCGATGATCGACATCGGCCCCAGACCGGGCAACATGCCGATGAACGTCCCGATCAGGCAGCCACCGATAACCATCAAAATGTTTTTAACAGAAAAAGCCGTTTCCAGCCCAATCATCAAGCCTTCGAGCATGTCCTAGACCCCCATGAAGAAGGGCAGGGGGCGCAGGAAGATGCCAAGCACCTCTTGCACCAGATACCAGATGCTGCCCGCTGCGATCAGGGCGACAGGGATCAGGATATGCAGGCGTCGTTCGCCAAGGATCATCGAGCCAGCGATGATAAAGCCGAAGGTTGACCCCAAAAATCCGAAGGGTCGCAGAAGCAGGGCATAGGCGACCATCAGACCCAAAAGGATCACGGCCTGTCCCAGCTTGTAGTCCGTCAGGCGTCGATAATCGATGTCGCCGTCCTTTGGACCGCTCAGGCTTTCCTCAAAACCCAGTAGAATGATCACGCAGGCGATCATTGCCATGACTGACAGCACCTTGGGAAAGGTTGATGGCCAGATCGGTGTATTCCGCATGAATGGGGCGAGCGAGGCGTCCATAGTGAAAAACGCGGTGTAGGCATAGGCCATACAGATCAATAACAGGATCAATGCGATCCAGCGGTCGAGTGCCATCTTGTCCCCCCGGTATTCGGATTGTCTGGCGAGCGATCCCGCCAGACAGGTGTTTTGGCTTTAGAGGAAGCCCAGTTCGCGCATCAGATCACCCATGACCTGTTCCTGATTTTCAAGGAAGCTCAGGAAGTCGTCGCCGTTATTGTGGATGTTGACCCAACCGTTCCGGGCGCGGACCTCTTCCCATTCGGCGGTGTCATACATCTTGGCCAGCGCGTCCTGATACATGGCCAGCTTGTCCTCTGGCAGGCCGGGCGCCGCAAAGAAGCCACGCCAGTTGACAAACTCGGTATCGATGCCCTGTTCTTTCATGGTCTGGGCATCGGGAAAGGTTGCCACCCTCTCAGGCGCTGTGACGCCGATGATTTTCACTTCTCCAGCATTTGCTAGGTCGATGGCTTCGGAAAAGCCGGTGCTGAGCGCCGTGATTTCCCCGGACAGCAGCGCCGCCATAGCATCGCCACCGGCATCATAGGGAATATATTTCACCGCTGTCGGATCTTCGCCTGCCGCCTTCATCACCATGGCGGCGACAAGGTGATCCATGCCGCCGGGGACGGAGCCACCACCGATTGCGGTGCCACTGGAATCCGCTTTATAGGCCGCGATGAAGTCATCCATCGAGTTGATCGGGCTGTCCTTGCCCACAACGATGGTCGCATAGTCGCCGATGGTGCCGGCGACCAGTGTCAAGTCCCGGAAATTCTGCGGAAATACACCCGTCAGCGACCGGATCACGATCGGGGTCGAGTTGACCATGAGCGTGCCGTGATTGCTTTCGGCGTTTTCGATCAGATAGCCGATGGCCTTACCGCCACCCCCGCCAGACATGTTTTCATAGCTGGTCTGTCCGACCAGTCCG
The DNA here is from genome assembly GCF_046762905.1 of Yoonia sp. R2-816. Taxonomy (NCBI): domain Bacteria; kingdom Pseudomonadati; phylum Pseudomonadota; class Alphaproteobacteria; order Rhodobacterales; family Paracoccaceae; genus Yoonia; species Yoonia sp. R2-816. Next base: position 21,347 of record NZ_JBKQXN010000168.1, on the reverse strand, counting down.
GAATTTGTCAGCGCCTCGCCCGTGCCGCGTGCGGTGCCGTCCCAGCCGCCACCTGCGCCACCGGGGATCAGAAAGTGGATGCTGTCGACAACCTGATGCCCGTCAGCCTGTGCCATCGATCCAAACGAAAGCGTCGCCGCCGCCGCGGCAAGGATGGCCCGGCGTGTCATTGATATTGGTCTCATAAAAATCCTCCCAGAGTACAAAGCGAACTTTGCCGCTTTGGCAGAGTGTTCCCTATTCGGCCCATTGACGCAATGCCATTTCCCCTTGTTTTGCGGGATCGCGCTATGGTTGTATTTGGTGTACTCTGAGTATTCGTAAACAAATTGTTAACCACTTCGCCCGATCCTTCTTGCGTGGGTGAGTGACTGTGAATCCGTGTCTCGATCGCGCTTGAACAAAGTGCTGACGGTGGCGCGGTGCGCGCAACGTGTTTCTGACCACCAAATGCCCGTTACGGCGACAGGAAGGACCGATGCGAACAAAACTCAAACAGCACACGGCCGCGGCGCACCAGCGTGTTGATCAGGCCGTCAGTACCTTGTCGCTGGCCCATCGCGCATCATACATCACCTTTCTGCGCACCCATCAGCTGGCCTATCGTGCGCTTTTGCCCGCCCTGCCGGCGGATAATTGGGTTAGTTCCATCTTGCGCCGCGTTCTGACAACGCTGAACCAGGATCTGGATGTCATGGATGTGCCGGGGTTACCCCGGCCAATGATCGGACTGCGTGACCCCATTCACCCGCTTGGCGTAGCGTACGTTGTTTGTGGTTCGCATTTCGGCAAACGAATACTGCGACGGCGCTGGTCCTTGTCGCGGGATCCGCAGGTCCGGGCTGCTGGGGCCTATCTGTCCTGCGATGAACTGAAAGCGGGTTGGCTACGGTTCCTCCACGATATCGAGGCGCTGACCGATCCGGCGAATGATCTGAAACTGCTTGCTGCGGATGCAGACCGCACCTTTGGACTGTTTTACGACAGTCTGGTGGCCGCAAAGAATGGAGACCGTGCCAATGCCGCCTGACAATCATCCGGCGGTCGATGAGGCGACGCTTGGCATTAACAATTGTGACCGTGAACCGGTCCATATCCCCGGCAGGATCCAATCCTTTGGCGCGTTGATGTCCGTGACCGAGGATTGGATGATTAATCATGCATCCGGCAATCTGTGCCGCATGCTTGGGCTGCCGGCAAAGAATGTGATCGGTTGCCCGATCCGGGATGTCCTGACCGAACAGACCATTGACGCCATTCAGTCGCGACTGCGGCTGGTGGCATCTGACGATATGGTTGATCGGTTGTTTGCGATCCAGACGGCCCGGGATGGTCCGGTTTGCGACATTGCGATGCACCGGTCCGGGCGTAATCTGGTGCTGGAGTTCGAGCATAGTGCCAATGGCGAGGAGGTCGATCTGGGCGGCTATGTACGCCCGATGATTGCCCGGATGTCGCAATGCACGACGATGGCGCAACTGTGCCAGATGGCTGCCCGGCAGGTGAAGATGCTGACCGGAATGGACCGGGTCATGGTCTATCAGTTTTCCCCAAATGGCAGTGGCAAGGTTATCGCCGAGGTGAAGGAACCGGGAATGGAGGCCTATCTGGGTTTGGCCTATCCCGCATCGGACATCCCCCAACAGGTCAGAAAGCTTTTCATTCGCAATCCCTTGCGCGTCATTGCCGATGTTGGTGACACAGGGGTTGAGATCGCCCCGACGCTCAACCCCGAGGGCGCACCACTGGATCTGAGCCTGAGTAGCACGCGTGCGGTTTCGCCCATTCACTTGGAATATCTGCGCAATATGGGGGTCGGCGCGTCTATGTCGATCTCAATCGTGGTGCGCGGTGAATTGTGGGGGCTGATTGCCTGCCATCACCGGACGCCAAGAGTGCATTCCTACGCTGTGCGATCTGCGGCCGAGCTTTTTGGGCTGCTGTTTTCCTACACGCTGGATCAGTTGCAATCCGATATCGAGCGGCAGGATATGATCCGGTCGCAAATGCTGCATGACCAGATCATGGTGCAATTGGCCGGCGATACCTCTGTCGCCAATAACTTCGCCACCATCGTCAGCACCATTCAGGACGTGATCCCGCATGACGGGGCTGTCGGTTGGATTGACGGCACCTATCAAAGCACCGGCGAAACGCCGGGCAAGGAGGCGTTTCTGGAACTGATGCCGTTCTTGAACACAACGGCTGCAGGCAAGGTCTACGCAACCCAGTGCCTGAGCGATCATTTTTCGGACGCGCTGGCCTATGTCAACAAGGCGGCTGGTATGCTCGTTCTGCCGGTGTCCCGTGCGCCGCGTGATTTTATCGTGCTGTTTCGCCGTGAAATCGCGAAATCCGTCGTGTGGGCTGGCAAACCCGTCAAGAATCTGGTGCAGGGCAAGTTTGGTCCCCGGCTGACGCCGCGCAAAAGCTTTGAGGCCTGGCAGGAAACCGTGCGCAACCATTGTGCCGAATGGACGCCTGCGCAAATCAGATCGGCAGAGGCGCTGCGCGTCACGTTGATGGAGGTCGTGTTGCGCATGGCTGATGCTAATCTGCAGGAACGCGCAAAGGCCCAGGAAAAGCAGGAACTGCTGATTGCAGAACTGAACCACCGGGTGCGCAATATCCTGAACCTCATCAAGGGCGTCGTCAGCCAGAGCGGGGCAGGCCATAACGATGTCAGTTCTTTCACGAAAGTGATCGGTGGGCGCATCCATGCGCTTGCCATGGCGCACGATCAGATCACCCGCGAAAAATGGCAACCCGCGTCACTGCGCGCGTTGATCGAGACGGAGGCGGCGGCCTATCTGAATGACCGAATGGATCGGCTGACAATCACCGGTCCGGATGTGATGCTGGTGCCCAATGCGCATACAACCATGGCCCTTGTCGTGCATGAGATGATGACCAACTCGGTCAAATACGGGGCGTTGGCAGCAGAGCACGGCAAGGTCGCGATCAATCTTGCGCAGACGTCCGATGACGGGCTGGCCCTGACATGGGTTGAAACCGGCGGACCAGCCGTCAGTGCGCCGGAACGGCGCGGGTTTGGGACGACGATTATCGAACGGTCGATCCCGTTCGAGTTGAAAGGCGAAGCCGATCTGCGCTTTACACTGACGGGGGTCGAGGCCAGCTTTGTATTGCCAGCCAACACGGTCGACAGCTTTGTGACGGACGAGGATGATGTCGTTGCACCCGCTTCGCCAGAGCAAACCACATTATCGGCACCACCCGACCGCGTCCTTATTGTCGAAGACAACATCATCATCGGTTTGGATGCGGAAACCCTGCTACAACGGATTGGTGTAGAAGAGACGATCATCGTTCCTGGCGTTGCAGAGGCGTTGGAGGCGTTGACACAGGCCGATTTTGATTTCGTGGTACTCGATATCAACCTGGGTGCAGAAACGTCGTTTCCCGTTGCTGACAAGCTGCTGGAGAAGGAGGTGCCGTTTGTCTTTGCGAGCGGTTACGGCAAGGTCCCTGATATGGCGGAAAAATATGCAGATATTCCGATCCTCACCAAACCATATGATGAGGCCGAGTTGCGCAAGGCTATTGCCACAGACTCAAACTGACGCTGGCCCAAAACTGTCACGATAGAACCGATACCAGTTGCCGCCCATGATACCGGCCACCTCGGCTTCATCCATGCCCGTGGCGCGCAGACCGGCCGCGATATTGCCGAAATCCCGATTGTCCTTGAACCAGTCGGGCATGGGTGGAAAGCCGGGATTGTTCGCGGATCCTTCGCCATAGTCGATCTGCTTGGTCCACCGCCCGACACGCATCCATTCCACCACGCTGTCCGGCTGATCCTGACACAGATCGGTGCCCAGCCCGAGATGTGCCGTGCCGAATTTTTCGGCTGCTCGGGCGATCATCTCGCAGAAATCTTGCAGCGTGCAGTCGGGACCGCCACGTAAATGGTGCGGGTAAATCGAAAAGCCGAACATGCCGCCGTTTTCGGTCACCGCCCGGATCACATCATCGCGTTTGTTGCGCAAGGCCGGGTGCCAGACATGCGGGTTGGCGTGGGTAATTGCGATGGGCCGCGTCGAAATCTCGGCGGCTTCTATCGTGGAGCGATCCGCGCTGTGGCTCATATCCACGACCATTCCCACCCGGTTCATTTCCGCGATGACCTGACGGCCCATGCGGGTGATGCCGGGGTCGTCGGCCTCATAACAGCCGGTCGCAAGCAGTGACTGGTTGTTGTAGCTGAGCTGCATAAAACGCAGACCAAGCGTGTGCAGGATTTCCACCAGCCCGATGTCATCTTCAATCGGGCTGGGGTTTTGTGCTCCGAATATGATGGCCGTTCGCCCTGTGGCCTTGGCTGTGTCAACATCCGCCGCACTGCGGGCCTGCATGATCAGATCAGGGAACCGTTCGAAATCCCGGTTCCACTTTTCAATATTCAGCACGGTTTCGCGGAAATTCTCGTGATAGGCGATTGTGGCGTGAACGGCATCGACACCGCCTGCGCGCATCTGGCGAAAGATGGTTTCGGACCAATTGGCATATTGCAGGTTGTCGATCAGCATGGGCCACGATGCGCAGATTTTGCGGGGGTCGTCAAACGGGCTGGCGCAAAGCCCTAAATCGTTATAGAAATTCCATCACAACGGGAGGACACAGCATGAAAACCATCAAAGGGCCGGCGCTGTTTCTGGCGCAGTTCGCTGGCGATGAGGCACCTTTCAACTCGTGGGATGCCATCACGAAATGGGCCGCCGATTGCGGTTACAAAGGGGTGCAGGTGCCCAGTTGGGATGGCCGGTTGTTTGATTTGCAAAAGGCCGCATCGTCGCAGGATTATTGCGATGAACTCAAAGGTCAGGCGGCAGAGAACGGCATTACAGTCACCGAGTTATCAACGCATCTGCAAGGGCAACTGGTTGCCGTAAACCCGGCCTATGATACCGCCTTTGATGGCTTTGCGGCACCTGAGGTTCAAGGGGACCCCGCAGCCCGACAGGCCTGGGCGGTGGATCAGGTCAAGCTGGCACTGACCGCATCACAGAACATGGGCCTGACTGAAATGGCGACCTTCTCAGGCGCCCTGGCATGGCCTTACATCTACCCGTGGCCGCAGCGCCCGGCCGGTCTGGTCGAAGCGGCATTTGATGAACTTGCGTCCCGTTGGCGTCCTATTCTGGATCATGCAGAGGATTTCGGGGTGGACGTCTGCTATGAAATTCACCCCGGTGAGGACCTGCATGACGGCGTGACGTTCGAGATGTTTCTGGAACGTCTGAATGGGCACGCCCGCTGCAACATGCTTTACGATCCGTCCCACTACGTCCTGCAATGCCTTGATTATCTGGACAATATCGACATCTATAAAGACAGGATCAAGATGTTCCACGTCAAGGATGCCGAATTCAATCCGACCGGGCGGCAGGGTGTCTATGGCGGTTATCAGTCATGGGTCAACCGGGCGGGGCGGTTCCGGTCGCTGGGCGACGGGCAGGTTGATTTCGCGGCAATCTTTTCCAAGATGGCAGCCAATGATTTCAGTGGTTGGGCCGTGGTCGAATGGGAATGCTGCCTGAAGCACCCTGAGGACGGCGCGCGGGAGGGCGCGCAATTCGTCAAGGATCACATCATTCGGGTGACCGAACGTGCATTTGATGACTTCGCTGGTGGCGATGTCGATGACGCAACCAACCGCAAGATGCTGGGGATCTGAACATGACGCGACCTATTCGACTTGGCATGGTGGGCGGTGGCAATGACGCGTTTATCGGTGCGGTTCACCGGATCGCATCGCGGATTGACGGCCGGTTTCAACTGGTGGCCGGTGCGCTGTCATCGACCTCGGAAAAGGCGCAAGCCTCGGGGCAGGCGCTGGGGCTGGACCCGGCGCGCACCTATGATGATTTCAAATCGATGGCGATCCGCGAGGCGCGGTTGAAAGACGGGATCGAGGCGGTGGCGATTGTGACCCCGAACCATGTCCATTACGTCGCCGCTCGCGAATTTCTGAAACGCGACATTCATGTTATTTGCGACAAGCCGCTGACATCGACTATGGCGGATGCGCGCAAGATGGCCAAGGCTGTGGAAGACAGCAAGGCGCTGTTCGTCCTGACCCATAATTACACCGGCTATCCGATGATGCGGCAGGCCCGTCAGATGGTGGCCAATGGCGATCTGGGCACGATCCGCGTGGTGCAGGTGGAATATGCGCAGGATTGGCTGACCGAGCCGGAGGATTTCAAGCAGGCCGCATGGCGCGTGGACCCGGCCCGGTCAGGTGCTGGTGGGTCGACGGGGGATATTGGTACCCATGCCTTTAACCTTGCCGGGTTTGTGACCGGGCTGGAGGTCGAAAGCCTCTGTGCTGATCTGCAGTCTTTTGTCTCGGGTCGTCAGTTGGATGACAACGCCCATGTGATGCTGCGCTACAAGGGCGGCGCGCGGGGGATGCTGTGGTGTTCACAGGTCGCCCCCGGCAATGAAAACGGTCTGGGCTTGCGGGTCTATGGCGACAAGGGCGGGATCGAATGGCGGCAGGAAAACCCCAATCAGCTGTGGTTCACGCCATATGGTGAGCCAAAGCGCCTGCTGACACGTGGCGGTAAGGGCGCACTGGATGCGGCCGAACGCGTGACCCGCATTCCGGCGGGCCATCCTGAAGGGTATCTGGAAGGTTTCGCCACGATTTATCGCGAGGCGGCGGACGCGATTGAGGCGCGCCGCAGTGGCCAAGATGTGCCTGCCGATGTCACCTATCCCGGGATCGCGGACGGCATGGCGGGGATGCAGTTTGTCGATGCTTGTGTGCGGTCGTCCAAGCGCGACGGGGCTTGGGTGAAACTAGCGTCCTAGCGTCCGGGCGATCTGTTCCGACAAATCCAGCAATGCTGCGGCCTGGGCCGTGGCGATGCTGCCAAGGCTTTGATCAGCCATGGGTTTGGCAATGGCGAAGGCCTGACTGCTGTTGCGGAAATCAATGCCGTCGCCGCCCACATAGAACTGCCCGGTCAGTTGAAAATTCCCGTCCGCCCCGGCGAGTATCCGTTCAACCTGCACGTCCACGGCGACATCTGGCAGGCCGACAAAAGGCCATGGTTCAGGAACTACGTTGGTGTTCAGGATATCCGCCAGATTGCGGGTGACTGTCAGCGTGACGGCGCGCTGCTGATCATCGGCCCACAGGATATCGGCATTGCTGGCGATCAGGCCGTTCGGTGTTTCAAATGCGATTTCTTCCAGCGCGGCATAAGTCGGCAAGGTCACAGGGCGCACCATGACGCTGCCGACCAGCGGACGCAGTTCCAGATCAGACGTCAGCGGCGCCATCGCCAGCCGTTCCGGCGGCGGTGCGCAAGCAGCAAGGCCAAGGGCGGCAACGATCATCAAGCGTTTCAACATGGGCTACCGTCCTGTGAGCAATGAATTGGGGTTGCGCTGGATCGCGCGGGCAAGCGCCGATACGGCGTCCGCCGCCGTCTGGATATCGCGCAATGTCGCCAGCGTCTCGGCGCTGAACCGCGACCGTTCGCTATAGCTGTTCACGACAGCGCGGGTTTCGGCCACCAGTTGGTTGGCACGCTCGGACAAGGCGGGCAGGCCGCTGACCGATTGTTCAATTGCCTGCGCAGCCTCATTTGCCGATGCCAGTGCTGCGTTGACGTTTTCAATGGCCCCGCCTTCGCGGACCTCTTCCAGAAAGCCGCGCATTTCGTCCAGCGCCCCGTTCAGCGATGCGGGCAGCGCGGCTGCATCCTCGCTACCGACCAGCCGGTCGATGGAGGCCAGCGTATCGGTCGCTGTTTCCACAAGATCTTCGATGGCCAGCGCGTTGGCCTTGGCTGTCAGTGCCTCGATCTGCGTGATCAGCTCTGGCAGGTTTTCGGTGGCCAGTTCGATATTGGCTGCGGCGGCAGCCGTGGTCTGAATGGCCGCATCTAGGTCTGCAACGATGTCAGCCTCTGCGGTGCTGGTGACGATGGCGTCGATATCATTGATCACCTTGCGCAGATCTCCGGGCACGGCCTGCACATCATCGGACGCCACAAGCGCGCGCGCTTCATCGAGCAGCGCAACCAGCGATGCCGGTGCGGCGCGCGTGCTTTCGTCATTGGCGACACGCTCAATACTGTCCATCATGTCGATGGCACCTTGCATCAACTCCTCAACCGGCAGGTCGTTGATGCGTTGCAGCACGCCTTCTGCCGTTGCCGCCACGTCAGAGATTTGAGAGTCGGTCGTGGGAATAACCGGGTACTGGCCAGAGGCCTGGGTGACGATGGCTGGCAGTGCATCCTCGATCTGGACCAATTCGACGACCAGCGTGCCGGACAGGATATTGCCTGTCACCATCCGGGCGCGCAAACCGCGGGCCACAAAATCGGACAGGAGCGCCAGCGCATCCTCTGGGGTCGACTCTGGGCTCATCCCCAGACGCGATGGCTGGATGTCGAGCACTGCCTGAAGCCGAACCTGCGCGCTCGCGCCTTCGCCGACAACGATGGCGTTCAACTGGTCAACTTCACCGATCTGGATGCCCTGAAACCGTACTTCTGATCCCTTGGTCAGCCCTGTCACCGATTGTTCAAACAGGACCGCAACCTGAAGTGATGCGGCGTTGGGGTCTGTAAACAGGCTGTCGCGGGCCGATTGTTCGTCAGGGTATATGTCAAATGTCTGCCCGTCGCGGATCGCCTGACCGCCGGAGACAACCGTGTCAAAGGCGATGCCGCCTTCGATCAGCGAGGCGATAGAACTGACATCGAGCGATACGCCACCGGCCCCAAAGGACACGCTGAACCCCGATGTATCCCAGAACCGCGTGCTGGAGGTAATGCGCCTGTCATATGGGCTTTCTATAAAGGCCGAGACGACGACCTGATTGCCGTCAAAGGACAGTTCAGGCTGTTCCAGATAACCCACCTGCAAGCCCTTGTGCAGGACAGGTGCGCCCGCCGTGATCGACCCGCCATCGCCGGTACGCAATACCACGGATGTGCCGCGCTGGCCGGCCCGGGTCAGGATCGCCTCTTCATTGCCGACGAATTCGTATTGGGCCACATCGGGATCAGTGTCCCAATTGCCTTCGATATAGACGCCGGACAGCACAGTCTCCAACCCCGTGATCCCGCGCACCGACACATCCGGGCGGACCACCCAGAACACCGCGTCGTCATCCAGATAGGGGGCGACGGTTTTGTCGATGCGCGCATGAACCAGCACGTCAGTCAGGCCATCGGCGAATTCGACATCTTCCACTTCGCCCACGGTCACGTCGCGATACTTGATCACCGTTTCACCGGCTGTAATCCCGGATGCGTTTTCAAAGCTGATGGTGATCAGCGTGCCGCGATCCTGATAATTCTGCCAAGCGGCCCAAAGCGATATCGACAAGGCCGCTATCGGGACCAGCCAGACCAGCGACAGCCGTTTCCACATCGGCTGTTTGACAGGCCGCACGTCAAGCGGGGCAGGCCGTGGGGCTGGGGCATCAGTCATTCTTCGGTCCTGTTTACGTCCCAGATCATGCGGGAATCAAAGCTTTGTGCCGACAGCATGGTGAAAATGACCGAAAGAGCAAAGCTGACGGCGGCAATGCCCGGATTGATTGTGGCAATCGTGTTGAGTTGCACCAATGCCGACAGGATTGCAACGACAAACACGTCAATCATTGACCAGCGCCCAATGAATTCAACCACTTCATAAGCCTTGTGGCGTTGATGCTGATTGTCCTGCGATCCGCGTTGGACGCTGATCGCCAGATAGCCGATCGCCAGGAATTTCCCGATCGGAATGACGACCGATGCGACAAAAACGATGATAGCTATGCCGATTGAGCCATACTCGACCAACTCGACAACCCCGCCGATGATCGTGCTTTCGCTGCGTTCAACCAGGGTCGAGGTCAGCAGCATCGGATAGATATTGGCCGGGATATACGCAATCATCCCGGCAAACAGCCACGCCCAGACCCGTTGTAGGCTTTCGGTGTCCCGGCTTTGCAACCGCCCATCGCAGCGTTTGCAATAAAGCGCATCTTGGGCATGGACCTGCCCGCAGCGCTGGCAGGCGACCAGACCGGCGTCGCGGGCGGTGATCAGCCCGCCTTCTGTTCCAGCGCTTCCCAAATTGAATACCTGCAAATCAGTTGATCTTTGAGAACGGTGATAACCACCACACCCGCAAATGCCCAGAAGGCCGGGCCGATTGTCACGGCAGCCATGCCGGCCACCTTGATCAGCGCCACGGTCACACCGACGATGAAAATCTCGGCCATGCTCCAGGGGCGCAATGTCTCGGCCAGTCCGAAGGCCTTGCGCGCGCCAACCCTTATGGGCTGTTCGCGCACCAGCGGCCCAAGCGCATAAATCAACGCGCCGAGCCGGATCAGCGGGATTCCCATGATGAAAAACGCCACCGCAATCGCGAGCGGGATCGCCAGCCCTTCGTCAAAGGCCAGAACTGCGTCGATCACCGATGTTGCATTGTGCAGCCCGCCCGCATCCAGCGTCAGAAATGGGAAGCTTATTGCGGCGATCATCATGATGAAGGCGGTCAGCGCGAGGCTTAGGATACGCGCAATGGCAGCCGGTTGCGACGTCATCAGAACAATCCCGCAGCGCTGGCAATAGGCGCGTGCATTGTCAGGCAGATCGGTTGCCTGATGCAGCGTGTCGCATTGCGGGCAAGCGACCAGATCGTCCAGTGGCGGTAACGCGTCGGGCACGTGAATATCCTTGCAATCCAAAAGGGTTTGCCTGTTATTTGCCCGCAGTATACCCGGGTTGACCATAGATATGCCATCGCCCGCCATCCGACAACTCAACAATGAGAGAGCGCGCATGACCAACACCATTTTCCCGCCGCGCCCGACGCCTGTCATCCCTGTCAAAGGGCGTGACGGATTTCCCGTTGCGCGCATTTTTTGTGTGGGCCGCAACTATGCCGCCCATGCCGCCGAAATGGGGCACGAGGTGGATCGCGAGGCCCCGTTCTATTTCACGAAATCGGCCCATGCGGTGCTGCTGTCAGGACAGCAGATGCCCTATCCGCCGCGCACGTCCGACCTGCATCATGAGATGGAACTGGTTGTCGCCATCGGGGCTGTGGCGCGTGAGGTGTCCCAGGATGATGCCATGGAGGCGGTGCTGGGCTATGCCTGCGGGCTGGATATGACCCGCCGTGACCTGCAGGCGCAGGCCAAGGAAAAGCGCAGGCCATGGGACACGGGCAAGGATTTCGAAAATGCGGCCATCATTGCGCCGATCACGCCGAAATCGGATGTGGGCCCGTTGGGTGGTCTGCGTGTTCAATTGACGGTCAACGATCTGGTCACGCAAGAGGCGCATCTGTCCGACATGGTCTGGTCCGTTCCCGAAATCATCGCTGATCTGTCCACGCTTTACACGCTGGGCCCCGGCGATCTGATCATGACGGGCACACCTGCGGGTGTCGGGCCTGTTGTGCCGGGTGACCGACTTTATGGCACAATCGGCGATCTGGACCCTGTCGAGACGACTATTGTCTAAAGTGACTTGCACCTGCTGTGCGCTTCGTCCCACTATCGCGGCAGTTCATGATCGAGGGAGGATCACCATGAAAACGACACGCCGCGCCATGCTCGGCCTGATGACGGCTGCCTTGCTGGGCACCAGCGCCGCCGCGCAAGAGGTCACACTGCGCCTGCATCAATTCCTGCCGGCACAGGCCAACGTCCCTGCGCATATTCTGGATGTCTGGGCCGATAAGGTTGAGGCCGACAGCGATGGCCGCATCAAGATCGACCGGTTTCCAGCGATGCAACTGGGCGGCACGCCGCCACAGCTGATTGACCAGGCCATTGATGGGGTGGCCGACATCATCTGGACCGTGGCAGGTTACACCCCCGGCCGTTTCCCGCAGGTCGAAGTGTTCGAACTGCCCTTCATCTCACCTGATGCCGAGGCGACCAGCCGGGCCTATTGGGAACTGGCCGAAGAGCGGATGATGGACACCGAATTTGCTGCCTTCAAGCCGCTGGGTTTGTGGGTGCATGGCCCGGGTGTGATGCATACCAGCCGCCCGATCACAGATGTGGCCGACCTGAACGGTCTGAAACTGCGCGCGCCGACACGCACTACCACGACGCTGTTTACCGGACTGGGTGCCACATCCGTGGGCATGCCCGTGCCTGCCGTGCCTGAATCGCTGTCAAAAGGCGTGATCGACGGCGCCGTGATCCCGTGGGAGGTTGTCCCGGCCCTGAAAGTGCAGGAGCTGGTCAACAACCACACGGAATTTCCGGGTGAGGCGCTTTATACGACGGCCTTTATCTTTGCGATGAACAATGCCGCCTATGACGGGATGCCCGATGATCTGAAGGCGGTGATTGATGCCAATTCCGGTCTGGAATTTTCGGCCTTTGCGGGCCGGACGATGCAGGAATATGACGCACCAGGCCGTGAATTGGCCGTGGGCGCGGGCAACAACATCATCACGCTGAACGATGAGCAGGTCGCCGCGTGGAAAGAGGCAGCCCAACCCACCATCGACAATTGGATCGCTGAGGCTGATGCCGCCGGTATTGATGGTACCGGCCTTTACGAGGCCGCTACCGCGCTGATTGCCAAACATAGCGCCAGCAACTAAACCAATCGCGGCCCCCGGATAGATGCCGGGGGCCGTATTGTGTCCGGAGACCCGCGTGCTGCATTCATTGATCGAACGGCTGGCCCGTCTGATGGCGCTTTTAGGCGGCATCGTGCTGTGCCTGCTGGTATTGGTGGTCTGTGCCAGTGTGTTGGGGCGCGAGGCGAATGCGCTGTCGCATACCGGCTTTCTGGGCGCTGTCGGGCGATGGCTCCTGGATGTGGGTGTCGGGCCGGTGACGGGTGATTTTGAACTGGTCGAGGCGGGGATCGCCTTTGCCATTTTTGCGTTTCTGCCGCTGACCCAGCTGACGGGCTCTCATGCTACGGTGGACATCTTTACCAATGGGATGGGGACGCGGGCCAACAATACGCTTGCCACGTTCTGGAGCGTTGTGATGGCCGCTGCCATCATCCTGATCACCTGGCGGCTGTTTGTCGGCATGCAGGACAAAATCCGTTACGGTGAAACAACTTACCTGATCCAGTTTCCGATCTGGTGGGCCTATGCCGCCAGTTTTGCCGCCGCGATCACCGCGAGTATCGTCAGCATCTATTGCGCGGTCCTGCGCCTGACCTGGGCGCGCAAGGGATGAGCGATCTTGCCCTTGGCTATCTGTCGTTTCCGGTTCTTCTGGGTCTGATTTTCTTGCGCGCGCCCATTGGACTGGCAATGCTGATCTGCGGGATTGGTGGTATCTGGCTGGCGACCGATACGACGGTCGTTTTCATGGCCAAGCTGAAGTCAGAGGTTTATTCGACCTTTTCCAGCTACAGCCTGTCGATCATTCCGATGTTTTTGCTGATGGGCCAGTTCGCCACCCTTTCTGGCATGTCGCGGGCGCTGTTCAAGGCGGCAGAGGCTTGGCTGGGTCATCGCAAGGGCGGTATGGCGATGGCGGCTGTCGGTGCCTGTGCAGGGTTCGGCGCGATTTGCGGATCTTCTTTGGCCACCGCCGCCACGATGAGCCGGGTCGCCCTGCCGGAGTTGAAGAAATACGGCTATTCCGGCGGGTTTTCGACGGCGACACTGGCTGCCGGTGGCACGCTGGGCATTCTGATCCCGCCATCGGTGATCCTTGTGATCTATGCGATCCTGACCGAACAGAATATCGCCAAGCTGTTCGCCGCGGCCTTCATTCCCGGTATTCTGGCCGCACTTGGTTACATGCTGACCATCGCGATCTATGTGCGGCTTTTTCCCGATCAGGCAGGCACGCACCCGCGGCTGCCCTATGGCCAGCGGTTCAAGGCGCTGCTGGCGGTCTGGCCGGTGTTGATCGTGTTTGGTCTGGTCGTGGGCGGTATTTATAACGGCTGGTTCACCCCGACCGAAGGGGCGGCTGTTGGCGCGATGGGGACCGGGTTGATCGCGCTGTTTTCACGGTCGCTGAACTGGGCTGTATTCCGCGACAGTATTCTGCAAACGGCCACAGGCACCGGCATGATCTTTTTCATCGTGCTGGGTGCGGGGTTCTATAACGGGTTTCTGGCGCTCACACAGGTGCCACAAGAATTATCAGGCTGGGTCACGGCGCAGGGGTTTAGCCCGTGGACCGTAATGGTCATGATCCTGATCTTCTATCTGGTACTGGGCTGTCTGATGGACAGCCTGTCGATGATCCTGCTGACAATCCCGATTTTCTGGCCGGTGATCCAGACACTGGATTTTGGGATGACCACCGAAGAGGTCGCGATCTGGTTCGGCATTCTGGTGTTGATCGTGGTCGAGGTTGGGTTGATCACCCCGCCGGTGGGGATGAACCTGTTCATTATCAACAATATGGACAAGGAAACGCCCATGGTGGCGACCTACAAATCCGTGTTGTTTTTTGTGGGCTCAGATATCGTGCGGGTCGTGATCCTGATGCTGTTTCCGGTGATCACGCTGATCCTGATCTGAGCACCGGCAATTTTCTTATCGAAGAAAATTGACCAGAATTTTTTCAAAATTCTGGCGGCTCAAGTTTTGACGTCGGGGCTTGTGCGCCCGGTGCGCGTGCTGATTTCGGTGATCAGGCCAGCGGCTTTGATCACATCCGCCAGCGCGTCCTCGGCCTCTTGCTGCAGCAGGTCGGGATCCGTTTCCAGCCGCTCCAGATAGACGCGGATCGTAGCCCCTTGGGTGCCGGTCCCAGAGAGCCGCAAAACAACCCGTGCGCCGCTTTCGAACATGACCCTGATCCCCTGACCGGCGGTATGGCTGCCATCGACCGGGTCGTCATATGCGAATTCGTCAGCCTGGGCGACGGTCAGCCCGGCAAAGGTTTTTCCGGTCAATTCTGGCAGTTTCGCGCGGAAATCCGCGACCAGTGTGTTGGCGATATCGCTATCGACCGCCTCGTAATCATGGCGTGAATAGTAATTGCGGCCATAGGTTTGCCAGTGATTGGCCATAAGGTCCGACACCGACTTCCCGGTGGCCGCGATGATGTTGAGCCACATCAGCACGGCCCAGAGCCCATCCTTTTCGCGCACATGGTCTGATCCGGTGCCAGCGCTCTCTTCGCCGCACAGGCTGACCTTGCCCGCGTCCAGAAGGCTGCCGAAGAATTTCCAGCCGGTCGGCGTTTCGAAACAGGCGATGCCCTTGGCAGCCGCCACCCTATCGACTGCGGCAGAGGTCGGCATGGAGCGCGCCACACCGGCCAGACCGTCCGCATAACCGGGGGCCAGATGCGCGTGTGCCGCGATCAAGGCGAGGCTGTCAGAGGGTGTCACGTAGGCGCCGCGCCCGACGATCATGTTCCGGTCGCCGTCGCCGTCGCTTGCCGCGCCGAAATCGGGGGCGTCGGGGCCGGTCATGATGCCCATCAACTCATGCGCCCAGATCGGGTTGGGGTCCGGGTGACCGCCGTTGAAATCGGGCAGGGGGGTGCCGTTGATGACGGTGCCCTCTGGCGCGCCCAGCAGATCCTGCAACACTGCTTTGGCATAAGGGCCGGTCACGGCGTGCATCGCGTCGAACACCATGCGGAAGCCACCTGCGAACAAGCTACGGATCGCATCGAAATCAAACAGCGTCTGCATCAGAGCCGCATAATCGGTGACAGGATCGACGACAGTCACTTTCATATCGCCCAATTGCGTCTCACCAAGTGTGGCGAGGTCCACATCCTGCGCATCCAACATCTGATAGGATTGCAGGCTTTGGGTCTGCGCAAAGATCGCATCCGTCACCGCCTCGGTCGCGGGGCCGCCGTTGGACATGTTGAATTTCAGGCCAAAGTCAGCATCAATCCCGCCGGGGTTATGGCTGGCCGACAGGATGAAACCGCCATCGGTGCCGTTCAGCCGGATCAGGTGCGAGGCAGCGGGGGTGGACAGCAGCCCGTTTTGTCCGACGATCACCGCATTGGCCCCATTCGCGGCGGCCATCCGCAGGATTACCTGAATAGCCTCGGCGTTGAAGTATCGCCCGTCGCCGCCGATCACAAAAGTCTTGCCGTTGGCCCCGCCGATCCCGTTCAGGATGGACTGGACATAGTTTTCCAGAAAATGGGGCCCCATGAAATCGCGGGTCTGACGGCGCAGCCCGGATGTGCCTGCCTTCTGGCCCGTAATCGGGGCGGTCTGAACGGTATGGATCATCAAATGCCTCGCAGATTATGCGGGCAGGTTTGGCGCAGGATGGGGTTGGCCGTCAAATGTAAAGTCGCAGGGCAGGGCGTGATCGACAACGCGCTGGGCGTTGGGGATGTCATTGCCTTCGGCCCGGCGGGTGGCCACGGCGCGCGAATGGTTCAGGCTGAGCCAGCGGTGGATCAACCGCGCGCGCAGTTCCGGCATGGGCACGTCAAGACGCGCGGTGACGTCCCAAAGCGGGGCCAGTTCCGACCACGGGGTTTCATCAAACATCAGGTAGTTGCCTTCGACGATCACGAATTCGGCCTCTGGCGGCACGGCGATGGCCCCGCCGATGGCGATGTCGCGGGTGCGGTCGAAGATGGGGGCGAAAACCTCTTCCCCGGATTTCAACGCTCGGACCAGCCGGATGAAACCGGGTGCGTCAAAGGTTTCGGGCGCGCCTTTGCGGGGGCGCAGATCGCGGGCCTCCAGCACGGCATTGTCCAAATGAAACCCGTCCATGGGCACCACGACCGTCTGGCGTTTGCTGACATTCAGGCGGCGCGCCAGTTCAGTCGCCAATGTGGATTTGCCCGAGCCCGGGGCCCCGGTCACAGCGACCAGCGTGCGTGGCGCTTGACGCTCAAACAGATGCTCCGCCAACGAGTTGACGTGTTCAGTTAACGTATTCAAAATCTTGCCTGCCAGTTTCGGGCTTTGCCCTGTTTTGCCCGAGGTTAACGCGAAGTCAGCCATTGGGCGACCTATTTTTCACGCACAGTGACGATTCCTGCCGACACTGTGACCTCAAATGCCCCGAAAAGTGGCATCTGGTGCGACACTGCTCTATCTAACCGCTTGAGCCATGAAAACCTGAGGGGACGGCGTGATACAATTCAGCCTAAAGATATGGCGCATTCTGGTTGCTGTCTGGAATACGGCCAGCGACAAGCATATCGGCCTGATCGCGGCAGGTGTGGCGTTTTTCGGGATGTTTGGCATCTTTCCGGGGATTGCCGCCCTGATTGCGATTTTTGGGCTTGTGGCCGATCCAGTCGCGATTTCCGAACAATTGTTGTTGATGGAGGGGATCATCCCGCCTGACGCCTTCAGCCTGCTGGCGGCACAGGTAAACGGTCTGATTACCGCCAGACCTGAAACGTTGGGATGGGCCACGCTGGTGTCGATTACGCTGGCACTTTGGTCCTGTCGGGCGGGCGTCGGTGCATTGATTGGCGGGCTGAACGCCATCGCGGGGCAGCGAATGCGCAATGGTATCTGGCAGATGGCTGTTGCTTTCATGCTGACGGTCGCACTGGTCGCCCTTGGGCTGGTCGCGATGGTCGTGGTGATCGTCCTGCCGATCGTCTTGGCGTTCCTGCCGCTGGCGGCGTCAACCGCATGGTTGTTGGAGGCCGCGCGCTGGCTGATTGCGCTGGGCGTGCTGTTGCTGGCGCTCAGCTTGCTGTATCGCTTTGGCCCCGCCCGCATTGGCAGCCGCGGGCGCTGGTTTACTGTCGGGGCGTTTGTGGTCGTAGTGCTGTGGGTCGCGGCGTCTGTCGGGCTGTCTTACTACCTGACCAACTTTGCCAGTTATAATGAGGTTTACGGATCAATCGGGGCGGTGATCGGTCTGCTCTTGTGGCTTTATGTCAGCGCCTATCTGATCCTGCTGGGTGCTGCGCTGAATGTGCAGGTGCATGGCTATGACGTGCCCCCGGAAAAGGGGGATACGTCGTTTCTGGATGAAGGCAAGGATACCGTGTCAGAGCCCGAGCCAGAGAGCGCCTAGCGCCAATGCAGCGGGGATGGTCTGGGCCACAAAAGCAGCCGTTGTCGCCGTTATCGCGCCGTAGATGCCCGCGATAACCACACAGACCAGCACAAAATTGATCAGCGGCGCGCCAGCTTGACCCAGCCAAAGACCATAGATCAACCCTGCCGATAAAAAGCCGTTATAGAGCCCCTGATTGGCGGCCAACACCCGGCTTTCGGCGGCAAATTCCGGTGTTGTCCCGAAAACCTTGCGGGTGCGCGGGGCCTCCCACCGGAACATCTCGAGCACCAGGAAATAGGCATGGATCAACGCAACGAGTAGAATGAGGATCGTGGCAATCATGGTGCATCTCCTTTTGTGGGGTCAGACCTGACCGCCGGAAATTTCGACTGTTTGTCCGTTGAAACTCCGCGCCCCGTCAGAACACAGCCACATCAGCGCTGAGGTGGTTTCATCAACCGCGAGCAGCTTGCGGCTGCGGTTGCCCTTGGCAATCGCATCGATCGCGCCTTGTTCATCGACGCCGAACCGTTTCATCAGGCCGGGGAGCTGGTTGCGCACGATATCGGTGTCCACATAGCCCGGGCAGAGCGCGTTAAAGGTGATGGGGCGCTTCATGTATTCCTCTGACAGCCCATGGATCAGCCCGATAACGGCGTGTTTGCTGGCGGTATAGGGAATGGCGTTTTTCAGGCCCCGGACCCCCGCGATGGAGCTGATAACGATCATGCGGCCAGTGTCCTCTGGTCCCAACGTGGCCAGCGCCGCTTGCAGCGTCAGAAACACACCGTCGAGATTGGTGGACATGGTGCGGCGCCAATCAGCGAGGGTGGTGTCCCCAAAGGGTTTGCCTTCGGCGATGCCCGCATTGGCGATGCAGATCTGCACGGGGCCTCGGGCTGCGGCGGCCTGAGCAAAGCCATCGCGCACCGATGCCTCTTCCGCCACATCCATGACGAGGGCGTGCAGGCGCGGGTTTTGGGCTGCGACCTCTTCCAGCTTATCAGCCCTGCGACCGGTAATGGTGACCTCTGCCCCGGCCTCGGCCAGCGCGATGGCGATGCCCTTGCCGATCCCGGTGCCGCCGCCGGTGACGAGCGCGTGTTTTCCTGCATGTTCCATGAAAGCCTCCTCAGTTGATGATGATGCTACAGGGGCGGGCTGGATCGGCAAGGGGCGGTGCGTTCTGACCTGACGTCGGCAGGAGGATTGTAAGCCTTTCATCGTAGGCTGCGCATGTGGTGGAAATTGATCAATTAGTCCGGTGAAGGCTTACTGACGCAGACGTCGCACCTTTCTGCCTTGGAGGTCAGTTTAGCGGACAAACCAGACCTTCGTTGCGTTGACGCCAATGACCGCTTTCAGGCATTGAGGCAATAGTGATCGTTTTCGCTGGGGCCATAACCCCTAGGCAAAGAACCTTTTCTGAACTCACGACTTATAAATCCGCACGTTTCTGGTAGGTTCTATTCACTATCAGCTGCCTTGCGTTGGAGCTTGCGAATAATATGGATGCGAGAGGTTATCAGGCGCTCGAACTCATTTATGATACAGCAGTCAACCCAGGAAGTTGGCGGCGCGCTTTGGATGCAACCGCAAGAGCCATTGAAGCCAGGGCTATAGCGCTGGTGATCCGTGGTAAGAAAGCAGGAGCGACAGACCTAACAATGATGTCCAGTGTTTATCTGGATTTTTCTCGTACGCCAGCGGGCTGGTACTACGGAGCTTGCCTGTCACGAATGCAAAATCAGGACTGGGATTTTCTCAAAGCTCAGCGTCCGCATCAACCGATCGCAGACTTGGAAACCGGACTTTCGGCCAAGAATCTTGATGCCCGCAAGGATTACGCGTTTCTGCGAAAGCGAACAGGTGTCGCTCGCCGACTTGGAGTGCGCCTAAACGCTGATACCATTTGGTTTGATGCCATGAGTATCGGATTTGATCAGCAAGAACTCGAAATTCCTCTTGCAGCGAGTGAAAGATCGCGGGCTCTGCTTCCGCATCTAACAAAAGCTCTAGAGATCGGCCGTATATTCACACTTCTGAAAGCCCGATATAAGGCGGCGCTTTCAGCTCTGGATCAGGTGCAGGCGGGTATTGTAATCGCGCTGCCAGACGGGCAGGTCATCGTTAAGAATGCTGAGGCGGAGAGAATATTAGAACAGAATGACGGCGTTGCGCTCGCTCGTGATGGTAGGATTGTAACTGTTGACCCTGATGTAACTTCCAAAATTCGAACTCACATCCTCGACGTCGGCTGCACAGCGCAGGGTCAGGCCAATCGACACGAGTCCTTGGTTTCGTTAGTCCGACCGTCAGGTCTAACACCGCTACTGTTAGATATTAGTCCTTTAAGTGACAGCAAGGCTGAGTTGGAGCAGGGACTAGACGGGGTGCTTGTCACGATCATTGATCCCGAACAGATTCCTTACCTTCGATTGGATCGATTCACGGAACTCTACGGGTTGACTCAAGCAGAAACGGATGTCTGTCGATGGATTGCTGATGGTGCAAACATTGCAGAGATTGCGGAGCGGCGCAACACAACCCCCACAACGGCAAAAAACCAGGTGTCCGCGGTCCTCTCTAAGGCGGGAGTTGGCAGCCGAACTGAACTGATACGGCTGATACTTCGCGTATTGCCACCAGTCGCTTGACGTTAATCAAAGAAATTTATGTGCCCGTGATCCGTTTGGATCATGTGCACCTAGGCTGGACTCCATATTTTTGCAGATAGTTGCCTCACCACTTTCTAACGGAGATTGAAACAACAAACTTCGAAGGTAGCTGATAATACCAAACCTCAAAATTGTTAAGAAAGGACATTAGATGACCGATGATGCACTTCCAGAACGCGACTATCCTGACAAACCCGAAGACGTAGTTCTCATTGAAATATCGGAAAATGGAGAGACTGAAGTCAGGGCATTCAAATACTATGCTTGGTGTACCGTTGAAGCCAAACTAATTGGGGCTATGAGTGCAGATATGCAGCTTGTGAGAGGCTATGCACAGCAACACTTTAATGCAACAGCGCACAATACCGTAGTTAAATCAACACTCAACGGATAGACGGGTTACTCTACAATGGCCGCTTTGTCATCCTGACCCAGACGGTGGAGGATGACAAAGCCTAATATGTAAATTTGTTATAGGGTATTCGACATAAGCGGTCATACCCACGGTATCAAGTTTTGAGAGGTCGTTTGGAAAGCCGTCATTCGTTGCGGTGCAGAAATAGGCATGTATGATGAAGATTTTCTGATGCGGGCCATGGCGCGAGGTCTCAGCTTGGCCGTAAGGGTGGCCCGCGTTGAAAAATCTCTCAGGGTGGAAGCCGCGGGGGTTGGCGGTGTCTATGGGGAAAGTGTGCTGCCGGTTGGATCTGA